>JAGWTP010000055.1 GCA_028868895.1 Burkholderiales bacterium
ACGAAGGTGCAGTTGTCGAGCTGCTCGCGCGCCGCCAGCGACAGCGCGGCGATCGACTCCGGCTCGTCCATCTCGCCGTCGCCGAAGAAGCCCCAGACGCGGCGCTGCGGCGTCGCGTCTTCAACGGAACCGCGGCGCTGCGGCGTCGCGGCTTCAAGGGAACCACGACGCTGCGGCGTCGCGTCTTCAGCGGAACCACGACGCTGCGGCGTGCCGGTCGGCGTTGCGGCCAGCAGGCCGCGGTGCTGCAGGTAGCGCATGAAGCGGGCCTGGTAGATCGCATTGATCGGGCCGATGCCCATCGAGCCGGTCGGAAACTGCCAGAAGTCGGGCATCAGCTGCGGATGCGGGTACGAGGTCAGGCCGCGCGCGCCGTGCGCGGGCGCGGTCAGCTCCTGGCGGTAGTGGGCGAGGTCGTCGGCCGACAGCCGGCCTTCGAGGTAGGCCCGCGCATAGACGCCGGGCGCCGAGTGCGGCTGGAAGAACACCAGGTCGCCGAGCTGGCCCGCGGCGTCGTCGCGGGCACGGAAGAAGTGGTTGAAGCCGACCTCGAACAGGTCGGCCGCCGAGGCGTAGCTGGCGATGTGGCCACCGAGCTCGGCCGAGCCGCCGGTCTCGACCCGGTTCGCGCGCATCACCATCGCCAGCGCGTTCCAGCGCATCAGCGCGGCCAGACGCTGCTCCATCGCGAGGTCACCCGGAAACGGCGGCTGCGCCTCGAGCGCGATGCTGTTGACGTAGGGCGTGACCATCGACGGCAGCCAGTTCACGCCTTGTTGCCGCGCGTGGGCGAGCAGCGCGTCGAGCAGGAAACGGGCGCGCTCGGGGCCGTGCGCGGCGCTCAGCGCGTCGAGCGCCTCGCACCATTCGGCGGTCTCGGCGGGATCGGCGTCGCTGGCGCGGGTCGACAGCAGGGCGCCGACGTGGCGGGCAAGCGCAGGGTCGGTCATGGCGCAATTCTGCCGACGCCGCGTGCCGGCTTCAGGCGCTGAACTCGGTCAGCAGCTGGCCGGCCAGCGGCGTTGGCGCGACCAGCCCGCGCGCGTCGGCGACCTGCCGGCCATTGACCCACACGCCGTGCACGCCGATCGCATCGGTGGTCAGCCGCGCGGCGCCGCCCGGCAGATCGTGCACGCGCCGCTTCGGACCGCGGCCCACCGTGGCCGGGTCGAACAGCAGCAGGTCGGCGGCGCAGCCGGCGCGGATCAGCCCGCGCCGCTGCAGCCCGAGCACGCTCGCCGGGTGCGACGTGAGGCGGCGCACCGCCTCGGCCAGGCTCATGGCGCCTCGCTCGCGAGCCCAGTGGCCGAGCAGGTGCAGGCCGAAGCCGGCGTCGTTGAAGAAGGTCAGGTGCGCGCCGGCGTCGCTCAGGCTGACGATGCTGTTCGGGTGGTTGAGCATGCGCCCGACGGCGTCTTCGTCGCTGTTGAGCAGCTGCGCGGTGAAGACCGTCGCCAGTTCTTCGGAGATCGCGAGGTCGAGCATCGTGTCCAGCGGATCGGCGCCGCGCTCGGCGGCGATCTCGGCGATCGAGCGCTGTTCGAGGCCGGCGTTCTCGGCGCGTTGGGCCTGCACGACGTGGACCTTGTCCCACTCGTTGTTGAACAGGCGGAAGGTCGTCGGCGTGACCAGTTCGGCGCGCACCGCGGCGCGAAACGCCGGGTCGGACAGCACCGCGACGAGTGCGGCGCCGGCCAGCCCGAGCGCCGGCTGCCAGCTCTGCAGGCCTTCGACCGGGTAGGGCGAGGCGAGCGTGAAGTCCATCGTCAGCGGGCAGCACGACACCTGGCCGAGCAAGCGGTGGCCGCGCGCGCACGCGGCGGCGATCGCGTCGAGGTCGTCGAACACCGCACGCGGATTGGTGGCGTTGTGCAGCAGCGCGGCGATCATCACCGGCCGACCGGTGCGCGCCGCGAGCGACTCCAGAAATGGGATCGGCGTGTGGCCGCCCTTGGTCAGCATGTAGACGCCGCGGCCGCCTTCGGCCATCGCCTCGACCAGCGCCGCGATCTCGTCGTCGCCGGCCAGGCGCGAGGGCATCGGCAGGCCGCCCTCGCCGTTGTGCGCCGGGCTCGTGCTGCTGGCGAAGCCGACCGCGCCGTGGCGCATCGCGTCGCGCACGATCGCCTGCATCTGCGCGATCTCGTTGGCGCTGGCAGCGCGCGTGGCGGCCGCCGCGCCCATCACGTAGGTGCGCACCGACGAGTGCCCGATGTAGGCCGCCACGTTGACGGCGCTGCCGCGCCGGCGCAATTGCGCCATGTAGTCGGGAAAGGTCTCGAAGCCCCAGACGATGCCGGCGCGCAGCGCCGCCAGCGACATGCCCTCGACCTGCGTCAGGTTGCGCATCAGCAGTTCGCGATCGGCCGGCCGGCACGGTGCGATCGTGAAGCCGCAGTTGCCGATCACCGCGGTCGTCACGCCGAGCGCCGGCGAGGGGCGCACGGTCGGGTCCCAGGTGATCTGGGCATCGAAGTGGGTGTGGCTGTCGACGATGCCGGGCATCAGCGCCAGGCCGTCGGCCTCGACGGTGTGCACGGCTGCGAGATCGAGCCGCGCGCCGACGGCGGCGACGACGCCATCGCGCACCGCCACGTCGGCGTGCGCCGGCGCGCCGCCCGAGCCGTCGAAGACGAGCGCGCCGCGAACCAGCAGGTCGATCATGCCGACTTGCGCTGCGGCGGCGCGAACAGCGACTCCATCTCGCGGCGCACGCGGTACGCCGCGGTCGTGGTGTCCATCGCCACGTCGGCCCACGACAGGCTCTGGCCTTTCGCCACCGGCCGCGTCAACTTGACGTTGTGCGCCAGGCCGAGCGGCAACCCGCCGATGCGCATCGAGGTGTCGGCCGGCAGCAGCTTGCCCCAGACCGTGTAGCCGCCTTCGCCGTCGAGCAGCTCGCCGGGCTCGAGGTCGCGCTTGGCGGTGGCGACGACGTCGGCGTTCCAGCATTCGGCCACGCCGGTGGCCTCGCCGCGCAACGCCACGCTCGCCACCGAGACCCCGACCTCCAGGCCGATCAGGTGCCAGCGCTTGTAGAGCGTGAAGTAGCGCCCGCTCGGGTCGGTGTGGGCGTTGTATTCCTCGAAGCAGTTGCGGATGTACTCGGTCTCGCCCTCGACCGTGACCCACACGCCCATGCGGATGTCGTACGGAATCTGCCGGCCGTTCGCCTCGAGCGACGAGATCACCTCGACCATGCCCTTGCGTTCGAGCACGCCGCCCTCGGCGATCGGCCGGGTCACGAACGGAATGTCCTCGACGCTCGCGGGCGGGTAGAGCAGGCCGTTGCTCGGCACCGTCAGGCCGGTGGCGTTGGCCACCGCGGTCGACTCGATCGAAGGCTTGGAGCCGTCGAGGAAACTGTTGAACATCTTCGGGTTCAGGCCGCCGCGCGCGGCCTGTTCCGGCGTCAGGCCGTAGTGGCCCCAGACGGTCTGCGGCGTCGATTCGCAGAAGTGCGGCAGCCACTTGTGGCCGCGCCCGGCCGCGACGACCGGGAAGCCGCAGGTGCGGGCCCAGTCGACCAGGTCGCAGATCAGCGCCGGCTGGTCGCCGAACGCGAGCGAGTAGACCACGCCGGCCTGTGCCGCGCGCCGCGCCAGCAGCGGCCCGCAGAACGCGTCGGCCTCGACGGTGACGTTGACGACATGCTTGCGGTGCGCGAATGCCTCGAGGCAATGCGCGACCGCCGCCACGGGGTTGCCGGTGCACTCGACGACGATGTCGATCGACGGGTGGCGCACCAGCGCCTGCCAGTCGTCGCCGATGTGGGTGGCGCCGGTCTTCACCGCGTCGTCCAGGCTCGCCGCATTGGTGCGCTCGGGGTTCCAGCCCACCCGCGCGAGGTTGGCGCGCGCCACGTCGGCGGCGAGGTCGGCGATGCCCACCAGGTGCACGCCGGGGGTGCGCGGAATCTGCGCCAGGTACATCGAGCCGAACTTGCCGGCACCGATCAGGCCGATGCGGATCGGCTTGCCGTCCGCGGCGCGGCGTTGCAGTTGTGCGTGCAGGCTCATCGGGCCACCTCCGTGTTTCGTGCTGCGGTGGATCCGCCTTTCGGGCGGCCGGGCAGGCTCATCGGCGGGGCTTTCATGCGGCGAGCTTCAGGCCATCGGGCGAGGTCTGCAGCGCGCTCGCGGGCACGCCGTCTTTCCAGGGCAGCTCGACCGGGTGGCGCGTCAGCAGGCAGTCGTCGGGCAGGCATTCGATCGGCGTGAAATCGCGGTGCGCGATGTACTCGGGGCGCTTGAAGCGGCGGATGTGGTTGCTGACCGCGCACAGGCTCAGGTACACGCTGACCCGGTTGTACGGCGACAGGTTGGAGCCCGACGCGTGCACGAGGCAGCTGTGGAACAGGATCATCGAACCGGCCGGGCCCTTCGGCGAGACGATGCCGGCCGGCACATAGCGGCCCTCGGCGTCGAAGCCGCCCTTGCCGCCGGCGCGCTCGACGAGCTGCGCGATGAGTTCGTTGTCCACCGTCCACAGCGGGTAGCTGGTGGTGGTGAGGTCGTGCCTGGCGTCGACCACGCCGCGCTTGTGGCTGCCAGGGATGAACATCAGCGGGCCGTTGAAGTCGGTCACGTCGTCGAGGAAGATCGCGACGTTCATGGCCCGTTCGGTGGGCATCGCGTCGTCGTTGAGCCAGGTGCCGTAGTCCTGGTGCCACTGCCAGACGTCGCCCTCGAAGGCCATCTTGCCGTTGATCTTGAACTGGTGCATGTAGAGCGCCTCGCCGAGCAGCTCCTGCACCGGCTCGACCATGCGCGGGTGGCGCGCGAGCCTGGCGAAGGGTGCGCTGTACAGGTGGGCCGCGAAGTTCGTGCGCACCGCGTCCTTGCCCTTCTCGCGCACGTTGTAGGCCTCGCGCCGGCTGTACAGGCTTGGCACCTCGGCGGTCAGCGTGCGGGTTTCGTCGGCGCTGAACAGTCCCGGAAAGAACAGGTAGCCATCGCGGTCGAACTGTTCGTGCTGGGCGGCGGTGAGCTTCATGGCGAGCGGCCTTTCAGGGCGGGTTGGAGGACGTTGGAAAGCCGCTCGCGCAGGGTTTCGCTGGCGCGGCGGCCATGGAGTTCGACCAGCGCGGTTGCGCGCCTCGCGTCGCCGGCCGCGATCGCCGCGGCGATCGCGGCGTGCTCGTCCCAGATCGCGCCGCGCTGCGGCGACGACTGCAGCACCGCCCCCATCACGCGGCGCAGATGCACCCAATGCAGTTGCGTGCTCTGCGCGATCAGCGGGTTGCCCGACGCGGCCGCGATCGCGTTGTGAAAGGCGATGTCGGCGTCGATCATTGCCTTGATGTTGCGGCCGCGCGCCGCGCGCCGGCCCTGTTCGACGAGCCGCGGATCGATGACGGCACGCCGCTGCGCTGCCAGGCGGGCGGCGAGCGCGTCGAGCGCGCCCCGGACCTCGTAGGCCCAGCCGATCGATTCGGGGTCGAGCGGCGCCACCAGCAGGCCGCGGCCGGGCGCGTCGAGCAGCAGGCCGTCCTTCTTGAGCAACCGAAGCGCCTGCAGGACCGGTTGGCGCGAGACCGCCAGGCGCTCGGCGAGGTCTTCCTGGGTGACGCGCTCGCCGGGCGCGAACGAGCCGTCGCTGATGGCGTCGAGCAAGGCGCGGTAGACCTGGTCGACGAGATCGGGCGAGGCCTGCAGCTTGACGAGTTGGGCGGTCACAGGTGTAGTCTGAACTCTGTATACAGAATAGCGGCAGGCGTACCGGCATGCCCCGGGTGCCCGCGCAAGACCCTGCCCGGCGTGAGGTCGTCAGGGCGCGCCGTGCCCGACCCCGAACGCCCACGCGAGCGCCGTGAAGCTGCCGAAGGCGAGCACGGTCGAGGTCATGATGATCCGCGTGACGCGGCCGTTGTCGGCACCGTAGTGCTCGGCCAGCACCGCCACGTTGCTCGCGCTGGGCAGCGCCGCCACCAGCGTCAGCACCATCAGGCCGAAGTGCGGCACCGGCGCGCCGAGTGCCGTGGCGGCGCTGCCCAGGCCGAACACCAGCGCCGGGTGCAACACCAGCTTGATCAGCGCCACCGGCAGGTAGCGCGCCACCGGGGTGCGCGCGTGCGCATGGCGCCCGGCGCGCCACAGCACCGTGCCGATCGTGAACAGCGCCACCGGCGTGGCCGAGTCGCCGAGCATGCGCACGATCTGCGCGATCGGCCCCGGCAGTTGGCGGTTCACGGCGGCGAAGAGCGCGCCGGCGACGATCGCCCACGGCAGCGGGTTGGTCAGTGCGCCGCGCAGCGCGCGTGCGATCACCACCGGCAGCGCTGCGGGCGGGGCGCCGCTCGCGCGTTGCCCGTGCGCCTGCGCGAGTGCCAGGCACAGCGTGCAGGTCAGGAACAGGTCGACCAGCAACGTGCCGATCACCGGGCCCGCGGCGGCCTGGCCGAACAGCGCCACCAGCAGCGGAACGCCCATGAAGCCGCTGTTCGGGAACGCCGCCACGAGCGCGCCGAACGCGGCGTTCTTCAGATCGACGCCGTGCGCCGCGCCACGGCGGCGCCAGGTGAGCGCCACCGTCAGCGCAACGACGAACAGCGCGCACGCCGCGTACAGGCCGACGAGTGCCGGGTCGAGCAGCCGCGCCAGCGGCATGCTTGCGCCGAAGCGGAACAGCAGGCACGGCAGCGCGAAGTACAGCACATAGGCGTTCAGGCCCGGGATTGCCGACTCCGGCAACAAGCGGCGCAGCGCCGCCAGGTAGCCCAGCAGCACCAGCGCAAAGAACGGGATCGTGACGGCCAGGATCGCTTGCATGCAGCGCGCAGTATCGCAAGCCGGGGCGCGCCGGCGCGTGCCCGCCCGCTGGCTCGACAGGCGCTAGCCGAAGCGATCGTCGAGCACGGTCAGGCGCTCGCGTGCGGTGGCCTCGCCGTGAAAGCGCTCGATCACGTCGAACATCGCGCGGCGCAGGTGCGCCATGTCGTCGGCGCGGCGCATCCGGTCCAGCCGCTGCAGCATCGCCTTGCGGTCCGACGCGGGCACGTCGACGAGCAGCGAGAAGCACGAATCGCGCAATGCGATCGGGTCGGGTGCCGCCGCCGTTCCCGCGCGCTGCGGCGTGGTGCGGGTGTCGTCGAACGATCGTGGATTCGGCATGGCGGGTCGGGTGCAAAGGGTCGAGCGGGGCCTGGCGCGCAGGGTCGATGCGGCGGAGTATTCAGCCAGCTCGGCCGATCGGCGCACCGAGGGGCTCACGCGAATCGCGAATCGACGTTGCATGTCGCTGACGACCCGCCACAACGTGTCCTGCCATGCACGCCATCGTGAAAAAGGGCCACGCGACCGCGGTGCCCGAAGCGCCCGATGCGCCGACCTTGGCGCCGGCAGCGCCGCTATCATCCGACGCCCTGCGCCGCCGCTGCCGTCGTGCCGGTGCATCGCCCCGTGTCCTCTGCCCCGCCCACCCTCAACCCCGCCCAGCTCGAGGCCGTGCACCACCTGAGCGGCCCGTGCCTGGTGCTGGCCGGTGCCGGCTCGGGCAAGACGCGCGTCATCACGCACAAGATCGCGCGGCTGCTGCAGGCCGGCTACGCGCCGGGGCAGATCGCCGCGATCACCTTCACCAACAAGGCGGCGCAGGAGATGCGCGAGCGTGCCAAGGAGCTCGTCGGCGCGCGCGCGGCCAAGCAGCTCGTCGTCAGCACCTTCCATGCGCTGGGGGTGCGGATCCTGCGCAGCGACGGCGAGCGGCTCGGCCTGAAGCCGCAGTTCAGCATCCTCGACAGCGACGACGTGCTCGGCGTGCTCAAGGACGCCGGCGCCAGCACCGACAACGCGCTGGCGCGCCGCTGGCAGTGGGCCATCAGCCTGTGGAAGAACCAGGGCCTGAACAGCGCGCAGGCGCAGGCGGCGGCCGCCAATGCCGACGAGCAGGTCGCCGCGCGCGTGATGCAGCGCTACGAGGAGCGGCTGGCGGCCTACCAGGCGGTCGACTTCGACGACCTGATCGGCCTGCCGCACCAGCTGCTGCTGCGCGATGCCGAGGTCCGTGCCAAGTGGCAGGACACGCTGCGCTATGTGCTCGTCGACGAATACCAGGACACCAACGCGATCCAGTACGAGATGCTGAAGTCGCTCGTCGATCACCCCGACGAACGCCGGCGCGCGATGTTCACCGCGGTCGGCGACGACGACCAGAGCATCTACGGGTGGCGCGGCGCGACCATCGACAACCTCAAGCGCCTGCCGCAGGAGTACCCCGGGCTCAAGGTGATCGCGCTGGAGCAGAACTACCGCTCCACCGGCAACATCCTGCGCGCCGCCAACATGGTGATCGGCCACAACCCGAAGCTGTTCGAGAAGAAGCTGTGGAGCGCGTTCGGCGACGGCGAGCCGGTGCGGCTGATCGAGTGCGACAACGAAGAGCACGAGGCCGAGCGCGTGGTGGCGCGCATCCAGGCGCTGCGCGGGGGCACGGTCGCCGGCGCATCGGCCGTGTCGCCCACGGGAACCAGCGCGGTCGAGTTCAAGGACTTCGCGGTGCTGTACCGCGCCAACCACCAGGCGCGCGTGTTCGAGAAGGCGCTGCGCAAGGCCGGCATTCCGTACAAGGTTTCGGGGGGGCAGAGCTTCTTCGATCGGGCCGAGATCAAGGACCTGTGCGCCTGGCTGCGCCTGATCGTCAACAACGACGACGACCCGGCGTTCCTGCGCGCCGTGAGCACGCCCAAGCGCGGCATCGGCCACCAGACGCTGGCCAGTCTGGGCGAGTTCGCGGGCCGCTGGAAGTCGAGCCTGTTCGAGGCGCTGTTCGCCCAGAGCCTGGGCTCGGTGCTCAGCGGCCGCGCGCTCGGCTCACTGCACGAGTTCGGCCGCTATGTGAACGACCTCGAACACCGTGCCCGCCAGACCACCGGCGCCGAAGACGCGAAGACGCTGCTGCTCGGCTGGCTGAAGGACATCGACTACGAGAAGCACCTTCATGATGGCGAAGACAGCGACAAGCTCGCCGCCGCGCGCTGGGGCAACGTGCTCGACTTCGTCGACTGGGTCGCCAGGCGCTGCGGCGGCGAGCTCGACAACGACGGCGGCACCGCGGTGCAGAGCGAGAAGAAGAGCGTGCTCGAGGTCGCGCAGTCGATCTCGGTGATCATCAGCCTGGCCGAGCGCGGCGACCAGCAGAACGTGGTCACGCTGTCCACACTGCACGCCGCCAAGGGCCTGGAGTGGCCGCACGTGGTGCTCGCCAGCGTCAACGAAGGGTTGCTGCCGTTCCGAAGCGAAGACGACGACATGACCGCGCAGCGCCTCGAAGAAGAACGCCGGCTGATGTACGTGGGCATCACGCGCGCGCGCAGCACGCTCGGCGTGAGCCTGCTGCGACGCCGCAAGCGCGGGCGCGAGTTCGTCCAGGGCGTGCCGAGCCGCTTCGTCGGCGAGATGAAGCTGCACGAGGTCACCGCCCGAGAAGACCCGCGCGAGAAGCTCAAGGCGCTGCGCGCGGCGGCGGCCGAGCGGGCGAAGAAGGCGATCGAGCAGACGCCGCGCGCCTGATTTCGATGGGCGATCCGTCGACTGAAGACCCCCGGTCGCCCAGTGAAGCCATTCGCCCTGAGCTCGTCGAAGCCTGTCCTGGGCTTGTCGAAGGGGGCCCTTCGACACGTCAGGGCGAACGGATTTCGCAGCCCGTCCAACGCACTGTCGTTCGTGCAAGTGGTCCGGTCGTGCTCGCTACTGCGCGTGCGGCGCGTCGCCGAGTCGTGGCCCCGGCGTCTGCAGCAGCGTGACCCGGCCTTCGTGCCAGGCGCGGTCGAAGTCGTCCTCGACCGTGCGCAGCGCGTCGGCGGTGGCCGCGGTCGACGCGGTGATGCCCACCGCCCGGTTGCGGCCCTGGTTCTTGGCGGTGTACAGCGCCATGTCGGCCAGATTGATCGCCTGCTCCCACGGCACCGTGGCGTGGTGCGGCGGCAGCGGAAAGCGCGCATGGCCGATCGAGGTCGTGACCTGGATGCGCTGCGAACCGACGTCGATCGGCGTGAGCGCGACGACGCGCAGCACGCGCTGCGCGATCTGCTCGGCCTGCTGCGCGGTGGCGCGCGGCGCCAGGATCAGGAACTCCTCGCCGCCCCAGCGCACCACCAGGTCGTCGCCGCGCACCGCATCGTTCAGGCGCCGCGCGACCTCGACCAGCACGCGGTCGCCGGCGGCGTGACCATGCGCGTCGTTGACGTGCTTGAAGTGATCCAGATCCACCAGCAGCAGCGCGCCCTCGAAGCCGCCGCTGCCGCACAGCCGCGTCATCACCGCCTGGAAGTGGCGCCGGTTGGCGAGGTTGGTCAACGGGTCGCGCTCGCTTTGCGCCTGCAACTGCACCTGGCTGGCGGCAAGCCGCTGGTTCGTCTCGCGCACGCGCCGGTACAGCAGCGCGGCCAGCGTGATCGCCAGCAGCGTCACCGCCGCCAGCACCCAGCCGATGCGCTGGGACAACTCGCGGTTGACCAGTTCCGCGGACTTGAGCGCGTTGTCGCGGGCGAGCAGTTCGATCTCGCGCTGGCGCGCGGCGGCGTCGTTGCGGGTCTGCAGGTCTTTCAACGCGGCGTTGCGGTCGACCCGCATCAGCTCGGCGCTGAGCGCGCGCTCGCGGTGGTACAGCGCGAGCGCGTCGCGCGCATCGCCGGCCGCGGCGAGGGCCTCGCCGAACTCGACCAGCGTCTCGACCTGCCCGTGGGTCTGGCCGCTCTGGCGCCAGAGCTCGAGCACGCGAGCCAGGTCTCGCTTGCCCTCGGCGATGTGGCCCTGGCCGATCTTCGCCAGGCCGGTGCGGCTCAGGAGAGCGCGCTCGGTGGCCGGGTCGGGGCCGGCGTGCACCGTTGCGAGCGTCGGCGCGGCCGCGACGCCGTGCGCGGTCAGCGCCAGCAGCATCGCGCCGACAACGAGCCGCGCCCTCATGCCGCCGCCCTTGGGGTGCGCCCCGGCAACTGGGTCAGCGTGACGCGGCCGTCGCGCCAGGCGCTTTCGAGCGCGCGCGTGATCGCGTCGAGCGCGGCTTCGTCGCAGGCCTGCATCAGCCGCACGCCGTAGGCGCGGTTGCGGCCGTGCGCCTTGGCCAGGTACATGGCGGTGTCCACCAGCTCGATCGCGCGCTCCCACGACACCCGCAGCGAGGCCGGGCCGATCGGGAAGGTGGCATAGCCGATCGAGCCCGTCACGTCGATGCGCTGCGATTCGACGGCGACCGGCGCCTGGTCGAGCACGCCGAGCATGCGCTGCGCCAGCCCATCCACCTGCTCCGGTGCGAGCGCCTGCACGACCACCAGAAACTCCTCGCCACCCCAGCGCACGATCAGGTCCGGCTCGCGCAGCGTCTCGCGCAGGCGCCGCGCCACCTCGACCAGCACCGCGTCGCCGGCGGCGTGGCCGTGGCGGTCGTTGATGGTCTTGAAGTGGTCGATGTCGATCAGGTAGACGGTGCCGCTGAGCGTGCCGTCGACGGCGCGCCGACGCATCACCGCCTGGAACTGGCGCCGGTTCGCCAGGCCGGTCAACGGGTCGCATTCGCCTTGCGCCTTCAACTGCTCGTTGCGGTGGGCCAGCAGCCGGTTGCTCTGGCGCACCCGACGGTACAGCAAGGCCAGCACCGCCAACGACAGCACCAGCGCTGCGGCGAGCAGCCAGCCCATGCGGCGTTGCAGATCCTGGCGGCGCAATTGTTCGACCTTCAGCGCGTTCTCGCGGTTCAGCAGCACGAGCGCGCGGCTGCGCTGGTCGGCGTCGTACTGCTCCTGCATCGCCAGGATCGCCTTCTGCCGGCTGTCCTGAAGGATGCCGTTCAGCAGGCGACGGTGCTCGTGGTAGGCGGCCACGGCACCGGGCAGGTCGCCGGCCTTTTCGAGATAAGACCCGAGTTCGTCCCAGCTGTCGGACATACTGTTGATGGCACCGCGCTGCTCGTCGATCGCGATGGCGTCGTAGACGTAGCGCTTGCCGAGTTGAATGTGCTGCAGCGAGATGTAGGCCAGGCCGATGTTGGCCAGCGCCACCATTTCGCTGCTCCTGTCCTTGAGCTCGCGCGCCAGTGGCAGCGCACGTCGGGCCTGGTCCAGGGCGGTGTTGTAGTCGGCGTTTCGAAGGTAGTAGTCGGCCAGGTTGGCGAGGTAGCGCACCTCGTCGACCTTGGAGCCGGCACGCCGTGCGAGCGCGAGAGCCAACTCGAACGAACGGCGTTCACCTTGCAGGTCGCCCAACGCGTTGAGCACCATTCCGGAGGTGTTGTTCGCGCGCGCGAGCGACACCCAATCGTGCCCCTGTTCGGCCAGCGCAATAGCCGCCAGGCTCAGGGCGCGCGCGCGTTCGTATTGCTTGGCGTTGTAGTAGCTGTACGCCAGAGCGGTGCGCGCCTCGGACTTGCGCCAGAGCTCGTCCTGGCGGTCGGCCAGCGCCATGGCCTCGTAGTTCAGACGCACGGCCTGTTCGAGCTTGCCGGACTGGTCTGCGATGTAGCCCTGTGCAAACACGAAGCGGAAACGGTCGCGTGCCGGCAATGTGCCAGGCAGCTGCGCCATGGCCTCGCGCATCAACGCCTCGGCGCCCGGCAGGTCGCCCCCGCGGGCCAACGAGCGCGCGCGGATCAGCAGCGCTGCGGCAGTGGCGTTGCGCGCCATCGCGGCTCCGGGTGTGCGGCCCCACGCGTCGAGTTGTGCCGCCGAACGCTCGGCCGCGTCGGCCTGCGAGGCGACCGCCAGTGTCACGCCCTGAACCGTGAGCAGTTCCAGACGCTGCGGGCTGAACTCGGCGGTCGCGCCGCGCAGATGGTCCAGCTGCCGCGCGGCCTCGGTCGGGCGCCCACGGCCCAGGTCCTCGAGTTCGAGAATGCGTGCGGTCGGGTCGACCGCGGATTGCGCGGCCGATGCCTCGATCGGCGCCGTGCAGGCCAGGACCAGCGAGACGCATACCGCACGCCAGGCGCACCCGACAAGCACCAACGAAACGACCGGAGCGCAACGCCGGCGCCATCGGCAGCGGGACTCGGTCTCGATCATCGAATGCAGTCGGTCAGCCCACGGCCGCCAGCGCCGCGCGCGTTGCCTGAATCAGCAGCGCCGTCAGCGCCGCTTCCGGCAGCGGCTTGGCGTAGTGGTAGCCCTGGTACTCGTCGCAGCCTTCATGCAGCAGGAACCGGCGCTGGTCTTCTCGTTCGACGCCTTCGGCCACCACGCGAAGGCCCAGCGAGTGGCCCATCGCGATGATCGCGCGCGTCAGTGCGGCGTCGCCGGCGTCGGCCGGGATGTCGGCCACAAACGAGCGGTCGATCTTCACGCAGTCCATCGGGAAGCGCTTGAGCGCCGCGAGCGACGAATGGCCGGTGCCGAAGTCGTCCATCGCCAGGCGCACGCCCAGCGTCTTGAGCCGGTGCATCGTCGCCTCGGCGGCGTCGGGCTGCGCCATCACCGCGCTTTCGGTCAGCTCGAGTTCGATCTGCTGCGGTGCGCAGCCGGCGCATTCGATCATCGCGGCGACGTCGTCGACCAGCCGCAGGTTGCCGAACTGGCGAGCGCTGACGTTGACCGACATCGTCAGGCCGGCCACGCCTGCGCTGCGCAGGCGCCGCAGCGCGCCCGCGGCCTCGCGCATCACCCAGGCGCCCATCGGCACGATCAGACCGGTCTCTTCGGCGATGTCGATGAAGTGCACCGGCGCGAGCAGGCCGCGCTGCGGGTGCTGCCAGCGCACCAGCGCCTCCATGCCGAGCGGCTTGCCGCTGGCCACGTCGACGCGCGGCTGGTAGTGCAGCACGAGTTGCTCGGCGTCGATCGCGGCGCGCAACTCGAGTTCGAGGTTCAACCGCGCTTCGGCCGGGCCGCCGTCGAGCGCGCCGAACAGCGCGCAGCCGTCGCGGCCGGCGGCCTTGGCGCGGTACATCGCGATGTCGGCGTGACGCAGCAGGGTTTCGACGTCGGTGCCGTCCTGCGGAAAGATCGCGATGCCCGCCGACACCGTCACGTGGTGCTGCACACCGCCGCGCAACTCCACCGGCACGCGCAGCGCCGCGAGCACGCGCTCGGCGATCTCGCTGGCGTGGGCAGCGTCGCGCACGTCGTGCAGCAGCAGGCACATCTCGTCGCCGCCCATGCGCGCCACCAGATCCCTGCCACGCACGACCTGCTTCATGCGCGTGGCCAGCGTCTGCAGCAGGTGGTCGCCGGCGGCGTGGCCGAGCGTGTCGTTGATGACCTTGAAGCGGTCGACGTCGACGAAGATCACCGCGAACTGGCTCGCCGCGCGTGCGCCGTCGTCGAGCGCGCGGCCCACCGCCGCCTGGAACGCGGCGCGGTTGGGCAGCGTCGTCAGCTCGTCGTGCTCGGCCAGGAACAGTGCGCGCCGCTCGGCGGCCTTGCGCTCGGTGATGTCGCTGCTCAGGATGTACACGCCCGACACCTGGCCCTCGGCACCGACCTTGGGCATGTAGGTGATGTTGAACCAGCGGCCGTTGGCGCCCTGCAGTGTCGAGATGCGGTGATCGACGTCGAAGGTCTGGCCCGCCAGTGCCCGTTCCAGCAGCGGCTGCAGCGCGGCAAAACCGGCCGCGCCGTGGACCTCGCCGGCGCGCCGGCCGATCATCTGCTGCGGCTTCAGCCCGAGCCAGCGCTCGTAGTTGCGGTTGACGAAGCGGTAGCGCTGGTCGCAATCGACGAACGCGATCAGCGCCGGGATGTTGTCGGTGATCGTGCGCAGTTCGTCTTCGCTGTCGCGCAGTTGCTGGCGCGAATCGGCCAGGCGCCGGTACGGCATGCGGATGCTGTCGGCCACGATCGTGCGGTACACCATCCAGAAGCCGGCCACCTTGTACAGGTGACCGACCACCAGCGCGAGGTCGGTCAAGCGCGTGTACAGCGTCAGGATCATCTCGCCGATGGCCATCAGCACCGCCGCGTACAGCAACGAGCGCACGTCGAACGGCTGCGGCGAGGCCATTCGCCGGCGGAACAGCGCGGCGGCGAGCAGGAACAGGCCGACCAGCGTGTATTCCGAGGCGCGCTTGGCGAGCGTCAAGGACTGGCCGTCGATCACCAGGTCGGGCAGGGTCTGCGGCCATGCGAACACCCACACGCCCACCGCCAGCACATAGTCGGCCACCAGCCATGGCACCCAGCGCACCCAGCGCGGCGCGCGGCCGAGCCGCCACGGCAGCGCCGCCACGGCCAGCAGCGCCAGCGCGATCAGCAGCCGGCTGGCCATGAACAGCGCCGCGGCCTTGGTCGACGTGTTCGGGGTGATCAGGTTGGCCATGCCCGGGAACGACAGCGTGTGCGCGAGATCGAGCAGCAGTGCGCCGGCGCAGGCGCTGCCGAGCACGCTCACGCTGCAAGGCACCTCGAGCTCGCGGCCGTTCCACGCCACCACGGCGACCGCGCCGCACACCAGCGCCGACGCAAACTCGACCAGCGAGTGCCACTGCGTGTAGCTCAGCCCGGCGTACACCGCAGGCAGGCGCACCGTCCAGAGCCACAGGCCCAACATCGGCATTGCCGCCAGCGCCAGCAGCGCGGCATGCCACCGATGGCTTTCGAGAGGGCGGCTCTGCATGAGTCGGCGGGCTCGCCCGGCGCGATCGGCGAGCGCGTTCAGGTTCGTGATGAATGTCATCAAACAGGTCCGACTTCAAGGGTCGCGTGCGACGCGGTTCACCGGCCCGGAATCGATGACCGGGCAGGCGCTGACACGTCTTCGGCCGGCCGGATGCGAGCTTGAGCGGTTTGTCGTCCGTCGTGCCGATGAAGGTGCTCGGCAACGCTGCGTGTCGGCGGCGTCGGGCGGCCTGGTGGCGACGCGCCCCGCAGCCCGCGACAACCCGGCGGCCTTGCGGGAGGCTGCGGCCAGTGACGACCCGGCGCAATACCCGATCGGCGATGCACGACGCGCTTTCGGCGTAATGTGTGTTCATGGGTGCTGCGTCCGGCGCCCAGTCTTTCAGGAGCCCAAGATGAACCACGATGCCGTCCTACCGACTTTCCGCCTCGAACCCGGCACGGCCATTGCGCAGGCGACGCCCGGGCACACCGCGCCGGTCACGCTCGACTCGCCGGCCCTGGAGGTGATGACCGACCTGACGCTGGTGAAGGCGGCCACCACGCTGCCCGGCACCTCGCTGCGCCAGGCCGAGCAGATGATGATCTACCAGGGCGTGCGCATGCTTTTCGTCGTGACCGACATGCCGTCGATCGAGGGCCTGGTCACGACCACCGACCTGCACGGCGAAAAGCCGATGCGCGTGGTCCATGAGCGCAATATGCACTATGACGACCTGTGCGTGGCCGACGTGATGACCGCGCTGCCGATGCTCGACGCGATCGACCACGAGCGCATGAGCGCTGCGGCCGTCGGCGACGTGATCGCCACGCTCAAGCGCCTGGGCCGCAACCACCTGCTGGTGGTTCAGCGCGCCACCGACCAGACGCCGCGCCGGGTGCGCGGCGTGGTCTCGCGCTCGCAGATCGAGCGGCAACTCGGGCAGCCCATCGCCATCACGCCGATCGCCGACAGCTTCTCCGAGATCGAGCGGGCACTGGCCTGAGCGACCGGGCCGAGGGCGGGGGTTCGGACCTGTGCGCACTTCACCGGGTGTCGCCTTCACAAAGTGATGTAAAGCCAGGTAAATTGACGCCGCTTTGGCCCGCTCCTCCTCACGTCGGGCCGGGGGTCGACGATGTCTGATCGGCATCTGTCTTCAACTCCCCGGCCCATCATGAACATCACGTCCGCGTCGACCTACGTGCCCCCGCTGCAGAGCACCTCGGGCGTTCCGACCGTTGCCATCGGCGCCACTGCCGACGCCGACGGCGACGCCAGTGGTGGCAAGCGCGTCCACAAGCCGCATGGCGGCGGCGGGCAGGTTCGCCACGCTTTGGCGCAGGCGCTGTTGAGCATGGGGTTGGCGATGCCGCAAAGTGCCGGCGGCGCATCGACTGCGAGCGCGCCGCCCGGTTCGACCGATGCCGACGGCGACCCGGATTCATCGACCTCGGCCACCGCCGGTGCGAAGCAGGACATGCGCCAGTTCCTGCACGCGTTCTTTCAGGCGGTGAAGGGCGAAACGGCAGCCGGTGCGTCGACTTCGGGTTCAGCATCGACCGAGCGGACGACGGGCTTTGCCGCCGGCCTTTCGGCGCTGATCTCGCAGGTCAGTGCCGGCTCGGCACCCTCCGAACTGCAAAGCGCGTTTTCCAAACTGACGTCGGACCTGCAGCCCGCCGGCGCGTCCGCCAGCACCGCCGTCGCCGGCGCTGCCGCCCACGTCGATTCGACCGCAACCGACGCAGGCGCTGCGTCGTCCCGCGCGACACTGCAGGCGCTGCTCACCAGCCTGCAGCAAGACCTCGGCTACGGGAGTCCGAGCACTCCGGCGATCGGCAATTTGGTCAGCACGCAGGTCTGACGACGTGATGCGGGTGCCAGCTCCGGCGCCCGGACCCGAAGCGCGATCAGACCGCGAAGTCGGCCAGCGTCTTGCCGGCCGCCAAGGCGTCCCGCAGCCATTGCGGGCGCGGCCCGCGACCGACCCAGATGTTGCCGGCCTCGTCGCGGAACCGCGCCGTGCGTGCAGATTTGGTCTTGCCGACCTTGCGCGCGCCGGCCGCCTTGCGATGGGCCTTCGATGGCGTCAGCCCGAGGTCGGCGGCAGTGATGTCATAGATGGTGATGGCGTCTTTCATGCGCGCGATCACGCCATCACGTTCCTTGCGCTTGAGCTTGTCGGCTTCGCGCGAAAGGGTATCGATTTGCTTGATCAATTGTTCGTAGGTCCTGGTCATCGGTATTTCCATTTGAGTGTCGCGGGGTTCCCGGGCAACGATTCTGGCTGACCCACCTGATTCGATACGTCTCGAATAAGGCCGGCTCGCTCAATTGATCGAGCGAGTCGCGAAGGTATCACGACTTACCGATGCCGGTTCGAGAATGTCCCCGCAGACCGCGCAGGGCCTGATTCGAGAGGCCGCTCGCAATCGGTCGAATTCAGCTTGGATCGACTTCGGTCTCGACCTGGAATTCGAAGCCACCGACGTAACGGAACATGAAGTTGTAGAGCGCGCAGCCAATGGCGACCATCAGATACCCGAACACGAGATACATCAGCGGCATCGTCAGCAGCATGACGAAGGGCGGTCGCGCCGACGATGGCGAAAGGACTGAGAACAACAGGACCATCGGAACCAGAACGACGAGCGAGCCGACTGCGGTGAGCACGGCAAAGACCTTGCCGTTCTGGTGCGGCGAGAAACGAACCACTTGCTGCTTCATTGGAATGCGCCTTCCTGCGCTGCGAGAGGACGGCGCGCGCGATGCGCGCCGCGCCGAGGAGGTCAACGTCCGTTCGCTCGCCGCGGTGCGATCCGCGCCGGCAGCATCGAGACGAACACGTCGTCCTTGAGGACGATGTGGTGGTAGATCGCCGCGACGGCGTGCAGGCCCGCGAGCCACAGGATCGCGTCGCCGAGCCAGGTGTGCAGGTTCGCCAATTGGGCCCCCGCCGCGTGCGACAACCCGAGCAGCGGTGGTATCTGAATGCCGGCCAGCAGCGTGACCGGGTGCCCTTCGAGCCAGGCACCGGCGATGGCGGTGATCGGCAATGCGAACAGCAGCAGATAGAGCGCGCCCTGCACCGCCTTGGCGGAAAGCTCCATCCACCGCGGCACTGGCGTCGGCTCGGGCCGCGTATCGACCATTCGCCACAGCACGCGCAATACGACGAGCACGAACACGCTCATTCCCAGCGTCTCGTGAAGTTGCCGGTCAAAATCGGTGGCGGGCGAATAGATGCGCTGCTCGGATCCGCCAGGGCCATAGATGAACGCAATCAGAACCAACAGTGCGGTGATCCAATGGAAGATCTGGGCCATGGTTCCGTAGCGGGTGGTTGGGCGTTGTTCCATTTCGAATTTCGATGTTGGGGTGGGGCATGGTAATGCCCGTCACCCGTTGGCCGCGGCAGCTCGCATCGGCAGAGTGGTCTTGCAACGCGGGTAGCGCTCGCAGCCCCAAAACGCTGCGCCCCCTTTACGGGGACTTCGCTCGAGCATCTTGATTCCGCAGTTCACGCAAGTCGGACGCCAATACTCGCCTTCGAAGGCGATCTCGAGAAGGGCTTGTTGTTGCACACCGGTACGTTGCGAAATCAATGCCAGAAGACTCTGAACGTCGAGCAGGTTGATGCCGTTTTCTTTGGCGAAGGTGACGGCGTCGGTCGTGAAAGTGGACGTCGTGGCAAATTGGCCGCGGGTCACGCCCTTCGCCGCCATCACGCCGCGCAACTCACGCACCTTGTCGACCCCGACCCGTTTGCCTTGCCAGTGCTTGCACTGCACGACGCTGACCGGTGCACCCGGCCGACTGCGCGAATAGAGCCAGATGTCGATCCCTTCGTCGGCACCGTGCGACTGCGACCTCGTCTCGAAACCGGCCTGTGCGTAGAGCGCTTCGACGAGTGCCTCGAAGCGACGCCATTCGATCACGTCGAATACATCCGCACCCCATGACTTCGGGGCCGTTCGCGGACCAACGCGGCGACTTGCGGTGGGAGCGTGCAAACGATCGAACTCGGTTGGAACTCGATCCACCGGAGGCGGGACATGCGATGAACGTCGAAATGTTGCCGGCGGCACGTCGGCTGTTGCCGCCGCAATCGCTGGTCGCTTCGTTGCGCGTTGGCGAAGTTGCCACCACAGGAGGGCGCAACCGGCCGCGAGCAGGACCAGTCCCAACGGCATGAACGGGCGAAGTGCCGCACCGAAGGTCGACTTGCCCAGGAACAATGGGACAAGGCCCAGCAGCAAACCGACGCCGATCAGTTGCGAGGCAATTGCCTGAGGTTTGCGGCCTCGGCCCTTGCTTGATCTTGAGCGTCGTGCCAACGGGTCGATCTCCTTGTCGTTCGACCCCAACACGCGAGCCCGGCGCCGCGCAGCTGGCTCTACATGCCTTTGAACAACCCCGTGAAGCTGCGGCTCACCTCGAGCTTGTGCGGGTGGCCCTTCACGCTGACCAATTGGCGTCCGCGCAGGTCGCGGCTCACGCCGGCGATGTGCCGGGTGTTGACCAGCGTCGAGCGGTGGATCTGCCAAAAGACCTCGGCGTCGAGTTCGTCGACGAGTTCCTTGATCGGCTTGCGGATCAGCGCTTCGAGCGTGGCGGTCTGCACGCGCGTGTACTTCTCGTCGGAGATGAAGAACAACACCTCGTCGACCGGGATCATCTGGATCGTCTGGCCCACCGTGGCCTGGATCCAGCGCAGCGGCGGCGCCCGCGCGGGGTCCATGCGTGCGGCGAGTTTTTGCAGCAGCTGCTGCAGGGCGGCACGCGGCGGCGCGTCGGACTCGACGTCGAGGTCGCCGGCGGCATCCGGTGCCTGGCGCGCGGCCAAACGCTTCTTGACGCGCTCGACCGTGACCCGCAGCCGCTCGCGCTCGGCTGGCTTGAGCACGTAGTCGACCACGCCCTGCTCGAAGGCCTCGACCGCGTACTGGTCGTAGGCGGTGATGAAGACGATCTCGCAGCCTTGCCAGCCCTGCGCGTCGTCGTCGTCGACCGGCAGCTGCGCGATCGCGCGGGCCGCTTCGACGCCGGTCATGCCCGGCATGCGGATGTCGAGGAACACCAGGTCGGGGCGGTGCGCCTCGGTGAGCTGAACCGCCTCGAGGCCGTTCTTCGCCTCGGCGACGATCTCGAGTTCGGGCCAGACCTCGGCCAGACGCGCGCGCAACTGCTCGCGCATCAGGCGCTCGTCGTCGGCGATCAGCGCGCGAGCGGGGCGACTGGAGTTCACGGCACGCGGCGGAGAGTTCATCGTGGCATCGTAGCGTCGGTGGCGGTGGCGTTCTTCGGGCTATCGCTGCGCACCATCCGCCAGACCAGCCAGACTGCGCCGGCCAGCAGGATCAGCGGCGAGAACAGCAGCGCGGCCGCGCCCGCCACCGCGCCGAGCGCGACGACCAGCACGCCGACCAGCACGAGTGCCACGATCGCCAACGGCAGCAGCACGGCGAACGGCACGACCAGCAGCACGATCAGCATCGCCAGCACCACGGCGGCCACCGCGACGAGCCCTTCGCCGACGGCGAGGTGCGCGAACGTGACCGGCTCGCCGTTGATCTGGATCAGCGTCGAGTGCAGCGGGCCGGCCGTCCCCACGAGGCTGGCAACGAGCACGGCCGCGAGCACCGCGGCGAGCAGCAGGCCCGCCAGCGAGGTCCAGCCCAGGGTCTTGACGATGCGGTTCATGCGGTGGCTCCTTCGTCGCGCGCTTGCGCCTGGTACGGCACGGTCAGTGTGACCACGGTGCCGCTGGGCGAGTTCTCGGCCACCGTCATCGAGGCCTTGGCGCCGTACAGCAGCTGCAGGCGCTCGCGGATGTTGTTCAGGCCCACGCCGGTGCCGGCGGTGGCGGCCTTGCCGAAGCCCAGCCCGGTGTCGGCCACGGTCACCGCGAGCTTGCCGTGCAGGATCTCGGCGCGCACGGCGAGTGTGCCGCCTTCGGGCTTGGGCTCCAGGCCATGCTTGATCGCGTTCTCGACCAGGCTCTGGATCATCATCGGCGGGAAGTCGGCCGAGAGCAGGCCGTCGGGCACGTCGATCTCGGTGCGCAGCCGGTCCTCCATGCGCACCTTCAGGATCTCGAGGTAGGGCCGGATCACCGCCATCTCGCGGCCCAGGTTGTGCGCGGCCGGGTGGTTCTCGCGCATCGCGGGCATCGACGCGCGCAGCAGCGCGATCAGGTTCTTCTGCATCTGGCTGGCGCGCGCCGGGTCGGTCTCGATCAGGTGGTCGATGCTGGCCAGCGTGTTGAACAGGAAGTGCGGCTCGACCTGCGCCTGCATCGCCGCCATGCGGGCCTCGACCACCTGGCGCTTGAGCTGTTCGGACTCGGCCGTCTCGGTCGCGGCCGCGGCCTTGACCTCGGCCTGCATGCGTCCCTTGTAGGTGATCTTCAGGATCGCCGAGGCGACGATGAAGAAGAACGCCAGCTGCGGCAGCGACTCGCCGAAGTGCACGCGGCGCGTGTGCACGATCTGGCCGGTGCCGCTGCGGCTGGCGTCGGCCGCTTCGCGTGCGGCGTCGGCGGCATCCCGGGCGGCCTGGCGCGACTCCTCGATCGCGTCGACGATCGCGCTGCGGGCTTCCTGCACCGCCTGCTTCACCACCTCGCTGGTGGCGCCCGGCGGCAGCTTGATCTCGACGCTGCCCTGCCTGGTGATGACCGCCTCGACGGCGTCCGAGGCCGCTGACGCTGCGGAAGCTGCCGACACCGGACCGGACGCGGCCGATGCCGATGCCGATGCCGATGCCGGCGTCGACGCCGCCGCTGCGGCGCCCGGCACGGCACGCGCGCGTGGCCCGATGCGCACGCCGTCCTTGTCGATCGAGATCGTCACGTCGTCGTGGTCAGCGCCCCGGCTGCCCTTGTCGATCGTGATCGACGGCACGTGCGGCGGCCGCGGCGAGGCCGGCGCGTCGCGCAGCTCGGTCACCGTCCAGCTCGGCAACACGTCGCTGAGCACGCCGGCACCGATCATCAGCAGCAGCGACAGCAGGAAGAAGCGTTTCCAGCTGATGCCGACGAGCCAGTTCGCATAGGTGTGGAACAAAAGCACCGCGTTCGCGGAAAGGCGCTTCCAGGTGCTGGCGGCGGAGCTCGAGAGGTCGGACATCGGGGTCGGAGGCGGGCGCACTTCGGCGATGGCCGCACTCTACGGCGCCGCGCCTGCGCGCCCCAGCGGTCTGCGACGGTCTGCGCGCGCCGGCCGACAGGTTGCGCGCTGCGCCGACGGGCGGCCGGACACCTTCCGAGCGGCCGGCGATCGCGCACCCCCCGGTGCCGGAGGGTGCGGGAACGCGTGCGGGTCGATGCGACGCCGCTACGGCAGGAAGCTCAGCGTTTCGGGCAGCGGCGGGGTGATCGGCATCTCGAAGATCGGGCCGGCGCCATCGGGGTCGATCACCTGCGTGCCGCCGGAGGCGAAGAACACCGCGATCTGGGTTTGCGCGGCGACCGCAAACGGTGCGGCGGCGGGGATGCCGATGTTGGTCAGGAAGGTGTGCGGGTTCTTCGGGATCGCGCCTGCGGTGGCGGCATAGGCCAGGTCGTTGCGGAAGTACAGCGCCCGGTCGGCCAGGCCGCCGGCCCGCAGCAGCGCGCTGGTGGTCGGGTTGGGCACGGTGCCGTCGCCCTTGGCGAACTGAACGATCACCGGCTTGGGCGCGTTGCCGTCCAGCGGCTGCCGGCGGATGTACGGCGCGTACGCCACCGGGTTGCCGGCTTGCTGCACCCAGGTGTTGTTCTCGAGCACCTGCTGGATCGCGGTCGAGCCGGGCACGTTGTTGACGAGCGGCGGCAGGTTGCGCAGCGGCATGTTCTCGTTGAAGTTCAGGTTGTAGGGGAACGGCACGTTCGGCGTGGGCGGCAGGTTCAGCAACTGCGGCTGGCGCGTGGCCAGCGCGATCGCGGTGAGCACGCGGAACGCGCCGAGCCGCGCGACCTCGGGGATCGAGCCGCCGGGCACGTTGGGCACGCCGGCCTGCACAGCCCCTTCGACGCCGAGGAAGATGGTGCCGTAGATGCCGCCGAACGACTGGCCGGCGTAGTAGATGCGCTGCTTGTCGAGCGTGGCGCTGCCGTTGCCGTCGACGTCGATGCCGACCTGGATCTGCCGCACCAGCTGCATCAGGTCGACCACCGTCTGGCGCAGCCCGTCGCGGCTGGAGATGATGCTCTGCGCCCCGACGGCGCTGACGCCTTCGGTCGAGTCGATCGTGCCGTTGCCGTCCTGGTCGATGCCGCGGCCGCCCGCAGGCACCACCACCGGCGTGCCGGCGGTCGGGATCACGTTGAGCGTGCCCAGCGCGCCGCCACCGTGGCCGACGACGTTGATCGCGATGGTCGCGATGCCGCGCGAGGCGAACACCGACGCCACGGTCCACGGCGCGCCGTACATGCTGTCGGTGAAGCCGTGGCCGAAGATCGCCACCGGCCAGCCGGCGGCGGGCCGCGGACCGTTCGGCAGGAACAGCTCGAACACCAGCCGGTTGTTGCCCTGCACGGCCGGCACGCCGGTCAGCGTGCCGGTGGCCGGGATGAACCGGGCCGCGTTCTCGTAGTTGGGCGAGTTGAACGTGCCGAACGCGATGCGGCCGATCGAGCCCGGCACGACATTCAACGCCGGCGTGGGCAGGAACGACGGTGTGAACGCCGGCGCGGTGCCGGTCTCGCGCATGAACTGGATGCCAGCCAGGCCGGCGAGCGGGAAGACCGCGCGCACGGTGCCGCCGTTGCCGATCATGAAGTCGGCCGGCGCGGGCTGCGACTGCGCGATCTGGCGGTGGATCTTCTGCAGGTCGGCGCTGATGCTCTGCGTCGTGAACAGGCTCGTGGCGACGATGTGGTACCGCCCCGGGCGGATTGCGCGCTCGCCGTCGATCAGCGCTTTGCGGTAGTCCGAGCCCTCGCGCTCTTGCTCGTCGTCGCGGCTCGATTCCTCGTGCCGGCGCGAGTGGCGGGCGCGCTCGATCGGGTCGCCTTGCGTGTCGCGCACGCCGTCGGTGACCACCAGCACGTAACGCGAATGCTGCTGCAGCAGCTGGTCGGACTCGAACACCAGCGTGCGGGTGGCGGCGTCCCAGGCGACCTGGTTGATGCCCACGCGCTGACCGTAGCCCAGGCCGGTCAGCGTGTCGCCCAGGTTGACCAGGTAGACGGTGTCGCTGCTGACGCTGGCCAGGTCGATGTCGCCGCTGAACGGCACGCTGATGCGCGGCTGCGTGTTGAAGCCGTCGAGCGTGTTGATGACGTCGATGTCGGCGCAATCGGAGGGCCGCACCGCGCAGTCGGGTTTGGGCAGGCTGACCCGCTTGAAGGTGTTCTGCGTCCAGTCGGGCTGGGTGTAGCGGTCGCTGGGGAACGGGCTGGTCGTGGGGCTCGAATAGTCGAACCTGACGTGCACGCCGTCGGCCAGCGCGAACACCGGCGCGGCGATCAGCGCTGCGATGACGGCCAGACGCGGTAAGGCGCGGTGGTGGATTGGGCAAGCGCGCGGCGCACGAGCCGGGTCGAGGCGGATCTGCATGGGATGTCTCCTGGGGAGTGTTTTTCTGGACGGTCGCAGTGGGGTCGCGTTCGCGCGCGGCGCGATGCGGGCTGCGACGGCCCGCCCGGACCTTATAGCGCCATGCCGTGTCGGCGCGCAGCTAGGGATAGTCTGGACATGGAGCGCGCGCGAGGCACCACGCGTCGATGCGGCATTCGCCGCCGCTACTGCTTGATCGCCTCGACCTGCACCACCAGCCGCACCCGGTCGGCGACGAACGGCAGCCCGTAGGTGATTCCGAAGCTGCTGCGGTCGATCGTGGCCTCGAAGTCGCCGCCGCAGACCTCGCGGCGAAACAGCGGGCTGAAGACGCAGTTCCAGCGCAGCGCGTGCAGCGTCAGCGGCTGGCTGACGCCGCGCAGCGTGAGTTCGCCGCGCACGTCGCGCGGCACCTCGCCTTCGAAGCGGGCGCTGCTGGCGACGAAGTAGGCCTGCGGGTAGGCGGCCACGTCGAGCATCTCGCGGCCGCGCAGCAGCACGTCGAGCACCGGCACGCCGCTGCTCACCGAGGCGGTGTCGATCACGATGCCGACGTAGATCGAGTGCGCCTTCGGGTCGAACTGCACGGTGCCGCTGCTGCGTGCAAAGCGGCCGCGGATCGTCGAGGTGTCCATGTGCAGCACCTGCCAGTGGACGAAGGTGTGGGTCGGGTCGAGCTTGAAGTTGGCACCGGCGCCCGCCGCGCTCGCGGCTGCCGCAACAGGCGTCGCCGACGCTGCCGGCGCGCTCTGCGCCGCAGCGCT
>JAGWTP010000161.1 GCA_028868895.1 Burkholderiales bacterium
CCGGCCTGGCCGATGCCCAGCACCCGGCAGCCCTTCTCGCGCAGCCGCTGCGCCAGCGGCGCGTAGTCGGAGTCGCTCGACCCGATCACGACCACGCCGGGGCGCTCGGTGATGGCCAGGTCGATGGCATCGACGGCCAGCGCGATGTCGGTCGAGTTCTTGCCGGTGGGCACGTTGACCATCGGCCGGATCGAATGGCGGCGGAACAGGTCGATGTGCTCGACCACCTTCTGCGGGCTGCAGTAGGCGCGCCGGAAGTGGATCGCGCCGTGCAGTTTGAGCAGGTGTTCGATCGCTTGTTCGATCACGTCGCCCGAGAGATTGTCGGCGTCGATCAGCAGGGCCACGCGGGTGTCATTCATGGGGAGTGTCCACTTGTTGCCACGCCAGCGTTTCACCGCCGCGCAGGGGTTTGAGCCGGGCGTCGCCAAAGGGCAGCGACTCGGGCAGGGTCCAGGCCTGGCGGCGCAGCGTGACCGTGCCGTGGTTGCGCGCCAGGCCGTAGAACGCCGCGCCGTTGAAGCTGGCGAAGGCTTCGAGCCGGTCGAGCGCACCGGCGGCGTCGAAGGCCTCGGCGTACAGCTCGAGCGCGCTGCGTGCGGTGTAGCAGCCGGCGCAGCCCGCGGCATGCTCCTTCAGGTGCGCCGCGTGCGGCGCGCTGTCGGTGCCGAGGAAGAACTTCGGGCTGCCCGAGGTGACCGCTGCGACCAGCGCGCGCCGGTGTTCCTCGCGCTTGAGCACCGGCAGGCAGTAGTAATGCGGGCGCAGCGCTGCGGCACCACCCGCGCCGAGAAAGATCGCGTTGCGGTTGTAGAGCAGGTGGTGCGCGGTCACGGTGGCGCCCAGGCCGGCGTCGGCCTGGGCCACGTACTGCGCCGCCTCGCGTGTGGTGATGTGCTCGAAGACGATCTTCAGCGCCGGGAAGTCGCGACGCAGCGGAATCAACTGGGTGTCGATGAACACCCGCTCGCGGTCGAACAGGTCGATGTCGGGATCGGTCACCTCGCCGTGCACCAGCAGCGGCATCCCCGCGCGCTGCATCGCCTCGAGCGTGCGGTAGGTCTTGCGCAGGTCGGTGACGCCGGCGTCGCTGTGGGTGGTGGCGCCGGCCGGGTAGAGCTTCACCGCGACGACGCCGGCAGCGCGCGCGCGCCCGATCTCTTCGGGCGCCAGCGCGTCGGTGAGGTACAGCGTCATCAGCGGCTCGAAGGTCAGGCCCTGTTCGGTCAGCGCTGCCGGCACCGCCGCGAGGATGCGCTCGCGGTACGCCAGTGCCTGCGCCGTGGTGGTCACCGGCGGCCGCAGGTTCGGCATGATGATCGCGCGCGCGAACTGGCGCGCGGTGTCGGGCACCACCGCGGCGAGCGCGGCGCCGTCGCGCACGTGCAGGTGCCAGTCGTCGGGGCGCGTGAAGGTGATCGCTTGCATCGTGGCGCGGATTCTCGCACCCATGCTGCGTGGCGGATCGGCGCGCGCCGGCCGGCGTCAGTGCGCTGCGCTCAGTGCTGCAGGATCTTCGAGAGGAACTCCTTGGCGCGCGGCGTGCGCGCGTCGGGGTCGCCGAAGAACGCGTCGCGGGTGCAGTCCTCGACGATCCGGCCGGCGTCCATGAAGATCACGCGGTGGGCCACCTTCTTGGCGAAGCCCATCTCGTGGGTGACGACCATCATCGTCATGCCTTCCTCGGCGAGCTTGACCATCACGTCGAGCACCTCGCCGACCATCTCGGGGTCGAGCGCCGAGGTCGGCTCGTCGAACAGCATCACGATCGGGTCCATGCTGAGCGCGCGGGCGATCGCCACGCGCTGCTGCTGGCCGCCCGAGAGTTGGCCGGGGAACTTGTCTTTCTGCTCCATCAGGCCGACCCGGTCGAGCATCTTCAGGCCGCGGGTCCTGGCGTCTTCGCCGCTGCGGTTGAGCACCTTGATCTGCGCCAGCGTGAGGTTCTCGGTGACGGTGAGGTGCGGGAACAGCTCGAAGTGCTGGAACACCATGCCGACGCGGGCGCGCAGCTTGGGCAGGTCGGTCTTGGGGTCCTTGACCGAGATGCCGTCGACGACGATGTCGCCCTGCTGGATCGGTTCGAGCGCATTCACGGTCTTGATCAGCGTGGACTTGCCCGAGCCCGAGGGGCCGCACACCACCACGACCTCGCCCTTGCGGATGGTGGTGCTGCAGTCGGCGAGCACCTGGAAGCTGCCGTACCACTTGGAGACGTTCTTGATGTCGATCATGGTCGGATCCCGGTTCAGCGGATGATGGCGATTTTTCTCTGCAGCCGCCGCACGAGCATCGACAGGCTGAAACAGATGACGAAGTAGACGACGGCCGCGGCGAGGTAGGTCTCGACCGGCCGGTTGTAGTTCTTGCCCGCGACCTCGAAGCCCTTGAGCAGGTCGTAGGCGCCGATCGCGTAGACCAGCGAGGTGTCCTGGAACAGGATGATGGTCTGCGTGAGCAGCACCGGCAGCATGTTGCGCAGTGCCTGCGGCAGCACGACGAGCTGCATGCACTGGCGGTAGGTCATGCCCACCGCGTAGGCGGCGTGGAGCTGACCCCTGGGCACCGACTGGATGCCCGCGCGCATGATCTCGGAGTAGTACGCCGCCTCGAAGATCGTGAACGTGACGATCGCCGAGAGTTCCGCGCCCATCGACCTGCCGATCAGCAGCGGGATCAGCAGGAAGAACCACAGGATCACCATCACCAGCGGAATCGAGCGCAGCGTGTTCACGTAGAACGCCGCCGGCCCCACCAGCCACGGCCTGCCCGACAGCCGCATCAGCGCCAGCAGCGTCCCGATGGCGATGCCGCCGACCATCGCGATCAGCGTGAGCTGCACCGAGAACGCCAGGCCCTTGAGGATGAAGTTGGAGACGATGTCCCAGCTGAAGAAGCTGAAGTCCAGGCCCTGGATCATGGGTGGCCCCCGATCGTGCCGGGGATCTGCACACGCTGCTCGATGAACAGCGCGATGCGGTTGATCGCGAACGCCGAGATGAAGTAGAGCCCCGTCACCGCGAGGTAGATCTCGATGCCGCGCGAGGTTTCTTCCTGCGCCTGCATCGCGAACATCGTCAACTCCGAGATGCTGACCGCGAACGCCACCGAGGAGTTCTTGACGATGTTCATCGACTCCGACGTGAGCGGCGGGATGACGATGCGAAACGCCATCGGCAGCAGCACGTAGCGGTAGGTCTGCGCCAGCGTCAGGCCCATCGCCAGACCGGCGTAGCGCTGCCCGGTGGGCAGCGCCTGGATGCCGGCGCGCACCTGCTCGGCGACGCGCGCCGACGTGAAGAAGCCGAGCGCGAACACCACCAGCACCAGGCTGGGCAGGGCACGCAGGCTGGTGAAGATCGACGGGATCACGTGGTACCAGAGAAAGATCTGCACCAGCAGCGGAACGTTGCGGAACAGCTCGGTCCAGACCTCGCCGATCAGCACCAGCCAGCGGTTCGGCGCCGTGCGCATCACCCCGACCGCCGAGCCCACGACCAGCGCGACCGCGAGCGACAGCAGCGACACCGACAGCGTCCAGCCCCAGGCCGACATCAGCCACTGCAGGTAGGTGCGCCCGCCGCCGTTGTTCTGCAGAAAGATCTGCCAGTCCCATTTCCAGTGGCTACCCAAGGCGCGCTCCGGTGATCTTGCTCGTCATCTGTTCTGCACCGCCGGCGGCCAGGAATTCCCAAAGCGCCTGCGCGCCGGGCTTGGTGTGGCGCGCCATCTCCGGTCGTTCGCGGTAGATGCGGATGTCCATCGTCAATTCATGCGCTCCGGCGGGTGCGGCGCGCACCAGGCGCCGGCTCTTGAGTTCCTTCTTCACCGAACTCGCCGGCAGGAACGCCAGGCCGTGGCCCTCGATCGCCATTGCCTTGAGACCCTCGGCCATGTCGGTTTCGTAGATCGGGTCGAGGTGCAACGGCTCGGCCGACAGCTTGGTGATGACCTCGACCAGCCGGCCCAGGTACGCGCCTTCGGCGTAGCTGAGGAACGGCACGCCGCGCCCGGCCGGCCCGGGCAGGCGGAACAGCGGCTGGCCCGCCGCGTCGGCCTTGGCGAAGGCGCTCAACGTCTCGTGGCCGAGGCTGAGCATCTCGTAGCGATCGGAGCTGAGCTGCAGCGGCTGCGACGGATGGTGGTAGGCCATCAGCAGGTCGCAGCTGCCTTCGGTCAGGTGCATCACCGCGTCGTGCACGTTGAGCGCGGTCAGCCGGCTCTTCATCGCGCCGAAACGCTTGCGCAGGTCCATCACCCAGTGCGGGAAGAACGTGAACGCGAGCGAGTGCGGCACCGCGAACTCGATCATGTCGTGGCCGGCCGCCTTGTGGCCGCGCATCATGTTGCGCGCGGTCTGCAACGCGCCGAGGATCTCGAGCGACTGCCCATGCAGCGTCTCGCCCGCGGGGGTGAGCCGCGTCGGGTACGACGAGCGATCGACCAGGTCGATGCCGGCCCAGGCTTCGAGCGACTGGATGCGGCGCGAGAACGCCGGCTGCGTGACATGGCGCAACTGCGCCGAGCGCGAGAAGCTGCGCGTCTCGGCCAGGCTCACGAAGTCTTCAAGCCACTTGGTTTCCACGCCGGGCAGTGTACCCAGCGAATCAGGCCGCGGCCTCCTCGGCCTTGCTTTGCTGCAACTGCCACATCTGCGCGTAGCGCCCGCCGCGCGCGAGCAGTTCGGCGTGCGTGCCGCGCTCCAGGATGCGGCCCTGCTCCATCACCAGGATCTGGTGCGCATCGACCACCGTGGACAGGCGGTGCGCGATCACCAGCGCGGTCTTGTTGCGCGCCGCGCTGCGCAGTTCCTCCTGGATCGCGCGCTCGTTGGCCGAGTCGAGCGCCGAGGTGGCCTCGTCGAAGATCAGCACCGGCGGGTTCTTCAGCAGCGTGCGGGCGATCGCCACGCGCTGCTTCTCGCCGCCCGAGAGCTTCAGGCCGCGCTCGCCGACCATCGTCGCGTAGCCCTTGGGCGTGGCGGCGATGAAGGCGTGGATATGGGCCGCGCGGGCCGCGCCCTCCACCTCGGCCTGGCTGGCGCCGGGGCGGCCGTAGGCGATGTTGTAGGCCACGGTGTCGTTGAAGAGCACGGTGTCCTGCGGCACGATGCCGATGGCGCGGCGCAGCGAGGCCTGGGTCACGGCGCGGGTGTCCTGGCCGTCGATGCGGATGGCGCCGCCGTCGATGTCGTAGAAGCGGTAGAGCAGCCGCGCCAGGGTGCTCTTGCCCGAGCCGCTGGGGCCCACGACCGCCACCTTCTTGCCCGCCGGGATCTCGAAGCTGATGCCGTGCAGGATGGGCCGCGCCGGGTCGTAGGCGAAGCGCACGTTCTCGAAGCGCACCGTGCCGCCCTGCACCCGCAGCTCGGGCGCACCGGGTGCATCGGCAATCTCGCGGTCGCGGTCGAGCAGGCGAAACAGCTTCTCGATGTCGGTCAGGCTTTGCTTGATCTCGCGGTAGATCACGCCCAGGAAATTGAGCGGGATGTAGAGCTGGATCATGAAGGCGTTCACCATCACCAGGTCCCCCAGGCTCATGCTGCCGCGCACCACGCCCTCGGTCGCGCGCCACAGCATCAGCACCAAGGCGGTGGCGATGATGAGCTGCTGGCCGGTGTTGAGCATGGACAGCGTGCTCTGGCTCTTGAGCTGGGCGCGGCGCAGCTTCTCCAGGCTTTCGTCGTAGCGCGCCGCCTCGAAGCCCTCGTTGTTGAAGTACTTGACCGTCTCGTAGTTCAGCAGCGAGTCGATGGCCTTGCTGTGGGCGACCGAGTCCAGCTCGTTGAG
>JAGWTP010000056.1 GCA_028868895.1 Burkholderiales bacterium
GCGCAGTTGCAGCGCCAGCGTCAGCCCGGCCAGGCCACCGCCCATGATGACGACGTCGAAGTGGCGGCCGGGTGCGTGCATGCGCCGAGTATGAGGGCGGCCGCAATGCAATGCACCGCTGCGCGCAATGCGCGCGCCGCGATCAGGCCGGCGCGTGCAGACGCAGCTGCAGCCGCAACGCCAGCCGCTCCGACAGCGGCATCGCCAGCGGCGCCGTCGCAGCGCAGGCCAGCGCCTCGAACAGCGGCAGCGCGTCGGCCATCGCATTGCTCGCCAGCGCCAGCGCCGCGGGCGAGCGCAGCGCGATGCGCGCCGCCGGTCCGCTGGCGAGCGACCAGTCCAGCGCCGCCAGCGATCGGTCGCTGCGGTGCGGCGACACCACCAGCGCCGCGGCGAGCATGCCGCGGCTGTCGTTGGTCGAGGCCAGCGCGCCGGTGGCCGCGATGTCGCAGCCCACCAGCAGCACCGCGCGCTGTTCGGCCGCACACTGCGTCAACGACTCCAGCAAACCGGCGGCAAAGCTGTACTCGAACGCGCTGACCGCGGTGCTGGGCTGCATGCAGCCGGTGGCGATGCCCCAGTAGCCCGACGCGGCGTTGTGCACCGAGTTGTGGAACTTGGTCGGCGAGATCAGCAGCGGCGCGCTGACCAGCGTGCTGCACATCGCGTCGGTGATCGCCGGGTCGCCATGGCATGAGGTGAACACGCTGAGCAACTCGTCGGCCCGCCAGCCGGACTGCGCGACCGCGTGCGTGGCGACCTCGAGCGCGAGCGCCACCGTGTCCGGCGCGCGGCGCCGCTCGGCCGGCGGCAGCAACTCGGGGGAAGGCCGGCGCGCCGGCGGGTCGACCGGCAGGCCTTCGCCACGGAACGCCGCGCGCGCGACGCCCCAGCCCGGCAGCGTCGGCGCCCACAGCGCGACCGCGTCGATGAAGGCGGTGGGTGGCGTCATGCCGGCACCCCGCGTGCGAACGCGAGCACGCAGTTGGTGCCGCCGAAGCCGAACGAATGGCTCAGCGCCACGCGCACCTCGCCGTGCGCCGGCTGCAGCCGGATCTGCGGCCCGCAGACCGGGTCAAGCTGCTCGGTGCCCAGCGTGCCCGGCATGTGCCCGGTCTCGATCGCGAGCAGCGCGAACGCGGCCTCGACGATGCCGGCCGCGCCGAGCGCATGGCCGGTGTAGCCCTTGGTCGAGCAGGCGTGGGTGTGCGGCCCGAAGCGGCGCGCGACCAGCGCGGCCTCGACCTCATCGTTCTTCGCGCTCGCCGTGCCGTGCAGGTTGATGTGGTCGACCGCGTCGGGCGTGAGGCCGGCGCGCGCCAGCGCGTCGTCGAGCGCCCGCTCGGCGCCCAGCCCTTCGGGGTGCGGCGTGGACATGTGGTGCGCGTCGCTCGACTCGCCGTAGCCGATCAGCTGCAACGCGCCCGGCCGCGGGCCGGTGCGTTCGAGCAGCGCGAAGCCGGCCGCCTCGCCGAGGTTGATGCCGCTGCGCCGCACGTCGAACGGCCGGCACGGCTCGGTGGACACCAGCTGCAGCGCATGGAAGCCGAACAGCACGCTGCCGCACAGCGTGTCGACCCCGCCGACCACCGCCGCGTCGGCCAGACCGAGCCGCAGCATCCGCTCGGCCACCGCGAACACCTTGGCGCTCGACGAGCACGCGGTCGACACCGTCAGGCACGGTCCGGCGAGGTCGAGCGCCTCATGCACGAAGTTGGCGAGCGAGTGCGGCGTGTGCACGAGCCGGCTGCGCAGGTGGGCCGGAAAGCGGCCGTCGGCATCGAGCACGCGGTAGGCGTCCTCGGTCGCACCGATGCTCGAGGTCGAGGTGCCGAGCACGAGCGCGACGCGCGCGGCGCCGTACCGCTGGCGCGCAGCGGCGACCGTGTCGCGGAAACCGTCGGCGCCGAGACCGAGCCAGGCCAGGCGGTTGTTCCGACAGTCCCAGCGCGTCAGCGGCTCGGGCAAGGTCGCCGCGGCGAGCGCGCCGCCACCGTCGCCATCGCCTTCCAGGCCGTCCACCCGGCCGATCCAGGTCGCCAGCGGCTGCGGCCCGAAGTCGTTCGGGCGCAGCCCGCTGCGCTGCGCCGCCACCGCCGCGCGCATTGCCGCCTTGCCGACGCCGACCGCCGAGGTCGCGGTGTAGGCGGTCACGTCGACAGCGGCGATGCGGGCGGGAACGGTCAGGGGTCGGGGCACCGCAAAAGAATATCGGAAAGTGCGGCGAACCGGGCAGCAAGGGTTGGGCGATGCGGCGTGCCGGCTGCCTGGCGATACACTCGCCGCTTGACGTATACGTCAATTGATGCGGATCGACGAACCCACCGCGGGAGGCTGCGCGAGCGTCCAATCACCCGATGGAGACCCACCCATGACCGACCTGTCCGCCGAATTCAAGGCCCTGGCCGCCTACCGCCCGACCCACAAGGTGCGCTTCGTCACCGCCGCGAGCCTGTTCGACGGCCACGACGCGGCGATCAACATCATGCGCCGCATCCTGCAGGGCATGGGCGCCGAGGTCGTGCACCTGGGCCACAACCGCTCGGTCGACGAGGTCGTCAGCGCCGCGCTGCAGGAAGACGTGCAGGGCATCGCGATCAGCTCCTACCAGGGCGGCCACGTCGAGTACTTCAGGTACATGGTCGACCTGCTCAAGGAGCGCGGCGGCGCGCACATCCAGGTCTTCGGCGGCGGTGGCGGCGTGATCGTGCGCAGCGAGATCGACGAGCTGCAACGCTACGGCGTGGCCCGCATCTACAGCCCCGAAGACGGCCAGCGCATGGGCCTGGCCGGCATGATCGGCGAGATGGTGATGCGCTGCGACCACGACCTGTCGGTGCACGCCCCGAAGGCGCTGGCCGCCATCCAGGGCCGCACCGAGGCGCACTGGCGCGCGCTGGCGCAACTGATCACCGCGCTGGAGAACGGCAAGGCCCCCGACGAACTGAAGGCCGCGCTGCACGCCGCAGCGGCCCAGACCCGCACGCCCGTGCTCGGCATCACTGGCACCGGTGGCGCCGGCAAGTCCAGCCTGACGGACGAGCTGATCCGCCGGCTCCGGCTGGACCAGCGCGACGCGCTGCGCGTGGCGGTGATCTCGATCGACCCGAGCCGCCGAAAGAGCGGCGGCGCGCTGCTCGGCGACCGGATCCGGATGAACGCCATTTCTCCGTGGAGCCAAGGTCAGCGCGTCTTCATGCGCTCGCTGGCCACGCGCGACTTCGGCTCCGAGATCAGCCAGGCGCTGCCCGACGTGCTCGCCGCGGTGAAGGCGTCGGGCAGCTTCGAGCTGATCGTCGTCGAGACCTCGGGCATCGGCCAGGGCGACGCGGCGATCGTGCCGCTGGTCGATGTGCCGATGTACGTGATGACGCCCGAGTTCGGCGCCGCCAGCCAGCTCGAGAAGATCGACATGCTCGACTTCGCCGAGTTCGTCGCGATCAACAAGTTCGATCGCAAGGGCGCGCTGGATGCGCTGCGCGACGTGGCCAAGCAGGTGCAGCGCAACCGCGAGGCCTGGCAGGTGCCCGCCGAGCAGATGCCGGTGTTCGGCACGATGGCCAGCCGCTTCAACGACGACGGCGTGACGGCGCTGTACCAGGCGCTGCTGCCGCGCCTTTCCGGCCTGGGCCTGCCGGTCGAGCCCGGCACGCTGCCGATCGCCGCGACCCGCCACAGCACCCACCAGGTGCCGATCGTGCCGGGCGCGCGCGTGCGCTACCTCGCCGACATCGCCGACGGCGTGCGCGGCTACAAGCGCCAGGCCCACGCGCAGGCCACGCTGGCGCGCGAGATCCAGCAGCTGCGCGCCGCCGCCACGATGCTCGCCGCCGGCAAGCCCGACAAGCCGCGCGCCGCCGAGGCCGCGCTCAACCTGGCCGAACAGCGCGAGGCGCACCAGGACCCGCGCGCGGCCAAGCTGCTGGCGATGTGGCCCGACATGCAACGGGCCTATGCCGGCGACGAGTACGTGGTGAAGATCCGCGACCGCGAGATCCGCACCGCGCTCGTCCACACCACGCTGTCCGGCAGCAAGATCCGCAAGGTCGCGCTGCCCCGCTACGAGGATCACGGCGAGATCCTGAAGTGGCTGATGCTCGACAACGTGCCGGGCAGCTTTCCGTACACCGCCGGCACCTTCGCGTTCAAGCGCGAGGGCGAGGACCCGACCCGCATGTTCGCCGGCGAGGGCGACGCGTTTCGCACCAACACGCGCTTCAAGCTGCTGAGCTCGGGCATGGCGGCCAAGCGGCTGTCCACCGCGTTCGACTCGGTCACGCTGTATGGCAACGACCCGGCGCTGCGCCCCGACATCTACGGCAAGGTCGGCAACTCGGGCGTGAGCATCGCCACGCTCGACGACATGAAGGTGCTGTACAGCGGCTTCGACCTGACGAACCCGCAAACCTCGGTCAGCATGACGATCAACGGCCCGGCGCCGACGATCCTGGCGATGTTCATGAACACCGCGATCGACCAGAACCTGGACAAGTTCAAGGCCGACAACGGCCGCGAGCCGACCGCCGACGAAGCGCAGAAGATCAGCGCGTGGGTCAAGGAGAACGTGCGCGGCACGGTGCAGGCCGACATCCTGAAGGAAGACCAGGGCCAGAACACCTGCATCTTCAGCACCGAGTTCAGCCTGAAGGTGATGGGCGACATCGCCGAGTACTTCGTGCACCACAAGGTGCGCAACTTCTACTCGGTGAGCATCAGCGGCTACCACATCGCCGAGGCCGGCGCGAACCCGATCAGCCAGCTGGCGTTCACGCTCTCGAACGGCTTCACGTTCGTCGAGGCCTACCTGGCGCGCGGCATGCACATCGACGACTTCGCGCCGAACCTCTCGTTCTTCTTCAGCAACGGCATGGACCCGGAGTACACCGTGCTCGGGCGGGTGGCGCGGCGCATCTGGGCGGTGGCGATGCGCGACCGCTACGGCGCCAACGAGCGCAGCCAGAAGCTCAAGTACCACGTGCAGACGAGCGGGCGCAGCCTGCACGCGCAGGAGATCCAGTTCAACGACATCCGCACCACGCTGCAGGCGCTGATCGCGGTCTACGACAACTGCAACAGCCTGCACACCAACGCGTTCGACGAGGCGATCACCACGCCCACCGAAGACAGCGTGCGCCGGGCGATGGCGATCCAGTTGATCATCAACCGCGAGTGGGGCCTGGCCAAAAACGAGAATCCGAACCAGGGCGCGTTCATCATCGACGAGCTGACCGAGCTGGTGGAAGAAGCGGTGCTGCAGGAGTTCGAGAAGATCGCCGAGCGCGGCGGCGTGCTGGGGGCGATGGAGACCGGCTACCAGCGCGGCAAGATCCAGGAGGAGAGCATGCACTACGAGATGCTCAAGCACACCGGCGAGTACCCGATCGTGGGCGTGAACACCTTCCGCAACCCGCACGGCGACCCGGTGGTCGATGCGCTGGAGCTGGCGCGCTCCACCGACGACGAGAAGCAGTCCCAGCTCAAGCGCCTGGCCGAGTTCCATGGCCGCCACGCGGGCGTATCACCGGCGATGCTGCAGCGCTTGAAGGATGCCGTGATCGCCAACGCCAACGTGTTCGAAGTGCTGATGGACGCGGTGCGATGCTGCTCGCTGGGGCAGATCACGAACGCGCTGTTCGAGGTGGGCGGGCAGTACCGGCGCAGCATGTAGGGCGGACTCGACGCCGGTCGACGCGGCGAGCGGTCGGATGCGGTCAACCGAGTCACCCCGCCTCGACGACCCGCAGCTCGTCTTGCTTCGATGGGACAACGCTTGCAGACGGTTCAGGGCGGTCGGCTCGAACGCCGCGGCGTGCGCTGCGTGCGGCTGCGTGCACAGGCCGTGGCGGCGAGGGCGTGTCCGCACCGCAGCACCTCGAACCATACAAGGCCGCGTCGGGTGGCGCCTGCCGCAACGCGCCGCTGCCGGGGCGCTCGATCCCGGGTCGACGAGGCGGGGTTGATGTAGCCTTTGTGACCCTCCTGCCCGACACGAACCATGAACATCACCGACCTCACGGCCACCGAACTTTCGAACGCGATCCGCAGCCGCGCGGTGTCGTGCCGCGAGGTGATGCAGGCCTTCGTGGCGCGCATCGCTGCGGTCAATCCGACGCACAACGCGATCGTCAGCCTGCGCGATGGCGCTGAGTTGCTGCGCGATGCCGACGCGCGTGACGCTGAACTGGCGCGCGGCGCGAGCGCCACCGGCCCGGTCGGCTGGATGCACGGCATGCCGCAGGCGATCAAGGACATGGCGCTCACGCGTGGGCTGCGCACCACCTTCGGCTCGCCGCTGCACCGCGAACTCATCCCGCACGAAGACGGCCTGATGGTGCAGCGCATGAAGGCGGCCGGCTGCATCGTGATCGGCAAGACCAACACGCCCGAATTCGGGCTGGGCTCGCACACCTTCAACGAAGTCTTCGGTGTGACGCGCAACGCGTTCGATCCGACCCGGTCGGCCGGTGGCAGCAGCGGCGGTGCCGCGGTGGCGCTGGCCACCCGGATGTTGCCGGTGGCCGACGGCAGCGACTTCATGGGCAGCCTGCGCAACCCGGCCGGCTGGAACAACGTGTTCGGGCTGCGCCCGAGCCAGGGCCGCGTGCCGCTGTACCCCGCCGCCGACGTGTGGGTGACGCAGCTCGGCACCGAAGGGCCGATGGGCCGCACGGTCGAAGACGTGGCGCGCCTGCTCGACGTGCAGGCCGGGCCCGACCCGCGCGTGCCGTTGTCGCTGGCGCCGCATGCCTCGTTCGCCGACGGCTTGCGCGACGTGGACGGACCACGCGCCAGGATCGGCTGGCTCGGCGATCTGCAGGGCCACCTGGCGATGGAGCCCGGCATTCTCGATGTCTGCGAGCAGGCGCTGCGCCGCCTGCAAGGCGCCGGCTGCGCGGTCGAGCCGACCACGCTCGGCGGCTCGCCCGAGGCGGTCTGGCAGGCCTGGCTGGTGTGGCGGCGCTGGCTGGTGGCCGCGCGCATCGCGCCGCATCTGGTCAACCCCGCCCACCGCGCCCTCATCAAGCCCGAAGCGCTGTGGGAGCACGACCAGGCCGTGGACCTGACCGGCGCCCAGGTGCTGCAGGCGAGCGCGCAGCGCAGCGCGTTCTACCAGCTGCTGCTGCGCCTGTTCGAGCGCTTCGACGTGCTCGCGTTGCCGAGCGCGCAGGTCTGGCCCTTCAACGCCGGCCTGCGCTGGCCGGCGCAGATCGGCGGCCGCGAGATGGACACGTACCACCGCTGGATGGAGGTCGTGATCTACGCAACTTTCGCCGGCCTGCCGTGCATCAGCGTGCCGGCCGGCTTCAATGCCGCCGGGCTGCCGATGGGGTTGCAGCTGATCGGCAGGCCGCAGGGCGATCTGGCACTGCTGCGGCTCGCGCGGGGCTACGAACAGGTGGCGCTCGACGTGCTCGCGGTCCGGCCCGGCGCCTGAACCGCGCCGTCGAGCGAACGCACGCTGCCGGCCCGCGCAAGCCCCGGGCGCCGCACCGCAGCGCGCTGCGGTAATCTCATCGGACCTTGCACCCTCACCGGAGACCCCGCATGTTCGACACCGCCATCGCCGGCAGCCTGCCCAAACCCGCCTGGCTGGCGCAGACCGAGACCCTCTGGCCGCAGTGGCGCGCCGAAGGTGCGGCGCTGCAGCAGGCCAAGCTCGATGCGACGCTGCTGTGGATCAAGGCCCAGGAAGACGCCGGCCTGTCGGTGATCGGCGACGGCGAGATGTCGCGCCAGCATTTCGTGCACGGTTTTCTCGAGCGGGTGGACGGCATCGACTTCGAGCACAAGGTCGAGATGGGCATCCGCGCCGACCGCTACAAGGCGATGGTGCCGCAGGTGGTGTCCAGGCTGGCGCTGAAGGGCCGCGTCCACGAGGCCGAAGCGCGCTTCCTGCGCGCCCACACCACGCGCAGGATCAAGTTCACGCTGCCCGGGCCGATGACCATCGTCGACACCGTGGCCGACCGCCACTACGGCGACCGCAAGGCGATGGCGTTCGCGTTCGCCGAACTGCTCAACCAGGAGGCGCTCGCGCTGCGGGCCGACGGCGTGGACATCGTCCAGTTCGACGAGCCGGCCTTCAACGTCTACATGGACGACGCCGCCGACTGGGGCGTGCAGGCGCTCGAGCGCGCCGCGCGGGGCCTGACCTGCACGACCGCGGTGCACATCTGCTACGGCTACGGCATCCAGGCCAACATCGACTGGAAGAAGACGCTCGGCGACGAGTGGCGCCAGTACGAGCGGGTGTTTCCGGCACTGGCGGCCAGCTCGATCGACCAGGTCAGCCTGGAGTGCATTCATTCGCACGTGCCGCCCGACCTGATGGCGCTGCTCAAGGGCAAGGACGTGATGGTGGGCGTGATCGATGTGGCCAGCGAGCGCGTCGAGACGCCCGACGAGGTCGCCGACACGATCGGCCGCGCGCTGCAGTTCGTGCCGCGCGAACGGCTGATCGCCTGCACCAACTGCGGCCTGGCGCCGATGAACCGGGCCGTGGCCGAAGCCAAGCTGCGCGCGCTCGGTGCCGGCGCGGCATTGGCGCGCACCCGCTACGCGGCCTGAATCCGCCGCCGCGCCGCCGCGAGGCATTTTCCGAGGGCTTGCCGATGACTACCGCCACCAATCTGCCCACCGATCCGGCCACCGATCTGGCCACCGACCTGGCCGATTGCACCGCCAGCGAACTGCTGCAACTCTTCCGCACCGGGCAGGCCTCGCCGGTCGAGGCGGCGCGCGCGGTGCACGAGCGCATCGCGCGGCTGAACCCGAGCCTGAACGCGTACTGCTTCGTCGCCCCCGATGCCTCGGTGCAGGCGGCGCGCGCCAGCGAGGCGCGCTGGCTCGACCACCGCAAGACCGGTGCACCGTGCGGCGAGCTCGACGGCGTGCCGGTGTCGATCAAGGACCTGATCCTGACGCGCGGCTGGCCCACGCTGCGCGGCTCGCGCACGGTCGATGCGCAGCAGCCGTGGGATGTCGATGCACCGGTCACGGCGCGGCTGCGCGAGGCCGGCGCGGTGCTGCTGGGCAAGACCACCACGCCCGAGTTCGGCTGCAAGGGCGAGACCAATTCGCCGCTGACCGGCATCACGCGCAACCCGTGGAACCCGGCCAAGACGCCGGGCGGCTCGTCGGGCGGCGCCGCCGCGGCGGTGGCCGCCGGCATGGGGCCGCTGGCGGTGGGCACCGACGGGGCCGGCAGCGTGCGCATCCCGGCGGCCTTCTGCGGCACCTTCGGGCTGAAGCCGAGCTTCGGGCGCGTGCCGGCCTACCCGTTGTCGCCGTTCGGCTCGGTGGCGCACCTCGGGCCGCACACCATGAGCGTGCGCGACGCGGCGCTGATGATGAACGCCATCAAGCGCCCCGACGCGCGCGACTGGACCGCGCTGCCGCCCGACGCCGCCGACTACACGGTGGGCCTGGACGACGGCGTGCGCGGCCTGCGGATCGCCTGGTCGCCCACACTTGGCTACGCGAAGAACGTGCATCCGGAAGTCGCCGCCGCGGTCGCCGGCGCGGTGCGCCGGCTCGAGGCGATGGGGGCGCACGTCGAGGCCGTCGACCCCGGCATCGAAGACCCGCTCGACATCACGACCGGGCTGTGGTTCGTCGGCGCGTGGACCGTATGGAACTCGTTGACGCCCGAGCAGCAAGCGGTCACGGACCCCGACTTTCGCGCCGAGGCGCACCTCGGCGAGCGCCTCACCGCCCTCGACGTGCAGCGCCTGAACCTGCGGCGCGGAGCGCTGGGCTCGCACATGCGCTTGTTCATGCAGCGCTTCGACCTGTTGCTCACGCCGAGCGTGGCGGTGCCGGCGTTCGACGCGCTGCCCGCCGGCCACAGCGCCATGGACCCGGCCGCGATGCTCGGCTGGACGCCGTTCAGCTACCCGTTCAACCTGACCCAGCAGCCGGCCTGCACGATCCCGTGCGGGCTCACCTCGGGCGGCCTGCCGATCGGGCTCCAGATCGTCGGGCCGATGTTCGGCGATGCGCTGGTGCTGCGCGCCGCACGCGCCTACGAAAGCGCCTGCCCGATCCCGCGACCCCCGGCGCCGGGCCGCTCCGCGGCGGGCGCACCATGAGCACGTCGGCGAGCACGCCCCCGGGGCGATTGAATCGAGGCGACCAGACCACCATGCAGCAGGCCAGCGACGCAGTCTCCCCACCGACCCCGGCCGACGCGCGGCCGCCCCGTGCCGCGGCCACCATCGTGGTGGTGCGCGACGGCGCGAACGGCATCGAGGTGCTGCTGTCGCGCCGCGCCGAACGCGGCGACCACAACAGCGGCGCGTGGGTCTTCCCCGGCGGCGTCGTCGACCCCGGCGACCGCCACTCGCACGATGTCTGTGCCGGGCTGGACGATGCCACCGCCAGCGCGCGCCTCGGGCTGGCGCGCGACGGGCTCGACTACTACGTCGCCGCGGTGCGCGAATGTTTCGAGGAGTCGGGCCTGCTGTTCGCCGCCGACGCCGGCGGCGCGCTGGTGCGGCTCGACGACGCCGCGGACGACCCCGCCGCGCGGCACCGCGGGCTCGGTGCCTGGCGCGGGCCGCTGCATCGCCACGAGCGCACGCTCGCCGACCTGTGTCGCGAGTTCGGCCTGGTGCTCGCACTCGATCGGCTGGTGTACCTGAGCCACTGGCTCACGCCGCTCGGGCGCGCCAAGCGCTTCGACACGCGCTTCTTCATCGCCGAGCTGCCGGCGGCGCAGACCGCCGCGTTCGACGGCACCGAGATGGTCGAGCAGCTCTGGTTGCGCCCGGCCGACGCGCTGGCACGCGCCCACGAGCTCAAGCTGATGACGCCGACCCAGACGACGCTGGCGCTGGTCGGCCGCTACGACAACGTGGCCGCGCTGCTGGCCTGGGCGCGCGCGCCGCGCGAGGTGGGGCTGGTGATGCCGCGCGTGGGCAGCGGCCGTCAGGGCATGCGGCCGGTGTTGCCGGACGAGCCGGCCTACGCCGAACTCGGCCGCATCGACCCGGCGGGTCACGGCCTGGGCTGCTACGACATCCAGGTCGGCACGCCGGTGCGCCTGTCGCCGCGGTTGATCCGTGTCACTGCCGGCAACGGCAGCCTCATGACCGGGCCGGGCACCAACACCTACCTGCTCGGCGGCGGTGCGGCCAACGAGTGGGCGGTGATCGACCCCGGCCCGCTCGACGAGGCCCACGTGCAGGCGATCCTCGACGCCGCGCCGGGGCCGATCCGCTGGATCTTCGCCACCCACACCCACCACGACCACTCGCCCGCCGCGGTGCCGCTGCGCGCGCGCACCGGGGCCGCGGTCTACGGTCGCGTGGCCGCGCACCCCGAATGGCAGGACGCGAGCTTCGCGCCCGATGTGCTTTTGCAAGGTGGGGAGCGCTTCGAGCTGCCGGGCCCGCACGGGCAGGCCTCGACGCTGCACGCGATCCACACGCCCGGCCACGCCTCCAACCACCTGTGCTACTGGCTCGAAGAGGAGCGGCTGCTGTTCACCGGCGACCACGTGATGCAGGCGTCCACCGTCGTCATCAACCCGCCCGATGGCGACATGGCGGCCTACATCGGCTCGCTGCGTGCGCTCGCCGAGCGCGATCTCGATTGGCTCGCGCCGGGCCACGGTTTCCTGATGGCGAACCCGCGGCAGGCGATGCTCGGCATCGTCGCGCACCGGCTCAAGCGCGAGGCCAAGGTCGTGGCCGCGCTGGGTGCGCTCGGCGCGACCGATGCCGACACGCTGCTCGCACGCGTCTACGACGACGTGAATCCGCGCCTGCTCGGCGTGGCGCTGCGCTCGCTGCGCGCGCACCTGTTCAAGCTGCGCGACGATGGGGTGGCGTTGGAGCACGAAGGGCGCTGGGCGCTGACCGACGCGCCGCGCTGACGCCACGGCTGCGTCGCCGATCGGCGCGGCTGCTGCGTCGGTCAGCCGCCCGACAGCGCGTGCGCGTCGTCGCCCAGGCCGGGCTCGAGGTGCGTGGTGCAATCGACCCGCGATGCCAGATGCGGTGGTTGCGCACCGACGATGCTCAGGCTGGTGTTGCCCAGGTGCGTCGGCGCAACCATGCCGGCCGGCAAGCGCACGTGCGACGCCAGCATCGCGCGCAGTACCAGGCCGTGCGTCACCACCGCCAGGCTGCCGGGCAGCGCGGCGCGCCGCCGCACGATGTCGGCGAAGGCCAGCGCCACGCGCTGCGCGAACGCCGCGGCCGATTCGCCGCCCGGCGGCGCCTGCGACATCGTCAGCAGGTCCGTCGCCACGCCGTCATAAGGCCGGCCGCGCCAGTCGCCGAAATTGCGCTCCTGCAGCAGCGCGCTGGTCTCGATGCGCGCGCCGGTGGCGGCGGCGATCGCCTCGGCCGTGCTCAACGCCCGCGGCAGGTCGCTGCTGACGATCGCCACGACATTCAGCGCCGCCAAGCGGCGCGCCAGCGCCCCGGCCTGCGCGACGCCGCGCGCGCTCAACGGCGTGTCGGCGGGTTGCAGCACGCGCGCGACGTTCAACGCGGTTTCGCCGTGGCGGATCAGCAGCAGGCTCATCGGTCGGATCTTAGGGGCCGCTAACGCGTGTCCTGCGGGGTGCGAGCTGAAGTCAGCGGTCTACGCAAGTTCGATCGCGTGCGTGCGTCGACGAGTTGCGTCGCAGGCCCATCGCCTCGCACGGTCAGCGCGCCGGCGTTGTTCATCGAAAGGGCAAGACCGTTGCAGCCAGGGCGTGTGTGGACAGGCCGGAGCGCCGGGCAGCGTGGAACTCGTGGCCTCGCGCGCAGCGCACGCCGCGGCCTTCGAACCGACCGCCCTGATCCGACGGGTAGCCTTATCCGATCGAACTCAAGGGCCGATCAAACCCGGCGCAGGTGCCCGCCTTCGATGCGCACGCGGTCGCCGTCCTGCAGGCCGTTGAGTTGCGGCTCCTCGAAGGTGCGCGTCTGGCCGTTGTCCAGCCGCACGCCGATCCGATAGCCGGTGACGTGCCGCTTGATGTTGCGCTCGACGTTGTTGCCGGCCACCGCGCCGCCGGCCGCGCCGAGCACCGTCAATGCCGTGTTGCCATTGCCCTGGCCGAACTGGTGGCCGACGACAGCGCCGAGCACGCCACCGATCACCGCGCCGGTGCCGGTGCCCGGCGGGCGCTCGCGGATCGGCTCGATGCTGCTGATGCGGCCGAGGAACGCGCTCGGCGCCGCACGCGGTGCGACCCGATGCTCGGGCTGCGCCTGCGCGGTCTGCACCGGCGGCGCATAGGTGGGCGCATTGGCGCGTTGCTGCGGGTTCGGGTAGGCAGCCGGTTGCGCCGGCACCGGCTGGCCATAACGCGCCGGCGGTGCTGCGCTCTGGGCGACGGCCGCGTCGGTGCCGGTGTTCGCCGTGGCCGACATCGCGTTGGGAGCGCTGCTGCTGGTGCCCTGCGGGCCGCAACCGGCCAGGCCGATGGCGCCGGCGGCGATCGACAGGGCAACGACTGCGCGCTGCATCGACGTGGTGGGGAAATTCATGGTGACTCCTGGTTGTGTACGCATGGTGCAAGGCTGCGGGGCAGCCCCACCGTCGTGCTGATCATGGCCGACATCGGGCCTTCGATCGGCCGGACAACTGCGAATTTCGGTGTCGGACGCAACCGACAGTTTCTGGCGTGAACTGCCACGTGCACCACCTGCGCGTGAGGCCTGTAGGCCGCCTCCTACCGTCGCTCGCAGGCTTGGCCGATGGCGGCCGGCCGGCACGAACCGCACGATCGGGCTTGACGGCGCGAGTGCACCGTCGTCCCGTTCGGAACCACGATTCGTGCGAAAGGTGTGTCATGGCCAGCGATGCAGATTGGGTCGAGGATGTGCGCCGCTGGTGCGCGTCGGTTGCCGCGACGACGGTGCCTTCCGGCGTCTTGATGCCGAACAAGGCAGAAGCCGCTGCGTGCGATGCGCCTGCGGCCGAGCCGCTGGGCTACGAAGCGGCGCACCCGGCGCTGCAGGCCCGCCATTGGCCGGACGCACCGATGGGCTGACGCGGCGCGACGCGTCTACCAGGTGTCGATGCCGGGCTTCACCGCCGCATCAATGCGTGCCGACGCCAGCCCGCTGCCGAGCCAGCGGCGCGTCTCGGCCGGGTCGATCACCGCGTCGATCTCGAGCGTGGCCGCCATGTTGAGCGCCTTGCCCTTGGCGTGGTGCTCGTCCAGATGGCGCTGGAACAGCGCGTCGCGTTCGGGCCCTTCGGTTGCTGCCGCCAGCTCCTTGCGGTAGCCCAGCCGCACCGCGCCTTCGAGCCCCATCGCGCCGAACTCGCCGCTCGGCCACGCGACCGTGAACACCGGCGCATGAAAGCCGCCACCGGTCATCGCCATCGCACCCAGGCCGTAGCCCTTGCGCAGCACCACCGCAAAGAACGGCACGCGCAGGTGCGCCGCGGTGACGAACATGCGGCTCACGTGGCGCACCTGCGCGCGCGACTCGATCTCGGGCCCGACCATGAAGCCAGGCGTGTCCACCAGCGACACCAGCGGCAGCCCGTGCGCGTTGCACAACTGCATGAAGCGGGCGGCCTTGTCGGCGGCGTCGGCATCGATCGCGCCGCCCAGGTGCGCCGGGTTGCTGGCGATCAGGCCGATCGGCCGGCCCTCGATGCGCGCCAGCGCGGTGTGGATGCCGACGCCGAAGCCCTCGCGCAGTTCGAGCAGCGACCCGGTGTCGGCGACAAGCTGCATCACGCGGCGCATGTCGTAGGCGCGCACGCGGCTCGCGGGCAGCGCGTCGCGCAGTTGCACGGGGTCGGCCGCCGACCAGTCGCTGGTGGCCCCCTGAAAGTACCCGAGGTACCGGCGCGCCACGGCGACCGCCGCCGCTTCGTCGTCGACCAGCACGTCGATCACGCCGCTGGCCGACTGCACGTCGCTCGGCCCGATCTGCTCGGGCGTGTACACGCCCAGGCCGCCGCCCTCCACCATTGCCGGGCCGCCCATGCCGATGTTGCTGCGCCGGGTGGCGATGATCACGTCGCTGCAACCCAGCAGCGCGGCATTGCCGGCATAGCAGCGCCCCGCGACGATGCCCACCACCGGCACCTGACCGCTCAGGCGCGCGTAGCTGGCGAAGCTGGTGACGTGCAGGCCGGCGACGATCGGCATGTCGGTGTCGCCCGGGCGCCCGCCGCCGCCTTCGGCGAACAGCACCACCGGCAGCTTGTGCTGCAGCGCGACGCCGAGCAGCCGGTCGGTCTTCTGGTGGTTGCGCAGGCCCTGGGTACCGGCCAGCACGGTGGCGTCGTAGGCCATCACGGCGCAGCGCGAACGCTCGGTGCCGAACCGCGCGCCATTGATGCTGCCGATGCCGGCGATCAGGCCGTCGGCGGGCGTGTTGCTGACCAGGTCCTCGAGCGTGCGACGGCTGCGCTGCGCGGCGTACGCGAGCGCGCCGTATTCGATGAAGCTGCCCGCGTCGCACAGGTCGGCGATGTTCTCGCGCGCGGTGCGCAGGCCAAGCGCGTGGCGCCTGGCGACCGCGTCGGGGCGCGCTGCGTCGAGCGTTTGCGCATGGCGTTCGAGCGCCTCGCGCAGGTCGGCGCGCAGTGCGGGCGCGGCGGCGGGCGTTGATCCGGTTGCGGTGTCGACTTCGGCCACGGCCTGGCCCGCCGTGGCCGACGCGGATGCATATGCGGCGGTCGCTGTGGTTCGGGCCTCCGAGGCGCCCAGCAAAACCAGCAGATCGCCCTCGGCGACCGACTCACCCCCACGCACGCCGACCTGCAGCACCCGGCCATCGGCCTCGGCGCGGATCTCGTGCTCCATCTTCATCGCCTCGATCACCAGCAGTGCCTGGCCGGCCTGCACCGCCTGGCCGGCGGCCACCAGCACCTCGACCACCGTGCTGGCCATCGGTGCGTGGATCTTGTATGGGGGCATCGGATTCTCCTCGCGGGCGACTGTAGCGAAGTCGCCAGTCGCCGGCGCGCACCTGCGCGACAGGCCGCGGCCAGCGCGCGGTGATGCCGTATCGTCGTGCCCCGTCGAAACCACATTCGTTGCCGATGAATCTGCTGCGCCGCTCCATCCTGGTCCCGTTGCTTGCCCTGGCCGCCGTGCTCGGCGCGCCGGCGGTCCAGGCCCAGAACACTGTCGTGAACACCGGCGTCGCTTACCCCGGCGTGCTGACCCTGCGCGTCGACGCGACCGACCTCGACCACCGGATCTTCCGCGTCAACGAAAGTTTGCCGGTGCGCCCCGGAGCGCTGACGCTGTACTACCCGCGCTGGCTGCCCGGCGACCACGGCCCGGACGGGGTGATCACGCAACTTGCCGGCCTGAAGATGAGCGCCGCAGGGGTTCCGGTGCATTGGAAGCGCGACCCGCTGGACGTGTACGCGTTCGAGCTCACGGTGCCCGCCGGCGCGGCCACGCTCGAGCTCGAGTTCCAGTTCCTCTCGCCGGTGGACCCCGCCAGCGGGCGCGTCGTGATGACACCCGAGATGCTGAACCTGCAGTGGAACGCAGTGCTGCTGTACCCGGGCGGGTACGACGACAGCCGCATCACCGTCCAGCCCAGCCTGCGCCTGCCGACGGGCTGGAAGTACGGCAGCGCGCTCGAACCGGCGGTGCAGCACGGCGACGGCATCGAGTTCAAGCCGGTGAGCGTCGAGTCGCTGATCGACTCGCCGGTGTTCGCCGGTCGGCACTTCCGGCGCCTCGATCTCGACCCCGAAGCCCTCGAGGGCGGCCGCGCACCGGTGTACCTCGACGTGGTCGCCGACGAATCCGCCGACCTGGCGATCACGCCCGAGCAACTCGCCGCGCACCGCGCGCTGGTGACCCAGGCCGACCGCCTGTTCGGCGTGCGCCACTACGCGCACTACGACTTCCTGCTCGCACTGAGCGACCACCTGGGCGAAATCGGGCTGGAGCACCACCAGTCGAGCGAGAACGGCGTTCCCCCCGAGTACTTCACCGAATGGGCCAAGTCGTCCGCCGGCCGCGACCTGCTGGCGCACGAGTACAGCCACTCGTGGAACGGCAAGTTCCGCCGCCCCGCCGATCTGTGGACGCCCAACACCAACACACCGATGCAGGACAGTCTGCTGTGGATGTACGAAGGCCAGACCCAGTTCTGGGGTGATGTGCTGGCCGCGCGCTCCGGCCTGATGCCGCTCAAGGACGCCCGCGACAACCTGGCCAGCGTGGCCGCATGGCTCGAAGGTCGGTCGGGCCGGGTCTGGCGCAACCTGCAGGACGTGACCAACCAGGAGATCATGTCGGCCCGCGGCGGCGGCAGCGAAGTCGACTGGCGCGACTGGCAGCGCGGCAGCGACTACTACGACGAGATGGCGATGGTCTGGCTCGAGGCCGACATGCTGATCCGCGAAGGCTCGGGCGGCGCGCGTTCGCTCGACGACTTCGCACGCGCGTTCTTCGGCCCGGCACCCGGGCGCCGCGATGCCGACTTTTCACCGCTGACCTACACCTTCGACGACGTGGTCGCGGCACTCGACCGCGTTCAGCCGCATGACTGGGCCGGCTTCCTGCGCGAGCGGCTCGACACCCACCGGCCCGGTGCGCCGCTGCGGGGACTGGCGCTCGCGGGCTGGAAGCTCGCCTGGAGCGAGGAACCCAGCGACTACGACAAGGGTGCGGCGGCGCAGCGCAAGGTCGACGACTTCTCGTATTCGCTCGGTTTCGATGTGGGCAAGGGCGAGAAGCTGCGCAACGTTCGTTGGGGCAGCCCGGCATTCGATGCCGGCCTGAGCAACGCGGTGCAGTTGATCGCGGTCGATGGCCTTGCCTACAAGGCCGATCGGCTCAAGCGCGCGATCACCGCCGCCAAGACCGGCACCGCGCCGATCCGGTTGCTGGTGAAGGACGGCGAGGTCTACAAGACCGTGGCGATCACTTACCGCGGTGGACTGCGCTACCCGACGCTGGCACGCATCGAAGGCACCGAGGATCGATTGGCGCGGCTGCTGGCGCCGCGGCCCTGAACCCGACCGGCCGGTGCCGGCCTCAGGCGTAGGCGTTCAGGTACCGGTCCACCGTCAGGCCGCTCATGTCGATCGCCGGTGGGCGGCCCGAGATCTCGTCGGCGAGCACGCGGCCGGTGCCGGCGGCCATGGTCCAGCCGAGCGTGCCGTGGCCGGTGGCGAGAAACAGGTTGGGCACGCGCGTGGCGCCGACCACCGGCGTGCCGTCGGGCGTCATCGGCCGCAGGCCGCACCAGAACTCGGCGCGCGCCACATCGCCGCCGTGCGGGAACAGGTCGGTGACGACGTGCGCGAGCGTGCGGCGGCGCGCCTCGTGCAGTTGCAGCGTGTAGCCGGCGAGTTCGGCGGTGCCGCCGACACGGATGCGCTCGCCCAGGCGCGTGACGGCGACCTTGTGGGTCTCGTCCATCACCGTCGACTCCGGCGCGCCGGCGGCCGACGTGATCGGCACCGTGATCGAGTAGCCCTTCACCGGATACACCGGCAGCCGGATGCCCACGCCCTTGAGCAGCAGCGGCGAATAGCTGCCGAGCGCGACGAGGTAAGCATCGGCCGTGAGCGTGCCGGCGTCGGTGGCCACGCCAACGATCTGCCGTCCCGCCTGTTGCAGCCGCTGGATGCGCGTGCCATAGCGGAACTGCACGCCGAGCTGGGCGGCCAGCGCCGCCAGGTTCTGCGTGAACTTGAAGCAGTCGCCGGTCTCGTCACCGGGCAGGCGCAGGCCGCCGACGAACTTGCCCTTGACCGCCGCGAGTGCCGGCTCGTGGCCGATGCAGCCGTCGCGGTCGAGCAGCTCGTGGCCGACGCCGTAGCGCTGCAGGATCGCGATGTCGGCGGCGGTGCCGTCGAGCTGCGCCTGGGTACGGAACAGCTGCAGCGTGCCCTGCATGCGTTCGTCGTAGCGGATGCCGGTCTGCGCGCGCAGCTCCTTCATGCAGTCGCGGCTGTATTCGGCCAGCCTGACCATGCGGCTCTTGTTGAGCTCGTAGCGCGCGTGGGTGCAGTTGCGCAACATCGCCGCGCCCCAGCGGACCAGGTTCAAGTCGAGGTGCGGCCGGATCACCAGCGGGCGGTGCTGCATCAGCAGCCACTTGACCGCCTTGATCGGCACGCCGGGGCCGGCCCAGGGCGACGAATAGCCGGGCGAGACTTCGCCGGCATTGCCGTAGCTCGTCTCCAGCGCCGCGGCGGGCTGGCGGTCCACCACCGTCACCTCGTGGCCCGCCAGCGCGAGCTGGTAGGCCGACGCCACGCCGATCACGCCACTGCCGAGCACCAGCACCTTCATCGATGAACCCCAGCCGATTTCGGACCAGCGCGCAGTGTACGGGCGGCCCTCGGTACGGCATGATGCGGCGGCGCCCGGCCCACCTTTGCCCGCCTCCTGGCGGACGCCGCGCTTCAACCCACCGCAAGGAGAGAGCTCGATGATCCATGTCATGGCCCGCATCACCTTCAGGCCCGAGTTCGCCGCGCAGGCGCGCGACATCCTGGGCACACTCGTGGTCGCGACCCGCCGGGAGCCCGGCTGTCTGGCCTACGAGTTGTTCCAGCGCCCCGATGCGCCGCATGTTTTCCAGACCGTCGAGCAGTGGACCAACGCCGTCGCGGCGGACGCGCACATGGCCACCGCGCATGTGGGCGCCGCGATCGCCGCGGCCGGGCCGATGTTCGCGGCGCCACCCGAAATCCTGACGTTCAGCAAACTGATGTGATGCCGCGCGCCCACGTGGGCACCACGGCGGCGCGGCGAGAATAGGGGCACCCCCGCGAGGAGCCCCATGTCCATTGCCCCGAACTACGTCGCGCCGGCGCGCTTCGACGATCCCGCTGCCGCGCTGGCCCAGGTGCGCGCGATCTACGACGGCAGCGTCACCCACCTGCGCGACGCGCTGCAGGCGTTCGTGGCCGGCGATTCGCTGGCCGGCCGGGTGCGGGCCTGCTACCCGTTCGTGCGCGTGCACACCGACACGGTGGCGCGCGCCGACTCGCGCCTGAGCTACGGTTTCGTGTCGGGCCCCGGCACTTACGAGACCACGCTGACGCGCCCTGACCTGTTCGCGAGCTACTACCTCGAACAGTTCCGGCTGCTGCTGAAGAACCACCACGTCGCGCTCGAGATCGGCACCAGCGCGCAGCCGATCCCGGTGCATTTTTCGCTCGCGGAAAACGACCACATCGAAGGCAGCCTGAGCGCCGAGCGCCGGCTGCTGCTGCGCGACCGCTTCGACCTGCCCGACCTGAATGCGATGGACGACGGCATCGCCAACGGCACCTTCGAGCCCGCCCCCGGCGAGGCCCGGCCGCTCGCACTGTTCACCGCGCCGCGGGTCGACTATTCGCTGCACCGGCTGCGCCATTACACCGGCACCGCGCCCGAGCACTTCCAGAACTTCGTGCTGTTCACCAACTACCAGTTCTATATCGACGAGTTCGTGCGGCTGGGCCACGAGACGATGGGCCGCACGCCCGAAGCGGGCGTGGCCGCGGGCCCCGCGGCAGCGGCGCAGGACTACATCGCGTTCGTCGAGCCCGGCAACCTGGTCACGCGCCGCGCCGGCTCGGCGCCGCAACCCGGCGACGAATTCGCCGCGGCACCGCCGCGCCTGCCGCAGATGCCGGCCTACCACCTGGTGCGCGCCGACGGCAGCGGCATCACGATGGTCAACATCGGCGTCGGCCCGGCCAACGCCAAGACCATCACCGACCACATCGCGGTGCTGCGCCCGCATGCGTGGGTGATGCTCGGCCACTGCGCCGGGCTGCGCAACACCCAGCACCTGGGCGACTACGTGCTCGCCCACGGCTACGTGCGCGAAGACCATGTGCTCGACGAGGAGCTGCCGCTGTGGGTGCCGATCCCGGCGCTGGCCGAAGTGCAGGTCGCACTCGAATCCGCGGTGGCCGACATCACGCAACTGCAGGGCTACGAGCTCAAGCGCGTGATGCGCACCGGCACCGTGGCCAGCACCGACAACCGCAACTGGGAGCTGCTGCCGTCGCACCATGCCGCGAGCACGCCGGAGCGCCGCTTCAGCCAGAGCCGCGCGATCGCGCTCGACATGGAGTCGGCGACGATCGCGGCCAACGGCTTTCGATTCCGTGTGCCGTACGGCACCTTGCTGTGCGTGAGCGACAAGCCGCTGCACGGCGAGATCAAGCTGCCCGGCATGGCCAACACCTTCTACCGCGAACGGGTCGACCAGCACCTGCGCATCGGCATCCGCGCGATCGAGTTGCTGCGCGAGGCCGGGGTCGACCAGCTCCACAGCCGCAAGCTGCGCAGCTTTGCCGAGGTGGCATTCCAGTAGCCGAGCGGCCCGAACCGATCCCGATTGCCCAGTCGGCGCCGATCCCGTACGCTGTGCTCCACCCCGCAGCCTTCAATCTTTGGCGCTCCCGCGGCGCCGCACGGAGAGCGCCATGACAGCACCGGCCACGCATCCCGACCTCCAGGCGATCCGAACCATCGCTCTCGTCGGCCAGACGGGAGCGGGAAAAACCTCGTTGGCCGAAGCGCTGCTGTGCCAGGCGGGCGCGATCGGCGCGCCCGGCAGCCTGGAACGCGGCACGACGGTCAGCGACTTCGACCCGATGGAGCGCCGCGCCCAGCACTCGCTGAATTCGGCGCTGATGCACTGCACCCGCGGCGCGATGCGGCTGCACCTGATCGACACGCCGGGCTACGCCGATTTCGTCGGCCAGTCGATGACGGCGCTGGAGGCGGTCGAGACCGCGGCGGTCGTCATCAACGCCGCCACCGGCATCGAGATGATGAGCGCGCGCATGATGGAATGGGCCGCCGCGCGCCGGCTGTGCCGCATGATCATCGTCAACAAGATCGACGCGGCGGGCGTGGACCTGGCCGCGCTGGTGCGCCAGATCCAGGCCGCGTTCGGCAAGGAGTGCCTGCCGCTGAACCTGCCGGCCGCCGGCGCGACGCGGGTCGTCGATTGCTTCTTCAACGCCACCGGGGCGGCCGACTTTTCGAGTGTCGAGGCGGCGCACCGGGCCCTGGTGGAGCAGGTGGTCGAGGTCGATCCCGAATTCGTCGAGCGCTACCTGAACGATGGCGACGTCGACCCGCGCGAGTTGCACGCGCCGCTCGAAGAGGCGTTGCGCCAGGGGCACCTGATCCCGATCTGCTTCGTCTCGGCGCGCAACGGCACCGGCGTGGCCGAGTTGCTCGACGTGTTCGAGCGCCTGCTGCCCAACCCGGCCGAAGGCAACCCGCCGCAATTTCTGAAGGGCGAAGGCGCCAGCGCCAAAGAGTTGCACGCGCTGCCCGACCCGGCGCTGCACGTGATCGCGCACGTGTTCAAGGTCACGGTCGATCCGTACGTCGGCAAGATGGGCGTGTTCCGCATCCACCAGGGCACGGTCACGCGCGACAGCCTGCTGTACATCGGCGACGGGCGCAAGCCGTTCAAGGTCGCGCACCTGTACATGCTGCAGGGCAAGGAGCACGTGGAGGTCGTGCGCGGCGTGCCGGGCGACATCTGCGCCGTCGCCAAGGTCGACGAGATGCACTTCGACGCGGTGCTGCACGACGCCGCCGAAGACGACCACCTGCACCTGTTGCCGCTGCCGTTCCCGGTGCCGGTGCACGGCCTGGCGATCGAGCCGAAGCGCCGCGGCGACGAGCAGCGCATGTGGGAGATCCTGCAAAAGCTCGTCGACGAAGACCCCTGCCTGCGCGTCGAGCACGTGAACAACACCAACGAAACGGTGGTCTACGGCCTGGGTGAACTGCACTTGCGCACGCTGCTCGAGCGCATGACCGAGGTCTACAAGTGCGAGGTCAACACCCGGCCGCCGCGCATCGCCTACCTCGAGACCGTGACCGCGCCGGCCGAGGGCCACCACCGCCACAAGAAGCAGAGCGGCGGCGCGGGCCAGTTCGGCGAGGTGTTCCTGCGCATCGAGCCGCTGGCGCGCGGGGCAGGATTCGAGTTCGTCGATCAGGTCAAGGGCGGCACGATCCCGACCCAGTTCATCCCGGCGGTCGAAAAGGGCGTGCGCATGGTGCTCGATACCGGCGTGATCGCCGGCTACCCTCTACACGACGTGCGCGTGATCGTCTACGACGGCAAGTCGCATTCGGTCGATTCGAAAGACATCGCGTTCGCCACCGCCGGGCGCAAGGCCTTCATCGACGCGGTGAAGAAGGCGCAGCCGATCGTGCTCGAGCCGATCGTCAAGGTGCTGATCACCGCGCCCGAGACCAGCATGGGCGACATCACCGGCGACCTCTCCGCCAAGCGCGGGCAGGTCAACGGTACCCATGCGCTGCCGGGCAGCTTTGTGTCGGTCAGCGGCCAGGTGCCGCTGTCGGAGCTGAGCAACTACCAGGCGCGCCTGAACGGCATGACCGGTGGCGAGGGCCGCTACACGCTGGAGCTGAGCCACTACGAGGCCGTGCCGCCTTCGGCGCAGGCGCTGCTGACGAGCCAGTACCAGGCCAAGGACGACGATTGAGCGCGCTCGATCCCGCCGAGTGCCGGGCGGCCGCCGTCTGCGGTCACAGGCCTTCGCGCATCGGCCGGGTCGCCGCGAAACCGTCGGAGAGCTCCGCGGTCGCGGTGTCGGGCGGGCGGCCCGCACGGCGCAGGCGGTCGAGTTCGTCGTAGGCCGCGCGCAGGCGCTCCTCGGCGCGCGCGGTCGCGGCGCGAGGCTCGTCGGCAACCACCGCAAGCTGGCGCTTGAACGAGTTGCGCGCCTGCTCGAGCTCGGTCTGGGCGCGCACCTGCGCGGCGCGAAGCTGGTCGGCGGTCGCCGCGTAACGCTGGTGCAGTTCTTCGACGGCGCGGCGCAGCCGCACGTCGAAGCGCTTGCGTGCCACGCGCAGCGTGAGCCAGCCACCGGCCGCGCCGCCGAACGCCAGTGCGACACCGAGCAACACCCACCATTCGTTCGTTCTCATGTTCTTGTTCCCTGTCCAAACGGTCCGGGCCCCATGTGCGCAGGACCCGGACCGCAGCGTACCAAGATGTCGGCCCCCGCAGCGATCACCCAGGGCCGCGAACGCCACCGCGCAGGCCGCAGGCGTGCATACCACACATGAGGGTGGGTTGCGCGCCGCGCGGCGGGGCTATGCCGCCCGCGGCACGACGCACGCCGCCGCTTGCGCCGCACGTGCGCGCGCCACCTCGACATCGGCGTGGAAGGCCAGCGCCACGCCCATGCGCCGCTTGACGAAGCTCTCGGGCTTGCCGAACAACCGCAGTTCGGTACCTGGCACGCGCAAGGCCGCGTCGATGCCGTCGAACACGATCCCCTTGGCGTCGACGCCGCCGTAGATCACCGCGCTGGCGCCCGGGCTCTTCAGTGCGGTGCTGACCGGCAGGCCGAGGATCGCCCGGGCGTGCAACTCGAACTCGCTTTGCCACTGCGTGATCATCGTCACCATGCCGGTGTCGTGCGGGCGCGGCGAGATCTCGCTGAACCAGACCTGCTCGCCACGCACGAACAGCTCGACACCGAACAACCCCACACCCTCGGGCCGACCCGGCGCGGCGAGGCCCAGGTTGTCGGTCACGGCCTTCGCGATCTCGCGGGCGCGCCGCAGCGCCACCGCGTTCATCGGTTGCGGCTGCCAGCTTTCCACGTAGTCGCCATGCACCTGCAAGTGGCCGATCGGCTCGCAGAAGTGCGTTTCGACGCAGCCTTCGGCAGCGAGTGCGCGCACCGTGAGCAGCGTGATCTCGTAGTCGAAATCGACCACGCCCTCGACGATCACGCGGCCGTGGCTGACGCGGCCGCCAGCCATCGCGTGGTCCCAGGCGCGCTGCACGTCGGCCGGGCCCTCGAGCCGGCTCTGGCCTTTGCCCGAGCTGCTCATCACCGGCTTGACGATGCAGGGGTAGCCGATCTTGGTGTCGATCGCAGCGCGCAATGCCTCGAGCGTGTCGGCGAACACGTACGGGCTGGTGGGCAACCCGAGCGTCTCGGCAGCGAGCCGGCGGATGCCTTCTCGGTCCATCGTCAGGCGCGCGGCGCGTGCGGTCGGGATCACGCGCACGACACCGGCGGCTTCGAGTTCTTCGAGCATCGACGTGGCGATGGCCTCGATCTCGGGCACGACCAGCATCGGGCGCTCGGCTTCGATCAGGGCCTTAAGTTGCTGCGGGTCGCTCATGGCGATCGTGTGCGCATGGTGGGCGACCTGCTGGCCGGGTGCGCCTTCGTAGCGGTCGACGGCGATCGTCTCCACGCCCAGACGCTGCAGCGCGATCAGCACTTCCTTGCCGAGTTCGCCGCTGCCCAGCAGCATGACCCGGGTGGCGTGGGCCGAGAGCGGGGTTCCGAGGGTGGTCATCGAGTGCGTTCCTTGCGGGGTGGCGTTGCGCGGATTGTCCACCGCACCTCGACGACGGGACGCGGCCAGTGGCACCGCGCCGCACACCGCGCGCCGGTGCGTCGCGAGCGCGGCGGGTCAGCGCGTCGCCAGCGCCACCTTGGCGCGCGGCGCCGGGAAGTGCCGGTCGATCTCGGCGCGATCGGCTTCGCTCAGACGCAGGTCGACCGCCGCCAGATTCTCACGCAGGTGGGCCTCGCGCACCGCCTTCGGGATCACCATCACGCCCGC
>JAGWTP010000162.1 GCA_028868895.1 Burkholderiales bacterium
TGCGGATCTTGAACAGCCGGCGGCTGACTTCGTCGCCGTGCGGCTCGTCGGGCTCGCTGGAGTCCTGCAGCAAGGACCTCAGCGGGACGTGCGGCTCGAACGGCACGCCGATGATCGTATCGCCTGCCAATGCGGTTCCTTGGGTGGTGTGCGGTGCATGCCGGATCGGCCCACCGTCGAGCCTCGGGCCGCCACGGAACGCGGAGAGCGGGCCGTGGAATGCGTCAGAGGGGAAGGGTGCAAACATCGGCGACGACCCGGTCCACCGGCGGCGCGCCGACTCGCGGAGGTTTTAGCCAAGGCGAGCGGCATTCGTCTGTGCGACAACGCACTTAGCGGCTGCGCCGCCGCCCCCCGCGCCGAGGCTGCGGCGGCGCCGCCGCAACGTCAGATGTCGAGCGTGTAGACCTCGGCACGGGCGCGCTCGGCAGCGCTGTGGCCGTCGAGCCCGGGATCCCACTCGGGGCCGAGTGCCCCGGACAACGGCCGCAGCCCCTGGGTCATCAGCGCCACCTCTTCGGTGCCGGCGTCGAACTCGGCCACCGGCTCGCGCGCCGGCCCGAACAGCCGCGCCAGCGTCGACCCACCGGAATCGATGATGACGAGGTAACGCGCCGGCTTGCGCAGCGGCGCGTGGTGGTGCGCGCCGGGAGATTCGATGCCGTAGTTCTGACCCATGCAGGCATCTTGCCACGCGGCGTCAGGGTCAGGGCGCGCCGACCGGGTCCGCGTCGCCGCGGCGCGCGTCGTCGAGGCAGGCGCGCACCTGCGCGGCGAAACGGGTGACGTCGATCGGTTTGGCCAGGTAGCCATCGCAACCGGCGGCGCGCATCCTGGCTTCGTCACCCTTCATCGCGTAGGCGGTGAAGGCGACCACGACGATGCGTCGCGTCGATGGGTCGGACTTCAGGCGCCGCGTCAACGCCAGGCCGTCCACGCCCGGCATCTGAATGTCCATCAGGATCACGTCGGGTGTGGCAACTTCGATGCATGCCAGCGCGCGGCCGGCGTCGGCCGCCGAATCGACCTCGAAACCGCCGGCATCCAGAACGAACGCTGCCAGCTCGACGTTGATGGCGTTGTCATCGACGATCAGCACGCGCGGCTTGTTCATTCGGAGGTGCTGCCTTGCGGGGCGGTCGCCGGGCGCCAGCGGCGCAGGTCTTCGAGCATGGCGGCCAGCGCACCGCCGCCCTTGCCCAGGATCGCGCGCGCCGAACGGGCCAGGCTCGCATACTCATCGTCGGTGAGGATCATGCTGGTCCAGATGAACACCGGCGTGTCGCGCCCCGACGGCATCTGGCGCAACGCGTCGAGCACCTCGAAGCCGTCGAATCCGGGCATCATCAGGTCCAGCACGATGGCGTCCGGGCGGACCTGATCGATTTCGCGCAGCGCCTCGCGGCCATCCAGGCGGCACACCGTTTCGATGCCGAGGCCGCCGAGCGTGGCCTGCATCAGGTCGAGCGCGAGCCGGTCGTCGTCGATCACCAGCACGCGGGCGCGACGTGCAAGCGTCGGCCGCAAGCGTGCCATCGCGGCGGCGACTTCGTCGGCGCGTATGGGTTTGCCAATCACGTCGGTGATGGCGAACCCGGCCGCGGCGCAGGCGTCGGCCGGCATCGTCATGCCCACCACCGGGGCCTCGCGGCTCGGACCGTGGTTGCGGATGTCTGCCAGCACGTCCAAACCGCGCTGGTCGGGCAGCAACAGGTCCAGCGTGATCGCGTCGTAAGACGTGTTCAGCGCCTGCTGCACGGCCTGCTCGCCAGTGGAGGCGGTATCCACCAGGAAACCGGCGTCCGACAGTGAGCGCGCCAGCCGCGACTGTTCGCGGTCGTCGTCCTCGATGACGAGCAGCCGATGCCCGGTGGTGTCGACAGGTGCGCCCGGCACGTGAACGCGCCGCAGCACCAGATGGAACACGCTGCCCAGGCCCGGCGTGCTGCGCACGCCGACGGTCCCGCCCTGGGCCTGGACCAGCCGGCGCGTCAGTGACAGGCCCAGGCCGGTGCCCGGGTACTGCCTGGTGGCGCCGCTGTCGAGCTGCTGGAACTCGACGAACAATCGCGGGATGTCGGCCGCGGCGATGCCGATGCCGGTGTCCTCGACCTCGATGCGCAAGTGCTGCGGGCCCTCGGCATGCGCACGCACGGTGACCCGGCCGCCTTGGGGTGTGAACTTGATCGCGTTCGACAGGTAGTTGTAGAGCGCCTGCTTCAAACGCGTCGGGTCGAGCACCAGATCGGTCAGCGTCGCGTCGAGCTCGGTGGCCAGCTGGATGCGCTTGCGCACGATCGACGCGTGCAGGACATCGCGCACTTCGTCGACGATCGTGGCAAGCCGCACCGGCTCGGGAAAGAATTCGAGCTTGCCGGACTCGACCTTCGACAGGTCGAGCACGTCATTGATCAACTGCAGAAGGTGGCGCCCACTCGTGCCGATGTGGCCCAGAAACTCGCGCTGTTTGGGCGACCCCGGCGGCACCGCCCCGGCATGCAGCAGATCGGCAAATCCGATGATCGCGTTCAGCGGCGTGCGCAACTCGTGCGACATGTTGGCCAGGAACTGGCTCTTGAGCCGGCTCGCCTGCTGAATCTGGCGGTTCTCGGTCTCCAGGCGCTGGGCGGTCAGCCGGGCCTGCTCGGCCAGCTTTTGCATCGTCAAGTCGATCACGATGCCGAGCATGCGCGGCGGCTTGCCGGGCTCTCGGACGATGCTGCCGTGCGCGCCGATCCAATGCACGCTCGCATCGGGCCAGACCACGCGGCATTCGACGTTCCAGTCTTCGAGGTCGCGCACGGCGCTCTCGAAACTTCGGCGCACCTCGTTGCGGTCGTCGGGGTGCACGTGGCGCAGGAAGGTGTCGAAGCCCCACTCGGGCTGCAGCGTTTCGTAGCCGAAGCAGCGGTCGTGCCGCAGCGAGCGCCGCGCCGCGCCGCTGGCCAGGTCGAGCTCCCAGTCGCCGATCTGCGCCGCCTCGAGCGTGAAGCGCAGCCGCGCCTCGCTTTCGCGCAGCGCCGCCTCGGCACGCCGCTGGCTCGAGACGTCGCGAGCGATCTTCGAGGCGCCGATGACGCGTCCCTGCGCGTCGCGGATCGGCGAGATCGCCACCGAGACCTCGAGCAGCCGGCCGTCCTTGGCGCGGCGCACGGTGTCGAAGGCCGGCACGCGCATGCCGCGCGCCAGCTGAGTCAGGATGTGCATCTCCTCGGCTTCGCGCTGCTCCGGGATCAGCATCTGCACCGGCCGGCCGATGGCTTCGTCGGCGCTGTAGCCGAACATCGCGGTCGCGGCGGCGTTCCAGCTGGTGATGCGGCCGTCCAGCGTCTTGCCGATGATCGCGTCGTTGGACGACTCCACGATGGCCGCGAGCCGGCCCGACACCGCGTCGGCGTTTGTCGATGCCGCCGTGCCTGGCCCCGCGAGCGCCGGGTTGCCGCCGCTCGTGCTCGTCGGCGCCTTCGGACGCGAGCGCCACAGCACCACGACGGTGGCGATCAAGACCAACGCGGTGACGCCGACGAGCAGCAGCGGCAGGGCCAGCGCGCCGAGCCCGATCGACGAGGAAAGAAGGCTCATGACAGCCCCTCGTCCGACGGGTACGTCGGCCGATCCCCCGAGGGGAGTAAGTGGCGCGGCTCCGAGCCGGCCTGCGCCGGCTTGGACGCCACGAACGCCGGCGGCGTCTCGCGGCCGGCGCGGGCCGGCTTGGGAGCGGCCCGGCGCTCGTCCCGCAGCGCGGGGGTTGACATGGGGTGTCTCATGCGTGCTCCGCAAGCCGATGCTTCGATGCGCCGCGCCGCGCGATGCTCGACCGAGCATGGATCGTTGCGCGGCTGCGCAGGCTCAGCGTAGCAGGTCTGCCGATCGAAGCCGCGGCCGCAGACGAGACCGTGATTCCGACAAGGTGGGCCCACCGCGTTGCTGCGAACGACATCGCGCCGCGGGGTTATGGTGTGACCCGTCCAACCCGAGAGGCACCGATGAAGTCGTTCGGCAAGAAACCCGAGGGCCTGCGCCTGGAGCGCATGCAGTCTTCGCCGCTGTGGAACGGCGAGGCATTCCGCAACATCCACCCGATCGCGCCCGGGCTGCGCGACCCGATGGCAGCGAGGCCGACGCTGAGCGAGTTTCTGTGCGGCGGCGTGCGCCGCGTGCCGACGGCGCCGCTGCCGTCGGTGAGCCCGATCGAAGCCTGGTCGCGCCCGCCCGACACCGGCCTGCGCGCCACCTGGCTCGGCCACTCCACGGTGCTGATCGAGATCGACGGGCTGCGCGTGCTCACCGATCCGGTCTGGGGGCCGCGCGCCTCGCCGTCGCGGCTGGCCGGTCCGAAGCGGTTCCAGCCGGTGCCGGTGGCGCTGCGCGCACTGCCGCCGATCGACCTGGTGCTGGTCTCGCACGACCACTACGACCACCTCGACTACCCGACGATCCGCGAACTCGCTCGAACGGACGTGCCCTTCGTCACCTCGCTCGGCGTGGGTGCGCACCTCGAGGCCTGGGGCGTGGCGCCGCAGCGCATCACCGAGTTGCACTGGTGGGAATCGCACACGCTGCAAAGCACCGCGAAGCGGGCCGAACTCACCGTCACCGCCACGCCGTCGCAGCACTTCTCGGGCCGCGGCCTCAAAGATCGCAACGCCACGCTGTGGTCGTCGCTGGCGATCCGTGGCGCGAGGCATTCGGTGTTCTTCAGCGGCGACACCGGCCTGACCGGCGAATACACGACGATCCGCGAGCGCCTGGGCGCGTTCGATCTGGTGATGCTCGAAGTCGGCGCGTTCCACCCGTCGTGGGGCGACATCCATCTCGGCCCCGAGCATGCCCTCGAAGCGCTCGCGCTGCTCGGCGGCGGCGCGTTCCTGCCGGTGCACTGGGGCACCTTCAGCCTGGCCCTGCACGCCTGGGACGAACCGGCCGAGACGCTGCTGGCACTCGGCCCGAAGCAAGGCGCGCAACTCGTGATGCCGCGCCTGGGCGAGGCGGTCGAGCCGTCGCGCGCCGCCACAGTGACGCCGTGGTGGCGCGAGGTCGATGCGCTTGGGCGCGCCAAGGCGCGTGCCGAGGCGCCGGCGCCGGAGGCGATGACGCTGCCCAAGACGATGCCCTGGCCGATCGATTGATACGCCATTGCGTTCGATTGGATAAGGCTTCCGTTCGGTTCAGCGTCGTTGGCTCGAAAGCTGCTGCGTGAGTTGCGTGCGGCTGCATGCACACGTCGGCGCGGCAAGGGCACGCGCAGGCAGGCTTGCGCGCTTCGCTGAAGCGGCCTTCGCTACGCTGCGGCTCCCCTCGCTGCGTCGGTCTCGTGGCCTGTCGCCGAACTCACTTCGCTCACTTCGTTCGCTGCGTTCAAACAGGCGGCGACAAGTCGGATCACGACTCGCGCTGCGCGCGAGGCCACGAACCCGCCACCGCTCGGCGCTTCAGAGGCGCGCTCCAGCCTGCCCGCACGCGCCCTTGCTGAAACGTTGTGGCTGGTCCAACGAAAGGCCCCATCGCCAGGCGACGGGCCTGCAACGCAGCGCGTGGGCTCTCTGACGGGATCGAAAGCAATACAGCACGAGCCGGGCCGCCGCGGCCGCGGCTACTTTTCGGCCAACGCCTTCAGGTTGGCCAGGCCGGCCTCGAAGTCCTTGCCGATCATCGTGTCCAGGTTCACGAACACCTGCATCAGCTTCGAGAC
>JAGWTP010000163.1 GCA_028868895.1 Burkholderiales bacterium
GCTGCGCATGGGCGGGCCGGAGCGTCGCGACGCCGCGCGCACTGCCTAGAATTCCTGACCCGATCGGACCCGCGCGCACCATGAACCTCGGCATCGAAGATCTCCCCGCCGCCTGCGACGTGCTCGTCGTCGGTGCCGGCCCGGCCGGCAGCGCCGCGGCGCTGACGCTGGCGCGCGCCGGGCTCGACGTGGTGCTGATCGACCAGCACCACTTTCCGCGCGACAAGGTCTGCGGCGACGGCCTGATCCCCGACGCCCACAACGCACTGCGCAAGCTCGGCGTGCTCGACGCGGTGATGGCGCAGGCGCAGGCGGCGGGCCATGTCGGCTGCATCGGGCCGCGCGGCGGGCGCATCGACGTGCCGGGCGACCTGGCGGTGCTGCCGCGCAAGCAGCTCGACGACATCGTCTGCCGCGCCGCGGTGGCGGCCGGCGCGCGCATGCACGCACCGGTGCGCTTCGTCGCGCCGATCGAGGCCGGTGCCGCGCCGCACGCGGTGGTCGTCGGCGCGCGCGTGCAGCACGGCAACGCCATCCGCGAGCTGCGCGCGCGCTGGCTGCTGCTGGCCACCGGCGCGGTGCCGCAGGCGCTGCTCGCCGCCGGGATGTCACAACGCCACACCCCCAGCGGCGTGGCGCTGCGCGGCTACGTGAAGAACGGCGCGATGGTCGGGCGCATCCGCGCGCTCGAGATCGTCTGGCACCGCGCGCTGACGCCCGGCTACGGCTGGATCTTCCCGTGCCCCGACGGCGTGTTCAACGTCGGGGTGGGCATCGCCGACAGCCACGACCAGCGCCGCGAAGGCGCGCACGACGACGGCGGCCTGAAGAAGCGCGAGCTCAACCTGCGCCAGGTGCTGGACGACTTCCAGCGCGTCTACGCGCCGGCCCGCGAACTGATGGCTGGCGGCACCTTGCTCGGCGCCTGGAAAGGCGCGCCGCTGCGCTGCACGCTCGAAGGCGCGCGCTACACCCGGCCCGGCCTGCTGGTCGTCGGCGAAGCCGCCGGCAGCACCTACTCGTTCACCGGCGAGGGCATCGGCAAGGCGCTCGAGACCGGCATCCACGCCGCCGAGGCGATCCTGCGCGGGCGCAGCGCGGCCGGCGCCGATGCGCACGCCGGCGTCGACGCGACCGTGCGCGCCGACTACGAAGCCCGGCTGCATGCGCTCAAGCCGCGCTTCGCGCTCTACCAGCGCGCCAACATCGTCAACCGCCACCCGTGGCTGGCCGACCTGCTGATCTGGCGCGCCCAGCGCAGTGCGCGGCTGGTGCGGCGCATGAGCGGCGTGCTCGACGAGACCAGCAACCCGGGCAACCTGGTGTCGGTCAAGGGCATGGTCCGCTTGTTCACCGAGTAGCCGAACCCGGGCCGCGGCGATGTGTCAACTGCTCGGCATGAACGCCAACACGCCGACCGACGTGATGTTCAGCTTCACCGGTTTCGCCAGCCGCGCGCAGGAGCACAAGGACGGTTTCGGCATCGCCTTCTTCGAAGACGCCGGCGTGCGCCTGATGGTCGATGCGCAGAGCGCGCGCACCTCGCCGGTGGCCGAGATGGTGCGGCGCTTCCCGATCCGCAGCAGCAACATCGTCGCCCACATCCGCAAGGCCACGCAAGGCCGCGTGACGCTGGCCAACACCCACCCCTTCGTGCGCGAGCTGTGGGGCCGCTACTGGGTGTTTGCGCACAACGGCGACCTGAAGGGCTACGCGCCGCGCCTGCACGGCGCGTTCCGCCCGGTCGGCGACACCGACAGCGAGCGCGCGTTCTGCTGGCTGATGCAGGAGCTGGCCAAGGCGCACGCGAGCGTGCCGCCGATCGCCGAGCTCACCGCCACGCTGCGCGAGCTGGCGCCGACCGTGGCCGCGCACGGCAGCTTCAACTTCCTGCTCGACAACGGCCAGGCGCTGTGGGCGCACTGCTCGACCCGCCTGCACCACGTGGTGCGCCGCCACCCGTTCACCCGCGCGTCGCTGCACGACGACGACGTGACGGTCGACTTTGCCGCCCACACCACACCGCAGGACCGCGTCGCCGTGGTCGTCACCGAACCGCTGACGAAGGACGAAACCTGGACGCCGTTCGCGCCCGGCGAGCTGCGCGTGTATGTCGACGGTGAGCCGCTCGACCTGCGATGAGTTGCGGCACCGCGGACGCCTGAAAGCGTGGCGCCGCGCGCGGCTGCGCGTTTGCCGCGATAGGCAGCGCCGGCGCGCGCTGCGACACTGGCGGCTTGCCGCTGCGCTGCCTCGTGCAGCCCGCACCCGCCCGCCGACTGCTGTCCATCGCCCCACCCACCCATGACCAACCCCGCCACCCCCACGCCGCAATTCGACACTTTCTACCGATACGACGCACTGACCCGGCTGCTGTTCGACTACGCCGACGCCCACCCCGAGCTGGTCTCGGTGGCGTCGATCGGCAAGAGCTTCGAGGGCCGCGACATCTGGGTCGCCACCGTCACCAACACGCGCCGCGGCGCGCCCGCCGACAAGCCGGCGTTCTGGGCCGACGGCAACATCCACGCTGCCGAACTCACCGCCAGCACCGCGGTGCTGTACTACCTGCACCAGCTCGTCGCCGGCTACGGCACCGACGTGCAGACCACCCAGCTGCTCGACACCCGCACGCTGTACCTGTGCCCGCGCCTGAACCCCGACGGCGCCGAGCTGGCGCTGGCCGACAAGCCGCGCCACATCCGCTCGAGCACGCGGCGCTACCCGTATGACGAAGACCCGGTCGACGGGCTGACGGTCGAAGACGTCGACGGCGACGGCCGGGTGCTGTTCATGCGCATCGCCGACCCGATGGGCGGCTACAAGAAGTGCGCGCAAGACGCGCGCCTGATGGTGCCGCGCCGCCCCGGCGAGTTCGGCGGCGAGTACTACCGGCTGATGCCCGAGGGCCTGCTCACGAACTACGACGGCCTGACGATCAACGTCAACAAGGACCCCGAAGGCCTGGACCTGAACCGCAACTTCCCGGCCTTCTGGCGCCAGGAGTTCGAGCAGGTCGGCGCCGGTGACTACCCGACGAGCGAGCCCGAGGTCAAGGCGATGGTCGACTTCGTGCTCGCCCACCGCAACATCGGCGCGGCCATCAGCTACCACACCCACAGCGGCGTGATCCTGCGGCCGATGGGCACGATGAGCGACGACGACATGACGCCCGAAGACCTGTGGTCGATCAAGCGCTTCAGCGCGCTGGGCACCGAGCTCACCGGCTACCCGGCGGTGAGCATCTGGCACGAGTTCAAGTACCACCCGAAGGAGGTCATCGGTGGCACGCAGGACTGGCTCTACGAACACCTGGGCGCGCTGTTCTGGGTGGTCGAGCTGTGGGGCCCGAACCGGGCCGCCGGCATCACCGACTACAAGTGGGTCGACTGGTACCGCGAGCACCCGGTCGAGGACGACCTGGCGCTGCTGAAATGGAGCGACGAGCAATGCGCCGGCCAGGCCCACGCCGAATGGAAGCCGTTCCTGCACCCGCAGCTCGGCGCGGTCGAGATCGGCGGCTGGGACAAGATGAACTTCTGGCGCAACCCGCCGCCGCACCTGCGCGAACGCGAGGTCGCGCGCTTCCCGGCCTGGATGACGCAGATCGCGCTGAGCCTGCCCAAACTCGAACTGCTGCGCACCGAAGTGCGCGCGCTCGGCCCCGACACCTGGCGCATCCGCTTCGCGGTGGGCAACAGCGGCTGGCTGCCGGCCTACGTGACCAAGCGCGCGCTGGCGCGCAAGGTGGTGCGCGGCGTGATGTTCGAGATCCACCTGCCCGAGGGCAGGCCCGAGATCTCGCTCGTCAGCGGCAAGCCCCGCATCGAAGGCCCGCAACTCGAAGGCCACGCCCCGAAGGCCTCGCTGCAGGCCTTCCTGCCCAACCGCGAGGTCACCGGCGACCGCGCCGTGGTCGAGTGGGTCGTGCGCGCGCCCAAGGGAACGCGGCTGGCGCTGACAGCGCAGGCCGAGCGCGCGGGGGTGGTGAGGACGGAGGTCAGTCTGGATTGAGCGCGGCCCGCGGCCCAGTCACTGCGATGGCGGCGAGCGTGCCGGCAGCGAGGCGGGGCAGACCGGCGCCCTCATGCTGCGACTTACGCAGAAATCGGGCGCCGGCCTGCCCCGCCTCGCTGCCGGCCTCGACCGTCGATTGAGATCGCACCCGGTCCACCCTCTGCGGGCTCGGCAACAAGGGCCGCGAACAGGCTTGCCACCCGCAGACCGGGCGCTCACCCCAACGTCCACAACCCGTTCACGATCCGCGCGCGGCCGAGCGCGGCGAGGGCTTCGAGGATCTGCGGAATGCGGCGCTTCCACGGGCCGCGGCCGGTGAAGGCGGACTCGATCACGTCGATGCCGATGGGACGCGCGTTCGCGGTGAGCACGCCCGCCACACCGCGCATCTGTTCCGGCAGCGTGTTCGGCCACGGCTGCCTCACCGACGCAGCAGCAGCGAGCTTGCCGGCCTTGCCGCCCTTGGCCTTGACGGCGACCGGCGCAGGCTCGACGCCGAGGTCCAATTCGTCCTGCGTCGCAATCGGCACGGAGGCGGCGCCGCGACGCGAAGTGTCCTGAAACTCGGGCCGCAACCATCGCACCGTGCCGCGCGCCTCCTCGGCCGCGCGCTCGGCGTTGAGCGCGACCAGGCGCACCAGCAACTCCTCTTCGGCCGCCGCCTGCGCGGCCGGCTTCTCGGGCCACGGCAGCGTGCCGCCGGGCTGGCCGATCAGCGCGCCCGCGAGGTCGGACCAGCCATAGGCCTGCAACACCAGCGCATCGAGCCGGTCGTGCAATTCGGCCAGCACGCTGACCAGGCCGTTCGCGTGCGTGACCTTCTCTTTCGCGCTGAGCGCACGGCCCAAGCGCAACGCGTCGAGCACGTTGTACATGTCGGTCAACGTCAACGTCGGGTGCGCGGCTTGCTGGCGCTTGCGGTGCGCGTCGAGTTCTTCGGCAGTGGCGGCGATCTGCGCGGCGAGTTCGGGTTGGTCGGCGAGGTTGGGGAAGGGGAAGGGCTCGAAGCAAACACTCTTGTTGTAGCGAGGGCGATCTTCGAGCGTACCGCCCGAATTCAATGCCCATTGAACATGAGCAGAGCTACTGAGAACGCCGAGCAGTGCAGCATCTCCGCTGCCAATCACCACCAGCGTTTGATCCGGAAGAATGCTGCCGGATAGGAAGGAGAACGTCCGATGCTTCGAGGTAAGCACGGTCACGATGAAGCGCGGAAGCCTTGCAATTGATGCCCGCATTCGCGGATGGTTTTCGCCAAATAACCACCAGTTAATGCGTCGAGTTGCGCGCGGGTTCTGGTCACGCTCCGGTTTGACTCGTTCTCGCAGCCATTGATAGATCTGAGGGTGCTCGATACGGAGCCTGTCTGCCGTAAAGCCTTCGGTGTCAATCACCAGCGCACCGCGCGTCAGTGCGTTCACGTCCTTGCCGGTCGCGTAGCGTTTGAGCAATGTCCTCCCGTCTGGTGACGAATGGAATGTCGCCACTTGTTCCGGCGAAAGCACAAAGCCCTCCCCATGTGGAATCACACCGACGTTGCAAATTGCCGAGTTCGCCTCAAGCGACGCAGCGGCAAGAATGTTCGCGCCTATCGTGAGATCGGCATTCACG
>JAGWTP010000164.1 GCA_028868895.1 Burkholderiales bacterium
TGGGTGGTGCGCTCACCAGCTCCGCCCGGCTCGAGACGAGTTTCACCGACAAGGTCCCGGCGCTGCAGATCGAGAACGTCGGCGTCTTCTACGGCAAGGCGCTCGCGCTGCAGGAGGTCTCGCTGCACGTGCACGAAGGTGAATTCGTGTCGCTGGTGGGCTTGAACGGTGCCGGCAAGACGACCTTGTTCAACGCAATTTCCGGGCTCGTGCCGTATTCGGGCGCCATCAAATGGGCCGGCGAGCCGCTGCGCCGCAGCAGTGCCGCAGCGATCGCGCGGCGCGGCATCGTGCAGTGCCCGGAAACGCGCGAACTGTTCGGCGACATGAGCGTGCGGGAAAACCTCGATCTCGGTGGCAACGCGCTCGAAGAGGCCGAACACGCCGAGCGCGTCGAATGGCTGTTCGACCTGTTTCCGATTCTGAAAGACCGCCAGGCGCAGATCGCACGCACGCTCAGCGGTGGTGAGCAGCAGATGCTCGCGATTGCGCGCGCGCTGATGATGAAGCCCAAGCTGCTGATCCTGGACGAGCCGACGCTGGGCCTGGCACCGGTGATCCTCGAAACCCTGTCCAAGGCGCTGGAGAGGTTGCGCACGACGACGACGATCAGCGTCCTTCTGGGCGAGCAGAACGTCACCTTCGCGCTGCCCCACGCCGATCGGGTCTACGTGCTGGATCACGCGCGGATCGTCTGGGAAGGCCCGCCCGACCGGTTCGAGGACGAGGCCGCGGCCACTTACCTGTGACGCTGCTGCGCCGGCCCGTCAGCACCCGAGCTTGACCGCCTGCACCGGCCGGCCGCTGTCGGCATCGAGGATCACGAGATCGACCTCGCGCGGGTGCGCGGGGTCGGCCGCGCCGGCCAGGTCGAATGTCAGCGTACGGGCCGGCGCGCCGGCCACCGCGGGCCAGGGCGCAACCGTGCGGTAGTCGCGCACCACGTCGTCGTGGGTCAGCGTGGCGCCCTGGTTCTCGCCGGCCTTTACGACGCTCACATGGCCTTGCTCGGTCACCGCCCAGTAGGCGGCAAGCCGTGTCGGCGCGCCGCGCAGCGGGGTGACCGTCGCGGTCACGCGCAAGCCGTCGCGCGCCAGTTGCACGGCCACCGGTGCGGCCGGTCGACCCGTCGCCGCCAGCTCGCTCGCGATGCGTGGCCAATCGGGGCGATCGACGCCGTCGACGATCACCTGCGGCGTGTAGCTGAAGCGCGCACCGCTGCTCGCCTGGCGCTGCGTGAACACGGGGCTCGCGAACCGATCCTTCCAACCCAGGCGGTCCCAGTAGTCGACATGAAAGGCCAGCGCAACGACCGCGGGTTCGGCCGTCAGGCGCGTCAGCCAGCGGTCGGCGGGTGGGCACGAGCTGCACCCCTCGGAGGTGTAGAGCTCGACCACCGGTGGCATCGACGCGGCACTTTGCACGCTGCAACGGGTCGAGGCGTGCGCCGACGACGCGGCCAGCGCCGACAGAGCCAGCAGGGTCGGGAACAGCGTCGGCAACAGCGCCCGAACGAGCGGGTGGGCGATCGGCGTCGTCATCGATTTGAACGAAGGCATGTGGTGCTCCTGGGGGCAACGCAGGTTGCCGGGCAGCCTGCGATGAGGTCGGCATCGCCCGGTACTTCTTACGCGCCGACGCTGTGCCACACTGCGCCCCGCGCGCCCGCTGCAACCCGGCCACGGCAGCGCGTCTAGGTCTCGCCAACCGCGTTTCGGCGCGCTCGCCACGTTCTTCTTCGACTCGAATGCCCGCATCCCGATCCCCCACACCGCGCGTCGCCGTCATCGGCGGCGGACCGGCCGGCCTGATGGCCGCCGAAGTGCTTGCCGCCGGTGGAGTGGCGGTGGACCTGTACGACGCGATGCCTTCGGTCGGGCGCAAGTTTCTGCTCGCCGGCAAGGGCGGCCTGAACCTCACGCATGGCGAGCCGCTGGATGCGTTCGTCCAGCGCTACGGATCGCGCCGCCGCGAACTCGAGCCGATGCTGCACCGCTTCGGCCCCGGCGCGCTGCGCGAGTGGGCGCACGGCCTGGGTGTGAGCACCTTCGTCGGCAGTTCGGGTCGCGTCTTCCCGACCGACCTGAAGGCCGCCCCATTGCTGCGGGCCTGGTTGCACCGGCTGCGGGCTGCGGGCGTGGTGTTTCACATGCGTCACCGCTGGATGGGGTGGGGCGCCGCAGACGCGCAGACGTCCACGCACGCGTTGCGCTTCGCCACCGCGCAAGGCGAACGTTGCGTGCAGGCCGACGCGGTCGTGCTCGCGCTCGGCGGCGGCAGCTGGGCCCGGCTCGGCTCCGACGGCGCGTGGTTGCCGCTGCTCGCCCAGCGCGGTGTCGAGGTCGCTGCGCTGCGGCCTTCGAACTGCGGCTTCGACGTGGTGCGAACCGGTGTCGACGGTGCCGCATTGCCGGGGTGGAGCGAGCACTTTCGAGCCCGCCACGCCGGCGATCCGTTGAAGACGGTGGCGCTGTCGCTGCGCGCAACGGATGGCCGCGAGTTCGCCCGGACCGGCGAGTTCGTCATCACCGAAGGCGGGGTCGAGGGCAGCCTGGTGTACGCGCTGTCGGCACTGGCGCGCGACACGATCGCCGCAGCCGGCCATGCGCTCGTGCACATCGACCTGCTGCCCGGACGCAGCGCCGACACCGTGCGCGCCGAAGTGGCACGGCCGCGCGGCTCGCGTTCACTGTCCACGCACCTGAAAAGCCGCCTCGGGCTGGACGGCGTCAAGGCCGCGCTGCTGCACGAGTTGCTGCCGCGCGAGGTGATCGCCGACGCGCCGCGCCTGGCCGCGGCGATCAAGGCGCTGCCGCTGACGCTGCGCGCGCCACGGCCGCTCGACGAGGCCATCAGCAGCGCCGGCGGCGTGCGTTTCGAGGCGATGAACGACGCTCTGATGCTGACCGCGCTGCCCGGCGTGTTCTGCGCCGGCGAAATGCTCGACTGGGAGGCGCCCACCGGGGGCTATCTGCTGACGGCGTGCTTTGCCAGCGGCGGGGTTGCCGCGCGCGGCGTGTTGGCGCACTTTTCGTCGCGCTTCGGTTGATCCGCCGGAGATTTCCTACACGCGTTTGGGCGCAGGCGCCGCTCGCGCGGGCGGGCGTCCGACGCCGGTGGCCCGGCGCGAATCCTAAAGTGGGCCATCGATCACTCGCCCAAGGATTTCGCGATGCACACCTCTCATTTCAAGCCGTCATTGGCGATGCTGCGTCTGGTCGGCCTGTGCGTCGTCGGTGCCGCGTCGGCGCTGTCGGCCGCGTCGGCGTTGGCCGCAGCGCACCGCCCGGCCGCCGAAGTCCAGGCGCGCTATGCGCAAGAGCGCGCCAAATGCCTGAGCGGGGCGTCCAACCAAGACCGCGCCACCTGCCTGAAAGAAGCCGGCGCCGCTCGCGAAGCGGCGATGCAGCACAAGCTCGATGAAGGCGGTGCCCGTTACCACCACAACGCGATGGACCGCTGCAAGGCGCTCGGCGGCGCCGACGCCAAGGATTGCAGGGCGCGCATGAACGGCGCCGGCACGACCAGCGGCAGCGCCGACTCCGGCGGCATTTTCCGCGAGACGGTGACCCGCGAGGCCCGGCCTGCCGACGCTGCCGCCTCGGCCGAACCGGCGCGCTGATGGAGGTGAGCCGCGCAGGGCCTGTGGCACACTGCGCCGCTTCGATTTGCTGCCTGCCGCGGCCGAACGCCGCGGCCGTTTCCCTTGAACAAGATTCTTCTGCAGATCGCCACCGAACTGAAGGTTCGGCCGGCGCAGGTCGCGGCTGCGGTCGCGTTGCTCGACGGTGGCGCCACGGTGCCGTTCATCGCCCGCTATCGCAAGGAGGCGACCGACAACCTCGACGACATCCAGCTGCGCGAACTCGAGGCGCGGCTGTCGTACCTGCGTGAACTGGAAGAGCGCCGCGCCGCGGTGCTCAACAGCGTCGACGAGCAGGGCAAGCTGACGCCGGCGCTGCGCGCCGCGATCGAAGCGGCGCCGACCAAGCAGGAGCTCGAAGACCTGTACCTGCCGTACAAGCCGAAGCGCCGCACCAAGGCGATGATTGCGCGCGAAGCCGGCATCGAGCCGCTGGCCGACCTGCTGTTCGCCGAGCCGTCGCGCGTGCCGCTCGACGAAGCCGCGGCCTTCGTCAACGCGGAGCTGGGCTTCGCCGATGCGCCGGCGGTGCTCGACGGCGTGCGCGACATCCTCTCGGAGCGCTGGGCCGAAGACGCCGCACTGGTGCGCAAGCTGCGCGACTGGCTGTGGGGCGAGGCGCTGTTGCAGAGCAAGCTCGCGCACGGCAAGGACGGCAACCACCCCGATTGCGCCAAGTTCCGCGACTACTTCGACTACGCCGAGCCGATCCGCACCGTGCCTTCGCACCGCGCGCTCGCGGTGTTTCGCGGCCGCACGCTGGAGCTGCTCGACGCCAGGCTCGTCACCGAGGACGCAACCGACATTTCGGGCACGCCTGCGGGCGCGTCCGGCAGCCCCTCGGGGTCGCTGGCCGAAGGCCACATCGCGGTGCACCTGAAGTGGAGCCACGCGAAGCGGCCGGCCGACGAGCTGATCCGCAAGACCATCGCCTGGGCCTGGAAGGTCAAGCTCAGCCTGAGCCTGGAGCGCGACCTGTTCGCGCGGCTGCGCGAACAGGCCGAGCAAGTGGCGATCAAGGTGTTCGCCGAGAACCTGCGCGACCTGCTGCTCGCCGCACCCGCCGGCCCGCGCGTCGTGATGGGGCTGGACCCCGGCATCCGCACCGGCTGCAAGGTCGCGGTGGTCGACGCCACCGGCAAGGTGCTGGCCACGCACACGGTCTACCCGCTGGAGCCGCGCAAGGACTGGGAAGGCTCGCTGCACACGCTCGGCCTGCTGTGCGCCACCCATGGCGTGAAGCTGATCGCGATCGGCAACGGCACCGGCAGCCGCGAGACCGACCGGCTGGCGGCCGACCTGATCAAGCGCCTGCAACAGATCGCACCCGACACGCAGCTCGAAAAAGTGGTGGTCAGCGAAGCCGGCGCATCGGTGTATTCGGCCAGCGAGTACGCGAGCAAGGAGTTGCCCGAGCTCGACGTGAGCCTGCGCGGCGCCGTCAGCATCGCGCGGCGGCTCCAGGACCCGTTGGCCGAGCTGGTCAAGATCGACCCGAAGAGCATCGGTGTGGGCCAGTACCAGCACGATGTGAACCAGAGTGAGCTGGCCCGGAGCCTGGGCACCGTGATCGAAGACTGCGTCAATTCGGTGGGCGTAGACCTGAACACCGCCTCGACGCCGCTGCTGGCGCGGGTCTCGGGGCTGAGCGCTGCGGTGGCCGCGAGCATCGTGCGCTGGCGCGATGCCAACGGTGCGTTTCGCGACCGAAGGCAGTTGCTCGACGTGACCGGCCTGGGCGCCAAGACCTTCGAGCAGAGCGCCGGCTTCCTGCGCATCCGCGGCGGCGACAACCCGCTCGACCAGACCGGCGTGCACCCCGAAACCTACCCGCTGGTCGAGCGCGTGCTCGGCCACTTGCAGCGCCCGGCCGCCGACGTGATGGGTCGCAGCGATGTGATCCGAACGCTCAAGCCCGAGGCCTTCGCCGACGAGCGGTTCGGCGCGATCACGGTCAAGGACGTGCT
>JAGWTP010000165.1 GCA_028868895.1 Burkholderiales bacterium
AAGACCTGCGCGTGGCCGCGCTGCAAGCGCTGGAGCTTTCGCGCAACGCGGCACGTGCGCGTGCGCTGCGGTTCGACTGGAACCAGGTCTGCGACGAATTCCTGTCGCTCGTGGTGCCCGCGCACCAGGCCGTCGGCACGGTCAGGCTGCATCCGGCGCGCTGAGCGGCACGCGTGGGCGCGGACCCGCACGCACGCGACGCAGCCTGAGGAGCGGCCGTCGGCCGGCAGCCCGCGGCCCCCGATGGTGCGCGCGGGGCCGTCTTGTCGTGTCGGCGCCACCTGCCGCAGCATCACGCGGCCATCGTCACGCGGCCGTCATCAGGCGGTTGCAGACTCGAGCGTCGCAGGTCTTTCGGGCACTCTCGCAGATGATTCACCACCTCGTCATGCTGATCCGCACGCCGTCGGTCCTCTGGCATGGCCTGTTGCAGATCGGGCACGCCTGGCAAGCGGGCATCGTGCTGCTGAGCGGCGTTCGGCAAGGGGCCCGGGGCGGGCCGGCATCGTTGCTGGCCGTGTGCTTCGGCGTGGACCGCACGAGTCAGGCGCCGTTTGCGCCGCTCGGCGCGCAGCCGCTGGCGCCTGCGCAGGCCTTGCTGCACCTGCGCCAGGGTCGGGCCGGGGCGGCGTTGGTGCACGCCGGCGGCGACCCCGCGGCCAGCCACGATTGGTTGCGCAAGGTGCGCGAACCAGGCGCCGCGCACGACCCGACGATCGTGATGCTGTTGGCCGACAGCGACGCCGCGGTGCAACTCGCAAGCCTGCGCGCCGGCGCCGACGCGGTGCTGCCGGCCGGTGCCTGCGAGGCCCTGATCGACGCGCAACTCGGCCGCTTGCAGCGACGCGCAGCATCACCGCTTGCCGCGCGGCTCGGCGACCTGCAGGGCCTGCACCTGGATGCGCGCACCGAGCAGGCGTGGGTCGGGGCCCAGCTGTTGCCGCTCAAGCCCCGGCTGTTCCGGCTGCTGCACTGCCTGATGGCGGCCCAGTCGCGGGTGTACCGCCTGCCGGCGCTGCACGCGGCGATCGGCGCCGACGCCGCCTCGCAGGTCGAATCGGTGCATGCCTACATCAGCCGGTTGCGCAAGGCGCTGCGCCCGCATCGGCTCGACGCCTGCATCCAGACGGTCCACGGCGTGGGCTATCGGTACGCGCCGGCGGCAGTACCCGAACAGGTGCCGTACAGCACGCCCGCACCCGGGGTCGAGACGCGCCACCTGCATCTGGTGTAGCAGCGCGCGACACCGCGGCCGATGGCGTCGCGGCAGTCGACCGCTCGAACGACGACTCCGCGAGTCAGATATCGGTCGGGAAGGCGTCACTGCCATGTCACCGGGCATGCTTCCAATGCGGGGTTGATCAAAGACCAGGGAACCCCGTCATGCCATTGAACTTCGTTCGCGTGCGCTTTGAGCGCACGACCTTGAGCCGCGCCGTGCTCTTCGCGCTGGGGGCGATGCAGCTCTCCACCGTCCAGGCGCAGAACAGTTCCGCCACGGCCGTACCAGCGCAGGTGGCGGCCGCGGCCCGCGGCACGCTCGAAGGCACGGTCCGCAGCGCGCGCGGCCAGGCAACTCTGGCCGACGTCATGGCAAGGGTCCGCGAGACCGGCGCCCGCACCACGACCGACGCGCGCGGCCGCTATGCCTTTCCCGACCTGACCCCCGGCGCCTACACGATCGTGTTCGAAGCCAGCGGCGCCGCACCGACGACCGAGTCGGTCACGGTCGCCGCGAACCGCCAGACGAAGCTCGACGTGCTGCTCGGCGAGCCGGTGCGTGCGCTCGAGAAGGTCACCATCGTCGCCCAGAACGCCTCGTACGACATGGCACGCGCGGCGCAGCAGGACGCCGAGAACATCGTCAACGTGCTGGCCGGGCAGGAGATCCGCAAGCTGCCGGTGGTCAACGCCGGTGACGCGGTGCGCCGCATCCCCGGAGTGCAGCTCGAGACCGACACCGGCGAGGGCCGCTTCGTGAACATCCGCGGACTCGACTCGGACCTGTCGAGCACCACGTTCGGCGGCGTGCGCCTGCCCCCGACCGACGTCACGACCAGCCCCCAAGGCGGCAGCCGCGCGGTGTCGTTCGACGCCATTCCGGCGGAGATGATCGGCTCGGTGACGGTCACCAAGACGAACCGGCCCGAACAGGAAGCGGAAGCCCTGGGCGGCACCATCGAAATTTCTCCGAAGACGGTGCCGCAGTTCGGCAAGCCGTTCTTCGCCGACGTCAAGCTCGGCACCGGCCTGGAGCCGCTGCGCAGCAGCAAGATCACCGACGTGGCTCTGACCGTCGGCGGGCGCTTCGGCGGCGCAACGGGCGCCAACAAGGCCGAGGGCGTCGCGGCACGCCAGCCGTTCAGCCTGCTGGGCGTGTTCTCGTACTACGAAGACCGGCGCGGCGTGGACGACCTCGAAGGGTCGTACGTCGACCAGCAGGCGGCCGGGATCCCCGACAAGGCCCTGTCGACCTTCGAGCAGCGCTACTACCGGCAGCACAAGACACGCCACGTGTACGGCGGCGAGTTCGGCTACACGCCGAGCTACGAGCACAAGTATTACGTCAGGTACTACGACTTCGGCGTGTCGCAGGACTACAACCGCAATGTGCTGCTCTTCAACCTGCCGGGCAACCCGGCGGTGCAGCCCGATGGCAGCTTCGTCGAATCGGGCGTGACGCTGAACAAGCTGTACCGCAGCAACAAGGAGACCTTCGACACGAAGCTGTTCACCGTCGGCGGCGACGATCAGTTCGACGCGTTCAAGGTCGACTACTTCCTCGCCCACACCACCGGCAGCTACGACAAGCCGTTCGACTACATCCCGGTCTGGACCAAGCTGGTGCCGGGCACGACCACGCCCGACACCTCGACCGTCAGCTACAACAACGTCGCCAACCCGAACTTCCCGGCGTTCGCGGTCACCGGTGGCGCGAACCCGTACGACACCGCAGGCTACGGCCTGACGGGCTTCAGCAACAGCACCCAGACCAGCATCACCAAGGACTGGTCGGCCAAATTGAACGTGACCGTGCCGACGCACTTCACGTCTTACGAGACGGAGCAGATCAAGTTCGGCGTAGGGGCCCGCCAGCGGCGGTTCAGCCAGGTCCTCGGGGTCTATCTGGCCACATCGGTCCCGACAATTCCCCTGTCGCAGGCGGTGGCCGGACCCGGCGTGACCTACTACGACGGCCACTACCCGATGGGCCAGTTGATCGAAACCGGTGCGATCCAGAGCGCCTACGCCAACGGCGCCGGCTTCGCGAACGACCCGGTTGCCGACGCGGCGGCCGCCGCGCGCGCCACCTACGACGTCAGCGAAGACGTCTATGCGCTGTACGGCCAGTACCAGACCGGCTTCGGCAAGCTCGGCGTGTTTGCGGGCCTGCGCGTCGAGGCCACCCGGACGCGCTTCGACGCCTTCAACGTCAACTCCAACAACCAGGTCGCGCCGGTCTCCAGCCAGCACAGCTACACCAACTTGCTGCCCTCGCTGCAACTGCGCTACGCGTTCAGCGATTCACTGCTGGGCCGGGCGATCTACTCCAGCACGATCGGACGACCGGGCTACAACCAGCAAAGCCCGAGCCTGAACATCAACCTGCCGGCCAACCTGGTCTCGCAAGGCAACCCCGACATCAAGCCCATCACGTCGAACAACCTCGACTTCTCGCTCGAGAAGTACCTGCCGGCCGGCGGCATCGTGTCGCTGGGCATGTTCTACAAGGACCTGAAGAACTACATCGTGCCGCGGGGCACGACGCAGACATTCCCGAACCAGGGGCTGTTCGCCGGCTTCACCGGGCCGGTGCAGGTCATCACGTTCAAGAACGGCGGCCCGGCACGCACGCTGGGCTACGAGTTCGCGTACGAGCAGCGCTACCACGGCCTGCCGGGTTGGCTGAGCGGCCTGGGCACGTCGGTCAACTGGACCGGCGCGTATTCCAGGATCGAGATTCGTCCGGGCGAGTATTCGGCCTTGCCCTCGACCGCCCGCAACACCGCCAACGCGACGCTGTTCTACGAGCGCCAGAACGTCCTCGAGTTGCAACTGGGGGCGAACTACATCACCCGCAGCCTGTTCCTGATCGGTGCCAGTTCGGCCCTCGACGTCTACTCGGAGCCGCGCTTCTCGCTCGATTTCGGGTCGCGGTACTACATCGACAAGGCGTTCAGCGTCTACTTCAACGCGAAGAACCTGACCAACACGCCACTCAAGTTCACCGAAGGCTCGTCGAACCGCCCGATCCAGCGCGAAACCTACGGCACCACGCTGCAGGTGGGCTTGTCGGGCCACTTCTAGGCCAGCGGCCGCCGTCTGCGAGTACGGGGCGATTGCCGCAGACGGCTCGACGATGGTCGAGGCCCGCCGGGGGACACCCGCGGCCCCGCGCACAGCGCTCGGGCCCGACGTTGGCCGTCGCCCGCCGAAATCACGGCACCGGAAGTCAGATTCCGGTCGGGAATTCGTCACCGACGTTTCACGGGCGTTGCTTCCAATGCCGGATTCACCAACCCACCGGAAATCCAGCCCATGCACACCCCATCCGTCGGCGGTCGCTTTCAACACAATGCTCTGAGCCGCGCGCTTTTCGTCGCCCTGGCGGCCATGCAAGTCGCGGCCGTTCATGCGCAGAGCGCCACCACCGAGCTGGGCACGGTGCAGGCCGGCGGCAGCGACAGCCGCACGCCCGCCGAGCGCGCCAAGGCGCGCCAGCACAGCGCGCCGCACCAGGCGATCACGCAGGGCTCGCTGGTGGCCACGCAGCCGCAATCGACGATCAGCCAGCACGTGATCGAAAACACCGCGAGCGCGGCCGCCAACTACACCGACATCATCCGCGTCGCGCCCAGCGTGGTCAGCGTCGATCCGAACGGCGCGGGGCTGATGGAGTCGCAGGGCGGGCCGACGCTGCGCGGCTTCCAGGACGGCCAGTACAACGTCACGTTCGACGGCATCCCGTGGGGCGACTCGAACGACTTCACGCACCACTCGACCTCGTACTTCATGCCCCAGGACATCGGCCAGGTCGTGGTCGACCGCGGCCCGGGCGACGCCACCAACATCGGCCCGGCCACGTTCGGCGGCACGGTGGCGGTCCACTCCAAGCACCCGCTCGACGTGACCACGACCACGCTCTACGGCAGCGTGGGCAGCTTCGGCACGCAGCTGCTGGGCGCCCAGTTCGACACCGGGGTACTGAAGAACTACGGCGACCTGCGCGCGTTCATCGACTACCGCCAGCTCAAGTCCGACGGCTACCTGACCGGCGCCGGCCTGAAGCGCGACAACCTCTTCATCAAAGCCGAGAAGCCGGTGGGCGACAGCTCGCTGCTGACCCTGGTGGCGATGAAGAACTCGCTGACGCAGCACTACTCGTTCGGCGCCACCAGCGCGCCGTACGTCGCGGTCAAGGCCGACGGCCAGCCGCTGACGAGCGCCCTGCCGGGCCAGGTGCAGGTGTTCGGCCCCAACTACGGCCTGAGCAACGACCCGCTGAGCCAGGCCTACAGCGGCTACAACTACGACGACATCAACGGCGACTTCGAGTACGCGGCGCTGAAGACCTCGG
>JAGWTP010000166.1 GCA_028868895.1 Burkholderiales bacterium
GTCCGCTACGAATGCTTGGTCAAACCGCGCAAGTCAACAACCCTGGCCGAACAAGATCTCATGGACCGTCTGCGGGCGGCGCAACGTCGCGGCGCGTTCCAGCACCACTCCTGCGGAATCGAAGACCTGCAGTCCATCTCGGTCCTCGAAAGTCGTAAGTGCCTCGGCAAAGGCGAACTCTCGTCGATTGCATTCGCCATGAAAATTCGGCAGGCCGTGATCACTGACGATAGGAAGGCCCACAAGCTGGCCGTGGAAGCGGGACACGCCTTGACACAGACCACACCGCACCTGTTTGCTTGGTTGATCTTCACCGGCCGCCTGGGCGATTCCGATCGCTCTACAGTGATCGCCCAGCACCAGGCGATGGATAGGCCGCTTGGACCGCACTTCGGGCGTGCCTACGAGATGGCCTTGCAGTGCAGGCTCAACACCAGGCCGGCCGGGCTGTGAGGCATTGCGTTGCCCGGTGTGACTTGGCTGACCGGGTGGCGCGCGGCGGGGTTCGTTCTCATCCGGGTCAATGCCGACGATAATGCCGAGCATGCTCGCTACGACTTCATCCTCAGCGGCGCTACTTCGGCAGCGTTGGCGCAAGCCATCAGCCTGACCGACCTATTGCGCCCGTGCGGCGCCTCAGTCCCCACCCAGCACGTCGCGCCGGCCTCGCCAGCGACAGAAAAAGCGGGTATCAAAGCGGGTATGAAACGTGGATGTCTCGCAGAACATCCAATGAAATCAATAGGATAGAGCGCAAATGCTGCTGATGATCGACAACTACGACTCTTTCACCTACAACCTGGTGCAGTACTTCGCCGAGCTCGGCGAAGACGTGCGCGTGTTCCGCAACGACGAGATCACGGTCGAGGGCATCGGCGCGCTGGCGCCCGCGCGGCTGGTGCTGTCGCCGGGGCCGTGCTCGCCGGCGCAGGCCGGCGTTTGTGTGGAGGCGATCCGGGCCTACGCGGGCCGGCTGCCGATCCTGGGCGTGTGCCTGGGCCACCAGGCGATCGGCGCGGCGCTGGGCGGCAAGGTGGTGCGCGCCAAGACGCAGATGCATGGCAAGACCGACGTGATCGACACCGACGAGCGCGGCGTGTACACCGCGTTGCCGAAGCGGTTCACGGTGATCCGCTACCACTCGCTGGTGATCGAGCGCGAGTCGCTGCCGGCCGCGCTCGACGTGACCTCGACCTCGCAGGACGGCGAGATCATGGGCGTGCGCCATCGCGAACTTGCCGGCACGGCCACGCCGCTCGAAGGCGTGCAGTTCCATCCCGAATCGATCCTGACCGAGCACGGCCACGCGATGCTGAAGAACTTCCTGGAATCGCGCGCGTGAAGCCGGTCGACCTGCGCTCGGACACGGTCACCCAACCGACGCTGGCGATGCGCGCCGCGATGCTGACGGCGCCGCTCGGCGACGACGTGTTCGGCGACGACCCGAGCGTCAACGCGTTGCAGCAGCGCATCGCCGCGCTGCTCGGCAAGGAGGCGGCGCTGTTCGTGCCCACCGGCACGCAGAGCAACCTGGTGGCGATCATGGGCCACTGCGGTCGCGGCGACGAATACATCGTCGGCCAGACGGCGCACACCTACCGCTGGGAAGCCGGCGGCGCCGCGGTGCTCGGCAGTGTGCAACCGCAGCCGCTCGAGCACCAGGCCGACGGCACGCTGGCGCTGCGCGACATCGAGGCCGCGATCAAGCCCGACGACGCGCACTTCGCGCGCAGCCGCCTGCTCACGCTGGAGAACACGCTGGGCGGCAAGGTGCTGGGCGTGGCGTACCTGGCCGACGCGACCGCGCTGGCGCGGCACCGCGGCCTGGCCACCCACCTGGATGGCGCACGCCTGTTCAACGCCGCGGTGGCGCTGGGCGGCGACCCGTATGCCCGGGCGCGCGAGATCGCGCAGCACTTCGACAGCGTGTCGGTGTGCTTCTCGAAGGGGCTGGGCGCGCCGGTCGGCTCGGCGCTGGTCGGCTCGGCGGAGTTCATCCGTGGCGCGCACCGCTGGCGCAAGATGCTGGGCGGCGGCATGCGGCAATCGGGCGTGCTCGCCGCGGCGGCGCTGCACGCGCTCGATCACCATGTCGGGCGGCTCGCCGACGATCACGCGCTGGCGCAGCGCCTGGCTGCCGGCCTGGCCGGCTTGCCGGGGCTGGCGGTCGAGCCGCCCCAGACCAACATCGTGTTCGCCGACTTGCAGGGCGCGCGCGCCGCCGGTCTGATCGAACACCTGAAGGCGCGCGGCGTGCTCGCCACCGGCGCGTTCTACGGCCGAGGCAGCCGCCTGCGCTTCGTGACCCACCTGGATGTCGATGCCGCCGGCATCGATCGAGCGATCGCCGCCGTGCGCGACCATTTGAACGCCTGAACCCCGGATACCGCGATGACCATCACCAACCTGGACGCGCTGACGCGCACGATCGACCACCGCGAGATCTTCCACGACGAGATGCTGGCGCTGGTGCGCCGCATCATGGGCGGCGAGATGTCGCCAGTGATGATGGCGGCGCTGCTCGTGGGCCTGCGCGTGAAGAAGGAGACCATCGGCGAGATCACCGCGGCGGCGCAGGTGATGCGCGAGTTCGCGACCAAGGTCGAGGTGGCCGACCGCACTCACCTGGTCGACATCGTGGGCACCGGTGGCGACGGCTCGCACACCTTCAACATCTCGACCTGCAGCATGTTCGTCGCGGCCGCGGCCGGCGCTCGCGTGAGCAAGCACGGCAACCGCAGCGTCAGCAGCAAGTCGGGCAGTGCCGACGTGCTCGAGGCGCTGGGTGTTCCGCTCACGCTCACGCCGCAGGCGATCGCCCAGTGCATCGCCGACACCGGCATCGGCTTCATGTACGCGCCGAACCACCACCCGGCGATGAAGAACGTGGCGGCGGTGCGCAAGGAACTCGGCGTGCGCACGATCTTCAACATCCTCGGGCCGCTGACAAACCCGGCCGACGCGCCGAACATCCTGATGGGCGTGTTCCACCCCGACCTGGTGGGCATCCAGGTGCGCGCGCTTCAGCGCCTGGGCGCCGAGCACGCGGTGGTGGTGTATGGCCGCGACGGCATGGACGAGGTCTCGCTCGGCGCGGCGACGATGGTGGGCGAATACCGCGATGGCGCCGTCCGCGAGTACGAGATCCACCCCGAAGACTTCGGCCTGACGATGGCGAGCAGCCGGTCGCTGCGCGTGGGCAACCCGGCGCAGTCGATGGCGTTGCTGCGCTCGGTGCTGGCCGACGAGCCCGGGCCGGCGCGCGACATCGTGCTGCTGAATGCGGGGGTGGCGCTTTACGCCGCGAACGTGGCGCCGACGATGGCCGACGGCATCGCGCTGGCACGCGAGGCGGTCGCCACCGGCAAGGCCAAGACGACGCTCGAACGCTTCGTCGAGCGCAGCCAGCAATTGGCGCGGCAATGAGCGACATCCTGGAGCGGATCGTCGCGGTCAAGCGCGATGAAATCGCGGCGGCGCGGCGCCACCGCGACCTCGCCTCGCTGCGCCGCGATGCCGAGTCGCTCGGCGGCCAGCGCGACTTCGTCGGTGCGCTGCACGCCAAGATCGCCGGCGGCGCGGCCGCGGTGATCGCCGAGATCAAGAAGGCCAGCCCGAGCAAGGGCGTGCTGCGCGAGCACTTTGTGCCGGCCGAGATCGCGCAAAGCTACGCGCACCACGGCGCCGCGGCGCTGAGCGTGCTGACCGACGCGCAGTTCTTCCAGGGCAGCTCCGCCTACCTCGAACAGGCGCGCGCTGCCTGCGCGCTGCCGGTGCTGCGCAAGGACTTCATCGTCGACGCGTACCAGGTGTTCGAGGCGCGCGCGATGGGCGCCGACTGCATCCTGCTGATTGCCGCCTGCCTGGCCGACGCGCAGATGGCCGATCTGGAGGCGCAGGCGCTGGCGCTGGGCATGGCGGTGCTGGTCGAAGTCCACGACGGCGCCGAACTCGACCGCGCGCTGCGCCTGGCTACGCCGCTGCTGGGCATCAACAACCGCAACCTGCGCACCTTCGAGGTGACGTTGCAGACCACGCTGGACCTGCTCCGGCACGTGCCCGGCGACAGGCTGCTCGTCACCGAGAGCGGCATCCTGGCGCGCGCCGACGTCACGAGAATGCGCGAAGCGCAGGTGCACGGCTTTCTCGTCGGCGAGGCCTTCATGCGCGCCCCCGACCCGGGCGCGGCGCTGGCGGCGATCTTTGGGCCGGCGGCGGCGACGTGACCGCCGACGACCTGCCGGCCGCGTTCGAGTCGATCCCGCCGGTCTGGCGCGAGGCGCTGCCCGGCTGGACCGAGTCGGCATGCGGCGCGGTGATCGGCAACGTGCGGCGCAAGTCTGGCGCGCGCCCGATCGCCCCGCCGGACCCGTTTCGGGCGCTGCGCTTCGTGCCGCCCGCCGGTGTCAAGGTCGTCGTTTTCGGCCAGGACCCGTACCCCAAGCCCGGCGTGGCCGACGGGTTGGCGTTCTCGGCGCATGTCGGCAGGCCGCCGTCGCTGCGCCGCGTGTTCGACGTGCTCGAAACCGATCGACCCGGCTACACGCGCCCGGTGGTGTGGTCGCTCGACCGGTGGGCGCGCCAGGGCGTGCTGCTGCTGAACCCGACCTTGACCATCGAATGCGGTGCCATCGGCAGTCACATGGATTGCGGTTGGCAGGCGCTCACTTCCGATATTGTCAGGGCACTTTGCTCTCAGTCGACACCGCCGGTGTTCCTGTTGTGGGGTCGGCCGGCGCAGTCGTTCTTCGATTCGACCGCAATCGGGCGGGCTGATGTTCGGGTCTTGCGAACCCGCCATCCGTCCAACGATTTCCGTCGCGAGTTCATGGCCGGAGGCAGTCACTTCGTTGCCACGCAACGCCTGGTGGATTGGTGGGTCGTTGATGAACCTGCCGCCGACAGTGATATAGTCTGAGGTTCGCCTCGGAGGGGTGGCCGAGTGGTTAATGGCAGCAGACTGTAAATCTGCCCTCTAACGAGTACGCTGGTTCGAATCCAGCCTCCTCCACCATGGCGGAATGAATGTTCAGGCGGTGCGGCTCGGCGGATCCGGGCGGCACCGGGTGGCTCCCGGGCGGGAGTAGTTCAATGGTAGAACCCTAGCCTTCCAAGCTAATGACGCGGGTTCGATTCCCGTCTCCCGCTCCAGTTGATGGTGCTGATCTTGCAGCAGCCGCGTCGACACAGGCTTGGTGGCCGTGGCCAGCAAGCCTGTACCGATTTGGTCGCTGCCCATGTGGCTCAGTGGTAGAGCACTCCCTTGGTAAGGGAGAGGTCGCGCGTTCGATCCGCGCCATGGGCACCAACGATGCAAACGGGATGGCGGCACACGCTGCGCGGTCTCGTCTCTTTTGGAGAAACTGAAATGGCAAAAGGCAAATTCGAGCGCACCAAGCCCCACGTGAACGTCGGGACCATAGGGCACGTCGACCACGGCAAGACCACGCTGACCGC
>JAGWTP010000167.1 GCA_028868895.1 Burkholderiales bacterium
CGGCGGCGACCGCGATCGCCTCGGCGCCGGTCATCTTCGTGAGCGTGCCGTGCCCGAACGCCGCCACGCGCGCGTACCAGGCTTGCAGCTTCGGGTAGGCGTCGAGCACGGACGCGATCGGTGGCGCCAGCCGCATGAACCAGGACGACTGCGCCGCCGAGAAGTCGGCGATGCACGGCAGCGCGCCGAGCAGGAACGGCCGACCGTCGCCGAGCAGGTGGTCGAGCCGCGCGAGGTAGGTGTGCAGTGCCGCGGCGCCGTCGGCCACGGTCGGGCGGCGCAGGTTCGGGTTCATTGCCGCGCGGTCGGCGGCGAAGGCCTTGAGCATCTCGGGCGTGGCGTCTTTCAGCACATGCTGGATGCCGGCGGGCTGCATCGTGTAAGGCACCGCCGTCCAGAACAGCGTGGTGTCGGCCCATTGCGCGACGATGTCGGCGATGCCGGCGGTGGCCATCGGGTACAGCGGCGGTTCGGGCTGGCGTGCGTCGATCACGCGGCACATCAGCGCGGTGTCGCAGTAGATGTCGGCACCGATCTGCATGAACGGGGTGCGCCGGTAGCCGCCGGTCAGCGCCATCACGTCGGGCTTGGGCAGCACCGCCGGCACGATCACCGAGCGCCACGCCATGCGCTTGTAGCCCAGGATCAGGCGCACCTTCTCCGAAAACGGCGAGCCGGCGTAGTGGTGCAGGATGAGTTCGGACATGGGTGAGGTTCGGTTGGCGAGGTTCAGGTGGGCATCGCGCGGCGGATGATCGCTTCGACATCCACGCCGGCCGGCAAGGTGCCGAAGACCTGCGCACCCTGGCTCGACAGGCGCGAGCGGCAGAACGCGTCGAAGACGAAGTCGGGGGCGTGGCGATGCAGCAGCGAACCCTGCACCGCCAGCGCCACGTCTTGCGCCAGTCGGCGCGCGCCGGCTTCCTCGCCGGCGTTGCCGCCAGCGTCGGCGGCGGCGCGGATGCGCGCCAGCAGCGCGTCGGCAAACCGGGCGAGCGCGGCGTTGGCGCCGCGCGCGGTGCCGAGCTCGGTGGCGAGCGCCTGCACCACGTCGGCGTCGGCGGCACCGCGCTTGCGCAGCGCGCGCAGCAGGTCGAGCGCCATGATGTTGCCGGCACCTTCCCAGATCGAATTGACCGGCATCTCGCGGTAGATGCGCGCCATCACGCCGGCGCCGTCTTCCTCGACGTAGCCGTTGCCGCCCAGGCATTCCATCGCCTCCTGGGCCAGCATCGCGCCGCGCTTGCAGATCCAGAACTTGGCCACCGGCGTGAGCACGCGGCGCATCAGCGCTTCGAACGGTTCGTGCTGGCGATCGAGCGCACGTGCCACGCGCAGCGCCAGCGCGGTGGCGGCCTCGCTCTCCAGGCACAGGTCGGCGAGCACGTTGCGCATCAGCGGCTGGTCGATCAGCAGCTTGCCGAAGGCGCGGCGCTGCGACGTGTGGTGGAGCGCCAGCGACACCGCCTGGCGCATCAGGCCGGAGGTGCCGAGCGCGCAGTCGAGCCGTGTCAGCGTGCCCATCTCGAGGATCTGCGCGACGCCGCGCCCCTCCTCGCCGACGAGCCAGGCCTGCGCACCGGTGAACTCGACTTCGGAGCTGGCGTTGGCCTGGTTGCCGAGCTTGTCCTTGAGCCGCTCGATGCGCACCGCGTTGCGCGTGCCGTCGGGCCGCAAGCGCGGCAGGTGAAAACAGCTCAAGCCGCCCGGCGCCTGCGCAAGCACGAGGAACGCGTCGCACATCGGCGCCGACAGGAACCACTTGTGGCCGACCAGCCGGTAGCAGCGGCCCCAGGCGCTGTCGTGCTCGAACACGGCGGTGCTGGTGTTGGCGCGCACGTCCGAACCGCCCTGCTTCTCGGTCATGCCCATGCCCATGGTCACGCCGGTCTTGGCCGCCATCGGCAGGCTGCGCGCGTCGTAGCGGGTGCTGGCGAGCTTGGGAAACCAGGCCTCGAACAACGCCGGGTTGGCGCGCAGCGCGGGCGTGACCGCGAACGTCATCGACACCGGGCACAGCACCGAGGCTTCGAGCTGGGTGTACATCAGGAACGCCGCGGCGCGCTCGATCTGCGCGCCCGGCCCGAGCGCCCACGGCGTGCCGTGCAGGCCCGCGCCGATCGCCGCGCCCATCAGCGCGTGGTAGCTCGGGTGGAACTCGACCTCGTCGACACGGTGGCCGAAGCGGTCGTGGGTGTGCAGCTGCGGCTTGTGCAGGTTCGCCAGCCGCGCATGCTCCTGCATCGCCTCGGTGCCGAGCAGTTCGCCGAGCGCGACGCGCCGCTGCTCGTCGGCGCCCGGCAGATGAAAGGCCAGCGCGTCGCGCAGCGCGCGGTCGCCGCTGTAGACGTTGTGGCCAGCGAGCGCGGTGCTCTGGTTGATCACCTCGTGCGTGGCGGCCGGCGCGGTGATGTTCATGGCCAACTCCCGGTTCAGCGCATCAGACCAGCTTGACGACCTGCTTGCCGAAGTTCTTGCCCTTCAGCAGGCCGAGAAACGCCTGCGGCGCGGCCTCGATGCCCTGCGCGACGCTCTCGCGGTACTTGAGCTTGCCGGTGGCGACCATCGTTCCCAGCTCTTGCAGCGCTTGCGGCCACAGCTCCATGTGCTCGCTGACGATGAAGCCTTCGATCGTGAGCCGGTTCGTCAGGATCAGCTGCGGCTGCCGCAGCGGGATCGGCTCGCCGTCGTAGCCGCTGATCATGCCGCACAGCGCGATGCGGCCGAACGCGTTCATGCGCGCCAGCGTCGCGTCGAACACCGGGCCGCCGACGTTCTCGAAGGCGCCATCGACACCGTCGGGCGTGGCCGCCTTGAGCGCCTCGTAGAGCGACTTCGGATCCGGGTGTGCCTTGTAGTCGACGCAGGCGTCGAAGCCGAGTTCATCGACCACGTAGCGGCACTTGTCGGCGCCGCCGGCGATGCCCACCGCGCGGCAGCCACGCGCCTTGGCGAGCTGGCCCACCGCACTGCCCACCGCCCCGCTGGCCGCGCTGACGACGACGGTCTGCCCGGCCTTGGGTTTGCAGATCTGCGTCAGGCCATACCAGGCCGTCACCCCGGGCATGCCGACCGCGCCGAGGTAGGCCGACAGCGGGATGTGCGTGGTGTCGACCTTGCGCAACATGCCGGGCGTGGCGGCATCGACCACGCTGTACTGCTGCCAGCCGCCGAATCCCACCACCTTGTCGCCGACCGCATACGCCGCGTTCTTCGACGCCACCACCTCGCCCACCGTGCCGCCCTGCATCACCGCGTTCAGCGGCTGTGGCGCGGCGTAGCTCTTGGCGTCGTTCATGCGCCCGCGCATGTACGGGTCCAGGCTCAGGTAGTGCACGCGCACCAGCACCTGGCCGTCCTGGAGTTCGGGCACTACGGCCTCGACGAGCTTGAAGTTCTCGGCGACGGCTTCGCCGGTCGGGCGCGAGACGAGGTGGATCTGCTTGTTCATGGTCATGGTCATGGTGTGCTCTCTTTCAGTCAGTCGGAAGCGCTGATCGGACCCATCAGTCCGAAGCATTCAGTCGCTGGATGCGTTTGCCGCCCGCGGGCAGCCCCTTCAGATACTTGAACGTGCCGGTGGCCTGCGCGACGATCACGCCGGCTTCGTCGAAGACCGAGCCTTCGCAGAACGCCATCGATGCGGTGCGGTGCACCAGGCGGCCCTTGCCGAGCAGCCGGCCGATTCCGGGGCGCATGAAGCTCGTCTTCATCTCGACCGTCACCACCCCGGGCGACTCGGCCACGCCCGGCTGGTTCGGGCTGCGCGCGGCGTGCGCCATCACGACGTCGAGCAGCGTCATCGTGACGCCGCCGTGCACCACGCTCCACGAGTTGGTGAGCTCGTCGCGCAGGTTCAGCGCGATCTGCGCCTGCCCGGCCTCGAACGAGATCAGCTCCAGGCCGAGCATCTCGACGAACGGGATGTGTACCGTGAAATCCATCGCCACGACCCCGTCAGCCGGCGATGATCGCCGACACGCCGCCATCGATCGGCAGCGTCTGCCCGGTGATGTGCTTGCCGGCCTGCGAGGCGAACAAGACCACCGCGCCCTTCAGGTCGTCGTCGTCGCCGACGCGCCGCAGCGGCGCATGCGCGGCGAGCGCGTCGGCGCCCAGGCGGTCGAAGGTGCCCTTGGTCATCTTGCTCGGGAACATGCCCGGCGCCACCGCATTCACGTTGATGTTGTACTTGCCCCATTCGCCGGCCAGCGTGCGCGTGAAGTTCACGACCGCGGCCTTGCTGGTGTTGTAGGCCACCATCGTCATCTCGGGCGTGTTGCCGCCCAGACCGGCGATCGACGCGACGTTGATGATGCGGCCCTGGCGGCGCGGGATCATGCTGGCCTTGCCGACGGCCTGGCTCATCAGGAAGATGCTGCGGATGTTCAGGTTCATCACCTTGTCCCAGGCCTCGAGCGGATAGTCCTCCGCCGGCGCGCCCCAGGTGGCGCCGGCGTTGTTGACCAGGATGTCGATGTGGCCCAGCCGCTGCATTGCCTCGCTCACCACCCGCTCGATTTCGGCCGGCTGGCTTGCATCGGCCGCGACCCAGCGCGTGTCGATGCCCTTGGCCTGCAGCTGCGCGGTGGCCTCTTCGAGATCGGCGGCCTTGCGCGAGGTCAGCAGGATCTTCGCGCCGGCCTCGCCGAGCGCCTCGGCCATCTGCAGCCCCAGGCCGCGCGAGCCGCCGGTGACGAGCGCAATCTTGCCGGTCAGGTCGAAGAGTTTTTGGATCGGTGTGCTCATGGTGTTCCTTGGTGGCGCCGGTTCAAGCGGCGATGCGGCCGGGGCCGCGGGTCAGGCTCTGTTCTTCATCCGCGATCGCACCCAGATCAGCACGACGCCGACCGCGACCAGCGCGGTGCCGAACACCGCGACGCCCCAGCCCAGCGCGGCGCCTTCGCGCTGCAGCGCGATGCCCAACGCGAGCAGGATCGTGCCGAGGTAGATCAGCACCCAGACCCAGGTGTCGATGCGGCGGGTGTTCATCAGAACCACGCCTCGTCCATCGTCCGGCAGGTCGGGTCGCGGGTCTCGACGACCTTCAACCAGGCGCCGATGCGCGGCAACTCGTAGCGGAAGAAGTAGGTGCAGGCGGCGAGCTTGCCGTGCAGCAGCGCGTCGTCGCCATCGGCCACGCCGATCTTCGGATGCGCGCACAGCGCCACGTCGAGCCAGATCCACGCGAGCACGGTGTGGCCGAAGGCCTGCAGGTACGGGGTGGCGTTGGCGAGCGCCTCTTCGGGGTCGCCGGTAGTCCACGCGGCCTTCGTCGCGGTGCCGACATGCTTGAGCGCGGCGGCGAGTGCCTCGGCGTGGTCGGCCAGTGGTGGCACGGCGCGCGCGCGTTCGATCGTCGCGCTGACCGTGGCCGCCAGCAAGGCGAGGCCG
>JAGWTP010000057.1 GCA_028868895.1 Burkholderiales bacterium
CCGGCCCGCGTCGATCTTCGACTACGTGTACGAAGACTTCGAGATGCTCGGCTACGAGCACCACCCGGCCATCAAGGCGCCGGTAGCGGTTTGACGCTCAGTTCGACGCCGATCCCGGCTTGACGGCCGACTCGACCTTCTCGGCGCCGCGGTGCACGAACTCGCCGGTCTTGTGGGCGCCCTTCTCGAGCGCGGCCCCGGTTTTTTCGGCGCCACGCTTGACGACGGAGCCGGTCTTCTTCGCGGCCCGTTCGACCGCGGCGCCGGCCTTCTCGAGCGCGGGCTTGACGACCGCCTCGGTCTTCCTGGCACCGCGCTCGATCGCCCGGCCCGTGCGCCTGGCCACCGACGACGCGGTCGACGCCGCAGAGTCGACCGCGGAGTCGACCTTCGAAGCCTTCGAATGTTCGGCGGCCGGCGCGGGGGTGCCGAAGGCAAGGGCCGTCAGCGCGATCAGCGCGATCAGCGCGTTCGGTGCGTTCAACATGCGGTTCATCAGCGGTCTCATGACGGGCTTCCAGGTTGACGGCCCGGGCCCGTGGCAAGGCCCGATCCAGAATTCGAGCGGCAGTCTATCGCGCTCGCCCCGGCAAGCACCGAGCGTGCGGCGCCAGTGGCCGTCGTTGATCCATCGCAACCCCGCTGCCCGCGCGACGGGGCAGCATGCGATGGCGTCCCGTTGCACCACAGCCCAAGGAGCCCGCGTGGATCGTCACCCTGCCGTCAAGACGCTGCGCCAGCGCGCCAACGTGGCCACGGCCGGCGCCGCGGTCGCTGCTGGCGCCGGCGCCGCCGCATCGATCAGCGCGCCACGCGCCGGCTCGCGCGAGCGCGCTGCCAGCCCGTGGCTGGGTACCGGCGCGCCGCCGACGCCGGCGTTCGAACGCTGGCAGGCGCTGGAGCGCGCGGTCGGCGCGCTGCTCGGGCCTTGGCGCGCCGACTTGGCGCCGACCACGCCGCTGGGCGCCTACATGGACTGGTGGCTGCACCTGGCGGCCTCGCCGGCCAAGCAGGCCGAGCTGGTGCAGCTCGCCGTCGAGCAACTCTGGCACGCCGCGTCGATCGCCACCGACGCGACGGCGCCCGACGCCAGCGTCGAGCCGATGCCGCAGGACAAGCGCTTCGCCGACCCGCGCTGGCGCTCGGTGCCGTTCGCCGCCCTGGCGCGGACCTTCTTGCTGCAGCAGCACTGGTGGCAGCACGCCACCACCGGCGTTCCCGGCGTGACGCGCCACCACGAACAGATGGTCGCGTTCGCGGCGCGCCAGTGGCTCGACATGCTGGCGCCGTCGAACTCGGTGCTGGGCAACCCGGTGGTGCTGGAACGCACGCTGGCCGAACACGGCGCCAACCTGCTGCGCGGTGCGCTGCATGCCGGCGAAGACCTGCTGCGCGACGCGCTCGACCTGCCGCCGGCCGGTGCCGAAGCATTCCGCGTCGGCGAGAACATCGCCGTCACACCCGGGCGCGTGGTGCTGCGCAACCGGCTGATCGAGCTGATCCAGTACGCGCCGAGCACCCCCACCACCCATCCGGAGCCGGTGCTGATCGTGCCGGCCTGGATCATGAAGTACTACATCCTCGACCTGTCGCCGCACAACTCGCTGATCAAGCACCTGGTGGATCACGGCCATACCGTGTTCGCCATCTCCTGGAAGAACCCCGACGAGGCCGACCGCGACCTCGGCCTGCAGGACTACCACGAGCTCGGCGTGCGCGCCGCGCTCGACGCCATCGCCCGGATCGTGCCCGGGGCGCGCACCCATGCGCTCGGCTACTGCCTGGGCGGCACGCTGCTGTCGATGTCGGCCGCGGCGCTCGGGCGGGCCAAGTCGCCGGCGTTGAAATCGCTCACGCTGCTGGCCGCGCAGACCGATTTCAGCGACCCGGGCGAACTCTCGCTGTTCATCGACGAAGCCCAGGTCCACCTGCTCGAGGACCGCATGGCGCTGCGCGGCTACCTCGACAAGCGACAGATGGCGAGCACGTTCCGGATGCTGCGTTCGGCCGACCTGATCTGGTCGTACCGGCTCATCAACTACCTGCTCGGCGAGCGCCGCCCGGTGAGCGACCTGATGGCCTGGAACGCCGACGGCACGCGGCTGCCGCAGCGGATGCACAGCGAGTACCTGCATGCGCTGTTCCTCGACGACGCGCTCGCGCACGGCGCGATGCGCATCGACGGCACGCCGATCAACCTGCACGACATCCGCGTGCCGATCTTCAACGTCGGCGCCGTGCAGGACCACGTCGCGCCGTGGCGTTCGGTGTTCAAGCTGCACACCTATGCCGACACCGAGCAGACCTTCGTGCTGACGGCCGGCGGGCACAACGTGGGCATCGTCAATCCGCCGGGCCAGCCCAAGTCGAGCTACCGGTTGCTGCGCTGGAAGCCCGGCGACCGCCTGCTCACGCCCGAGGAATGGCTGGCCACCGCCGCGCCGCACGACGGTTCATGGTGGACGGCCTGGCTCGACTGGCTCGCCCGCCATTCCTCGCCGCGCGAGCGCCCCCCGGCGATGGGCGCGCCCGACGCCGGCCTGCCACCGCTCGATGCGGCGCCGGGCCGGTACGTTCACCTGACCTGAGTTGCGCCGGTGAGCGCGCCCCACGGGCGCAGCATCGCTTGCAGCGCCGCCTGGCTCTGCTCGAACCAGGCGGCGGGCGACGGCGCCGCGCCGGCCGGCGCCGACGCCTCGGTCGAGGCGCCGCTCCAGAGCTTGCGTGTCAACTCGCCGGAGCGGTCCTGCATCTGCTGCGCGAACTCGCCCTGCAACTCGAGCCACGACGACAGCAGCGCCGTCTCGCTGTTCGTCATTCGCGCCAGGCCTTCGCGCATCAGGTCGCGTTGCAGCGCAAACAGTTCGTCCCAGGCCGCCGCCTGTTCGGCCTGGCTGGCGGCCGTGTCGAGCGCGGTCTCCCAGGCCTTCAGCGCGTCGGCCTGCAGGGCCTGCGCCCGGGTCAGCCATTGCAGCAGGCGGTGCCCCTGGTGCAGGCCGGTGGCCACCACGTTGCGGGCGGTGTCGATGTCGGGCGGCATTGCGCCGTTGCCGGAGGCCTCGGGGGCGGTCGAGCCATTGCCGGATCGAGTCGAGCGTGCCATGTGAATCTCCGCGGGGTCGAAAAAGTCAAACATAGGCGCTCGCGGCGGCCACCGCATTGATCATGCGCAACCGTTTGTGAACGGCCGCGATCGCAGCCGCGACCTGCGCTGGATCAATCCGCCGCAGCTTCGCCGGCGCTATCTTTGCGCCATCTCGTCGCTGCGCCGGAGGGCCCCATGAACAGCTTGCGTTCGATCCTGCTCCACCTCGATGCGTCCCCCCGCAGTGCCATGCGCCTGCGGCTCGCCCGCACGCTGGCTGCCCAGCACGAGGCCCGCGTGACCGCGCTGTACGGTGTCACGCCGTCCTTCCTCACGCTGCCGCTGGCCATCGGCGATGGCTCGGCGGCGATGGTGCCGATGCTCGAGCAGATCGACGCCGACCACCGCGCCGCGGCGCGGGCGGCGTTCGACCGTGAACGCGGCAGCGGCGGCGCGGGCGGCGAACTGCTGTGGGCCGAGATGGGCACCGAGCCGGTGATCTCCGGCTTCACCGCGCAGGCGCTGTTCGCCGACCTGCTGGTGCTCGGCCAGCACGACCCCGGCGACGCCGATGCGGCCGGCGTGCCGGCGGATTTCGTCGAATCGGTGCTCGTCGGCAGCGGCAAGCCGGCGCTGGTCGTGCCCTATGCGGGCACGTTCACCGGCATCGGCGCCGACGTGCTGGTCGCCTGGAAGCCGACCCGCGAAGCCGCCCGCGCCGTGGCCTGCGCGCTGCCGCTGCTGCAGCGCGCGCGCAGCGTGCATGTGGTCGGCTGGAGCGCCGACGCCGGCGCGGCCACGAACGCCGATCAAGCGGGCCGGCTCGACCTCGCCGGCTATCTGCGTCTGCACGGCGTCGAGCCGAAGCTGCGGTACCACGCCAGCGCGCCGTCCGACGTGGGCGTCGGCGAGCGCCTGCTGTCGCTCGCCGCCGACGTCGGCGCCGACCTGCTGGTGATGGGCTGCTACGGCCACAGCCGCGCGCGCGAACTGGTGCTCGGCGGCGCCACGCGCACGATCCTGCGCTCGATGACGGTGCCGGTGCTGATGGCGCACTGATGGCGCACTGATGGCGCACTGACGATGGCCGCCGCGGCCCCGTACGCGATGGCCCTGGTGCACGCCGGGGCACACCGACTCGCGCCGATCGCCTGCCCGATGCCGGCGCTCGGGCCCGGCCAGCTGCGGCTGCGTGTGCAGGCCTGCGGCGTATGCCGCACCGACCTGCACATCGTCGACGGCGAGCTCCAGACCAAGACCCTGCCGCGCGTGCCGGGACACGAGATCGTCGGTCGCGTCGTCGAGGTCGGCCCCGGCTGCGTGAGCGCCAAGCCGGGCGACCGTCTCGGCGTGCCGTGGCTGCACGGCAGCTGCGGGCGTTGCGACTGGTGCACGAGCGGACGCGAAAACCTCTGCCCCGACGCCGTGTTCACCGGCTGGTCGGTCGACGGCGGCTACGCGCAGTACGCGGTCGTCGGCGAGGCCGACAGCGTCGCGATCCCGCCGAACTACAGCGACACCCAGGCCGCGCCGCTGCTGTGCGCCGGCTTGATCGGCTGGCGTGCGCTGCGCATGCTGCCCGGCGCCGCGTCGGTCGGCCTGTACGGCTTCGGCGCGGCCGGCCACCTGGTGGCGCAGGTCGCGCTCGCCGAAGGCCGGCGCGTCTACGCCTTCACGCGCCCCGGCGACGACGCCGCGCAGGCGCTCGCCCGCTCGCTCGGCGTGCACTGGGCCGGCGACTCGACCCAGGCGCCACCGACAGCGATGCACGGCGCGATCCTGTTCGCGCCGGTCGGCGCGCTGGTGCCGACCGCGCTCGAACACACCGCCCCCGGCGGCACGGTGGTGTGCGCCGGCATCCACATGAGCGACATCCCGTCGTTCCCGTACCGGACCCTGTGGATGGAACGCTGCGTGCGGTCGGTGGCCAACCTGACGCGGCGCGACGGGCGCGATTTCATGGCCTGGGCGGCAACGCACCCACTGACCCTGAGCACGACGGTCTACCCGCTGGCCGAGGCCAACGCGGCGCTCGACGACCTGCGCGCCGGGCGCGTTTCGGGCGCGGCGGTGCTGAGCTGCGATTGAACGCCTGCAAACGCCGGTCGGAGCACGGCGCCGCGTCGCGCACAAGCTCGATTCGTCCGGGATTGCGGGGTGCGCGCTGCGTCGGCTTGCCGGCCACAATCGCGCCCACCACGAACTCGAACGAGACTCGCCATGCTGTGCAAGCGCGTTGCCGTCATCACGCTGATCTCGCTGGCCCTCGGCAGCGCCCACGCCGCCGAGCCCGCGGCAGCGGTCGCCAGGAACGATGCGTCCGGCGCTGCCGCTTCGGCCGCGCTGCCGGCCCCGGTCACGAACCCGCAGTTCCGCATCCGCCCGGTCGACGACGCCTGGCGCGCGCGCCTGCCGCGCGACGCCGATGCCGCCACCCAGGCCTACATGGACCGCCTGCCGGCGGACGTGGTCGCGCGCTCGAACGCGTACTTCGAGGGCGGCTACTGGCTGCAGCTATGGAACTTCCTGCTCGGGCTGGCGATCTCGGTCGTGCTGCTCGGCGGGCGGCGCTCGGCGCGCGTGCGCGACTGGGCCCAGCGCGTGGGCCGCAAGGCGTTCTTGCGCGACGCGCTGTACGGCGGCTTCTTCGCGGTCGCCGGCTGGCTGCTGTCGCTGCCGCTGACCGTCTACCAGGGCTACGTTCGCGAACACGCCTACGGCATGGCCACGCAGACCTTCGCTCCGTGGTTCGGCGAGCAATTGATCGGGCTGGCGGTGAACACCGTGGTCGCCATGCTGGCGGTCGGCGGCCTGTACGCGGTGATCCGCCGCAGCGGCGAGCGCTGGTGGCTGTGGGGCACGGTCGCGGCGGTCGGCTTCTCGGTGCTGGGGATGCTGGTCGCGCCGGTCTGGATCGACCCGCTGTTCAACACCTACAAGCCGGTCGAGAACGGCCCAGTCAAGAGCGCGGTGCTGGCGATGGCCCAAGCCGACGGCGTGCCGGCCGACAACGTCTACGAGTTCGACGCCTCGCGCCAGACCACCCGTGTCAGCGCCAACGTGGCGGGCATCTTCGGCTCGGCCTCGGTGCGCCTGAACGACAACCTGCTGCGCCGCACCTCGCTGCCCGAGATCCGCGCCGTGATGGGCCACGAACTCGGCCACTACGTGATGAACCACATCTACAAGAGCATCGCCGAGTTCGCGCTGCTGTTCCTGGCCGGCTTCCTGTTCGCGCAGTGGGCGATGGCGCGCCTGCTGGCGCGCTGGGGCGAGCGCTTCGGCCTGCACGGCGTGGCCGATGTGGCCAGCCTGCCGCTGCTCGCGGCGGTGTTCGCACTGTTCATGTTCGTCGCCACGCCGATCAGCAACACGCTGATCCGCACGCAGGAGATCGAGGCCGACCGCTTCGGCCTGAACCTGGCGCGCGAGCCGCTCGGCGAGGCCGAGGTCGACCTCAAGCTCACCGAATACCGCAAGCCCGACCCCGGCCCGATCGAGGAGTTCATCTTCTTCGACCACCCGAGCACGCGCTTTCGCATCCACGACGCGATGCGCTGGCGCGAGGCGATGGGCACGCCCTGAGCGTCACGGAGCCGGCGCGCCGGCGCCCTGAGCCCCGCCGTCCGGCACGGCCAGCGGCAGGATGAGCTGCACCGCATCGGGTTCCACCGGCTTGCCCGCATCGACCGTGAACCCGCATTCGTGCGCCAGCGCGAGCATCGCCTTGTTCTCGCGCAGCACCACGCCCACCAGCGCGCGCGTGCCCTGGCCGCGCGCGTAGCGCACGATCTTGTCGAGCAGCAAGTGGCCCAGGCCCTGGCCCTTGAGGTCGGAACGCACGATCACCGCGAACTCGGCCTCGACGTTGTCGGGGTCGGCGATCGCGCGCACGGTGCCGAGTGTTTCGGGCCGGCCGTCGGCGCCGGCGCGCTCGGCAATGAAGGCCATCTCGCGTGCGTAGTCGATCTGCGTCAGGCGCGCGAGTTCGCTGCGCGGCAGCTCGCGCCGGCTGTAGAACACGCGCATGCGGATGTCTTCGGCGTCGAGCCGCTCGATGAACGCGAGATGCTGGGCCTCGTCTTCGGGTCGGATCGGCCGCAGCAGCAGCGGCGCCCCGCGCCACACGATCGGCTCGCTCAGCTGCGCCGGATAGGGCCGGATCGCGAACCGCTCGGCGCCGGCCGGCGCGTCGGCGCGCACCCGGATGCGCGCGTCGAGCGCGATCACGCCTTGCGCGTCGGCGAGCAGCGGGTTGATGTCGAGCTCGGCGAGCTCGGGCAGGTCCACCAGCATCTGCGACACCGCCGCCAGCGCGTCGTACACCGCATCGAGGTGCGCCGGCGGGTGGTCGCGGTAGCCGGCGAGCAGCTTGGCCACGCGGGTGCGCGACACCAGCTCGGCGGCCAGCACCCGGTTCAGCGGCGGCAGCGCCACCGCGCGGTCGCCGATCACCTCGACCGCGGTGCCGCCCTGGCCGAACAGCAGCACCGGGCCGAAGGTCGCGTCGATGCTGGCGCCCACGATCAGCTCCTGCGCCATCGCGCGCTCGACAAACTGCTGCACGGCAATGCCCTCGATCGGCGCGTCGGGCCGCTCGGCCTGCACGCGCTGCAGCATCGACTGCGCCGCCTCGCGCACCGCGGCCTCGTCGCGCAGGTTCAGGCGCACGCCGCCGACATCGCTCTTGTGCGTGATCGCCGGCGACACGATCTTCAGCACCACCGGGTAGCCGATCTCGCGTGCCGCGGCCACAGCCGCGTTCGGGTTCGGCGGCGTGACCCGGGTGCGCGCCACCGGCACGCCGCAGGCCTGCAGCACGGCTTTGGCTTCAGGCTCGTTCAGCCACTCGCGGCCCGCGCCGAGCACCGTGCGGATGACGGCGCGCGCGGCGTCGAGGTCGGGCGCGCCGTTGTGCCCGGCGGCCGGGGCTTCGAGCAGCAGCTCCTGGTTGCGCCGGTAGGTGACGAGCATCGAGAACGCCCGCACCGCGTCTTCGGGCGTGGCGTAGTCGGCGATGCCCCCGGCGCGGAAGATGCCGCGCGCCTGCTCGACCGCCGCGTCGCCGAGCCAGCAGCCCATCACGCGATGCGCCGCCGCGCTGGCCAACGGCACGCAGGCGCGGGCAATGTCGGCGCTGGCGACGATCGCGGTGGGCGCGTGCAGGAACAGCACCGCGCCACTGTCGGGGCGCGCCAGCAGCGCCGCCAGCGTGGCCGCGTAGCGCTCGACCGGGGCGTCGCCGATGATGTCGATCGGGTTGGCCCGCGACCAGGTCGGCGGCAGCACGCCGTCGAGTTGCGCGAGCAGCGCCGCGTCGGGGTCGAACAGCGTCACCCCGGCGCGCGCCGCGGCGTCGGCGGCCATCACGCCGCCACCGCCGCCGTTGGTCATGATCGTCAGGCCCTCGCTGCGGTTGTCGCGCAGCCGGGCCAGCGTCTGCGCCGCCATGAACAGCTCCTGCAGCGTGTCCACGCGCAGCATGCCGGCGCGCCGGATCGCGGCGTCGACGACGATGTCGGAGCCGGCCAGCGCGCCGGTGTGCGAGGCCGCGGCCTGCACGCCGTGCCCGGCGCGGCCGGCCTTGACGACGATCACCGGCTTGTTGCGCGCCGCCGCGCGTGCCGCCGACATGAACTTGCGCGGCGCCGTGACCGACTCGATGTAGAGCAGGATCGCGCGCGTGGCGGGGTCGCTGGCCAGGTAGTCGAGCAGGTCGCCGAAGTCGACGTCGGCATGCTCGCCGAGCGAGACCATGTGCGAGAAGCCGATCGCGCGCGACTTGGCCCAGTCGAGCATCGCCGTGACGAGCGCGCCCGACTGCGACACGAAGGCGAGCTCGCCGACGAGCGCGTCGGTGTGCGCGAAGCTCGCGTTCAGGCCGAGCCGCGGCGTCATCAGGCCCAGGCAGTTGGGGCCGAGCAGGCGCAGCAGGTGCGGGCGCGCGGCGGCGAGCGCGGCCTGGCGCTGTGGCGCGCTCAGGCCGGCCGTCATCACGATGGCGGCGCGCGTGCCGAAGCTGCCGATGTCGGCGATCAGGCCCGGCACGCTGGCCGGCGGCGTGCACACCACCGCCAGATCGGGCACCGCGGGCAGGTCGGCGGCGCGCGCGACCACCGGCTCGCCGTCGAGCCGCGTGTGCTTGGGGTTGACGGCGTACACCGGCCCCTTGAAGCCGCCGCTGCGCAGGTTGCGCCAGACGGTTGCGCCGACGCTGCCGACCCGCGCCGACGCGCCGAACACCGCGACCGAGCGAGGCGCGAGCAGGTGGTCGAGGTTGCGGATGCTCATCGGCGGCAGCGCAGCTTCTCAGCCGACCGATTGCGACAGCATCGCCTGGACCACGTAGCGGTGGTTCGCCACCTGCCGCCGTGCCAGCGACGCACCGCGGGGGTTGTCGACACCGACCGCCAGCAACGCCGGCTGGCCGTCGCTGCAACGCGGTCCCTGCGGGTCGCACACGAACACGATCGGTCGCACCACCGGATCCGCCCGCTGCCCCGAGGTGCCGGCCAGCACGACGATGCCGCACACCGCGGCGACCTGGCGCCAGGCCAGGCTCCATGGCGAGTGCTCGTCGCCGATCACGCACACCGCGAGCGCACCGGGCGGGCCGGCGCAGACCTCCTGCATCGTCATCAGGTCGGCCAGCATGCGCGTCGGGTGGCGCTGCTGCTGCAGCACGTTGGACACCGGCACCGCCGCGCTGCCTGCCAGTTCGCGCATGAAGGCCGGGTCCATGCCGTCGCATTCGATGGCGTCGTAGAGCCGCCCGAGGATGCGCGCCATCGCGCGGATGTCGCCGGCGTCGGTGAGCCGCGACTCGCTCGGGCGGATGCAGGTCACCTGCGCGCCCAGGCCGCGCGCCGCAGCCGAATAGACGTCGGCCGCGCCGCCGGGGTCGCATTCGCACAGCACCGCGACATGCTTGCCCTTGAGCGGCTGGCCATGGCCCTTGGCCTGCTTGATCGCCCGCGCGGTCGCGAGCAGGGCCTGCGCCAGCGGCGCGGTCAACTCGTCGAGCGACCACAGACCGCGCTGATTTAGAACTTGATTCATGGGCGGCGGATGACGTGGCTGGCGGGGCGGCGGGGGCGGCGGGGCAATTTTTCGGAGCCTATCGGCGGGCCCCGCGCCCGACCTTGATCGCCATCAAGGCCAGACCCGGCAAGACGTGGCGAAGCCCCGGGGATACCCGCCCTTTACCAACGGTTCACCGAACGTTACGCAGTGACGCCGGCGGTTGTTCGTGCATTGCCCGGGCCTGCCTACGCTTGCCTTCATCAACCGGAGGCGAGCATGCACAACACCACGACCCCCCCCATCCCGACCGCAGCGCCCTGCCTGAGCGAGCGCATCGGCCACACGCTGGCGCTGCTCGAAGAGCGGGTGCCGATCACGCGCCGGCTGGTACGTTGCGGCGACACCGTGTACCAGGCCGGCGAGCGGATGGAGAGCCTGCACGTCATCCACTCCGGGTTCTTCAAGACCGTGAACCTCTCGGCCGACGGGCGCGAGCAGGTCGTCGGCCTGCACTTCAAGGGCGACTGGCTCGGCTTCGACGGCATCGCCGAAGGCCAGTTCGCCTGCGACGCGATCGCGATGGACACCGGCGAGGTCTGGACGATCCGCTACGACGCGCTGCTCGCCGCGTGCGCGCGCACGCCGGCGCTGCTGGCCAGCATGCACGCCGCGATGAGCCGCGAGATCGGCCGCGACCGCGAATCGATGCTGGCGTTGTGCACGCTGCCGGCCGACGCGCGCGTCGCCGACTTCCTGCGCAACTGGGCGGTCTCGATGGAGCAGCGCGGCCTGCGCACCGACCAGATCACGCTGCGCATGACGCGCGCCGAGATCGGCAACTACCTGGGCATGAAGCTCGAGACGGTGAGCCGCGCGCTCTCGCGGCTCGAACGCGACAAAGTCATCGGTTTCAGCGAGAAGGGCCGCCGCGACCTGCACATTCCCGACGTGCGCGCGCTCGGCGCGTTCGTGGCACGCAGCCTGGCACCGGCTGCGCTGACGCTGCAATGACCTTGCCGTAACGCTGCAACGTGGCGCCGCGGCGCCGGTTCACGGGCGCGGCGTGCCCACCGTGCGGGCCACCGCGCGGGCCAGTTGGGCCCGGTCGAACGGCTTGCGCAGCAACTCCCATGCGAGCGCACCGGTGCTTTCGATCGTCTCGGCCGCGTAACCCGACATCAGCAGCACCGCGACGCCCGGCAACCGGGCCTGCACCTGGCGCGCGAGTTCGGTGCCGCGCATGCCGGGCCCGAGCGCCACGTCGGTGAGCAGCAGCTCGAAATCGGACTGCAGCGCCAGGCTCGCCAGCGCCTGGTCGGCGGTGCCGAAATCGACCACCTCGCAGCCGAGCGAGCGCAGGTAGCGGCACGCCACGGCGCGCACCTCGGGCTCGTCTTCGACCAGCAGCACCTTGAGCCCGGCCTCGACCGGGCTCGCGTCGCTGCGGTCACGCGCGCGTGCACCGGCATCGCGGGGCGGGCACGGCAGGATCATCGTCACGGTGGTGCCCGCGCCCGGTGCGCTGTGCAGCCGGATCGAGCCTTTGGACTGCTTGACGAAGCCATACACCGTGCTCAGGCCCAGCCCCGTGCCGCGGCCGATTTCCTTGGTCGTGAAGAACGGCTCGAAGGCGCGCTCGCGCACCTCGTCGGACATGCCGTCGCCGGTGTCGGTGATGTCGATCGCGACGAAGCCGTTCGGCGCCGCGGCGTCGGCGCCGAGTTCCTCGGCCACGTCGAGCGGCAGTTCGGGGCAGGCGCGGCAGGCGAACGAAATCGAGCCGCCGTCGGGCATCGCGTCGCGCGAGTTGATCGCGATGTTGAGCAGGGCCGATTCGAGCTGGCCGGCATCGGCCACGCACGGCGGACAGGCGTCGGGCGCATCGACGACGATGGCCACGCGCTGGTCGAGCGTGCGCCGCAGCATGTCGGCCAGCGAGTGCAGCAGCACGCTCACGTTGACGCGGCTCGGGCTCAGCACCTGGCGCCGCGAGAACGCCAGCAGCTTGCCGGTCAGCTCGGCGCCGCGCCGGCTGGCGCGGCTCGCCGCGGCGACCATCTGCTGTGCCGACGGATCGGCGCCGAGCGAGGCATGCTCCTCGAGCACCTGCAGGTTGCCCTGGATCACGGTCAGCAGGTTGTTGAAATCGTGGGCGATGCCACCGGTGAGCTGGCCGACCGCCTCGAGCCGCTGCGCATGGCTGAGCTGGGCCTCGGCCTGCACCCGCTGCAGGCTGGTGGCGAGCAGCACCGACAGCGTTTCCATGAAGCGCACCTCGGCTTCGTCGAAATGGCGCGGCCGGTTCGCGCGCGCCGCGAGCACGCCGATGATCGTGCCCCGGTCGTTCAGCGGCACGCCCAGCGCGCTGCCCGCGCCGTCGCCGAACAGCCGGTCCTGGGCGTCGAAGCGGTGCTCATGCGCGAAGTCGGCCACGATCAGCGGCGCCGCCTGCGCCACCACCCAGCCGATCGGCGTCTCGGGGCGGTTGGTGCAGCGCCACGACGCGGCGTCGACCTCGCTCACACCGAACGTGCTGGCCACGCGCAGCGAGCGCCGATCGGGCTCGAGCAGGAACACCGCCACCGCGTCGACGCCGAGCGCCTCGGCCACCACCGCCGGCACCCGCGTGAGCAACTCGTGCGGCTCGCGCGTGTCCACCGCCAGGCGCCCGACCTGGACGATGAACTCGTTGTAGCGCGCCCTCTGCAGGGCCTGGCGCACGCGCGGAAAGTCGGCGATGTCGCGCACCGCCGCGACCACGTACGGCAGGCCCTGGTCCTGCAGCGGGCTGAGCGCGATCTCGACCATCACCTCGCTGCCGTCGCGCCGTCGCGCCACGAGTTCGGTGTGCGTGCCCATCGGCCGGGCGCGCGGCTGGTGGGCGTAGGCAGCGCGATAGTTCGCGTGGCGCGGGCGCACCGCGTCGGGCACCAGCGCATCGACCGGCAGGCCGGTCAGCTCGCCGGTGGTGTAGCCCAGCAGCCGAGCGGCAGCCGGGTTGGCGCGCACGATCACGCCGCGTGCATCGACGAGCAGCAGCGCATCCGGGTTGGCCGCGAACAGCGACCGGTAGACCGAGCGTTCGTCGAAGTCGTCGAGTGTCGGTCCGGTTTGATCCACGTCGGCCCCCGAACTTCAACCGGGCAGTACGCGCGGCACGAACAGGTAGCCGGCGCCGCGCACCGACTTGATGATGTGCGGCTCGTCGGCGTCGGGTTCGAGCTTGCGGCGCAACCGGCCGACCTGCACGTCGATCGTGCGGTCGAACGGCCCGGCTTCGCGGCCGCGCGTGTGTTCGAGCAGGAAGTCGCGCGACAGCACGCGCCCGGCGTGCCGCACGAACACGCACAGCAGGTCGAACTCGCCGCCGGTGAGCGCGGCGGGCTGGCCGTCGGCGCCGTTCAGGCTGCGCGCGGCGACGTCGAGCACCCAGGCGTCGAAGCGCACGCGCCCGGTGTCGATCGGCGCCACCCGGGCGGGGGCCGGGTTCGCAAGCGTCGCGGCATGCTCGGTGCGCCGCAGCACCGCCTTGACGCGCGCAAGCAGTTCGCGCAGGTCGAACGGCTTGGTCACGTAGTCGTCGGCGCCGATCTCGAGGCCGACCACCTTGTCGACCGCATCGCCGCGGCCGCTCACGATGACGAGACCGCAGCGCCAGTGCTCGCGCAACTGGCGCGCGATGACGAAGCCGTCTTCGCCGGGCAGGCCGAGGTCGAGCAGCACCAGGTCGGGGGCGTCGGCGGTCATCAACGCCATCAGGTCGCGGCCGGTTTGCAACTGGCTGATCCGGTAGCCGTGGTTCGTCAGGTAGCCCGCGAGCAACTGGGTGATGTCGACTTCGTCATCGACGACGGCGATGTGCGGCAGGTTCATGGGCGGCATTTTGCGGTATCCGTCGCGGCATGCCTTCGGGGCCGGCGCGCGGGCCGGGCGTGCAGCGATCTTGATCTGAGTCAAATCCGCCGCCGGCCCGCCGCCGCAGACTGGCCCGGTGGTTCGAACCCATCGCATGCCCGCCCCCGACACGCCTGCACCCGCCCTGCCCGGCTGCTCCGATTGCGAGTTGCGCGCGCTGTGCCTGCCGGCGGGTCTGTCGCGCCACACGCTGGCGCGGCTGGCCTCGATTGTCGCCGCGCCCAGACCGGTACCACGCGGCCAGGCGCTGTTTCGCACCGGCCAGCCGTTGCGCTCGCTCTACGCGGTGCGCAGCGGCAGCTTCAAGACCTGCCTCGGCCACGCGCCGGCGCACCACCAGGTGACCGGCTTCCCGATGGCCGGCGACCTGCTCGGCCTGGACGGCATCGGCAGCGCTCACCACAGCGTCGACGCCATCGCGCTCGCGCCATCGCAGGTCTGCGCGATCCCGTACCTCCAGCTGGCCGAGCTGGCGCACGAGTCGCGCGAGTTGCAGCGCCAGTTGCACCGCAGCTTGAGCCGCGAGATCGTGCGCGACCACGGCGTGATGCGCATGCTCGGCGGCATGCGCGCCGACGAGCGCCTGGCCGCCTTCCTGCTCGACCTGACACGGCAGTTGCAGGCGCGCGGCCGGCCCGCCGCGCCGCTGGTGCTGCGCATGACCCGCGCCGAACTCGGCAGCCACCTCGGCCTGAAGCTTGAGACCGTGAGCCGCAGCTTCTCGCGCCTGCAGGACGACGGTCTGCTCGCGGTGCGGCAGCGGCGCATCCGCATCCTCGACGCCGAGGGCCTGGCACGCCTTGCCGGCGGCGCTGCCGCTTGAGCAGGCACTGCGGTGAACCTGCTAGCGCACGCCCCGGTTGGCCGTGGTGAAGGTCGATGACATCGGCCGCGCCGGCCTGAGCGACGACGAGGCCGCGCAGCGCCTGCGCCGCGACGGCCCGAACCGCCTGCCCCAGCTGCGCCGGCGCACGCTGCCGGTGATCGCGCTGGCGGTCTTCACGCAGCCGATGTTCCTGCTGCTGCTGGCCACCTCGGCGGTCTATGGGCTGATCGGCAGCCTGTCCGATGCGCTGGTGCTGCTCGTCTCGGTGGCGGTGGTGGCCACGATCTCGATCGTGCAGGAGCACCGCACCGAGCGCGTGCTGGAATCGCTGAAGGAGTTGTCGAGCCCGCGCTCGCGGGTGCTGCGGGCCGGCCGGGTGCTGCGCATCGCGAGCCAGGACCTGGTGCGCGGCGACCGCCTGCTGATCCACGAGGGCGACCGGCTGGCCTGCGATGCGACGCTGGTCGAGGCCCACTCGCTGCAGCTCGACGAGTCGATGCTGACCGGCGAATCGGTGCCGGTCGCCAAGGCCGCGCTGGACGGTGTGCAGGCGACCGCGACCGACGCGCACCGGGTGCACGCCGGCACGCTGGTCGTGCAGGGCGACGGGGTGGCGATCGTCCACGCCACCGGTGCGCACACCGCGCTCGGCCGGATCGGCGGCTCACTGGCGCAGATCGAGCCCCGGCCGAGCCGGGTGCAGGCCGAGTTGAAGCAGGTGGTGGCGCGCATCGCGCTCTTTGCCACGCTGATCTGCGTGGCCGCCGCGGTGCTGTACGCGGCCCGGCAAGGCTCGTGGGTCGAGGGCCTGCTGGTCGGGTTGACGCTGGCGATGGCGATCATCCCGGAGGAGTTCGCGGTGGTCTGGACGGTGCTGATGGCGCTGGGCGCGTGGCGCCTGGCGCAACGCGGCGTGCTGACGCGCCAGGCCCAGGCGATCGAGGCGCTCGGCACCACCACCGTGCTGTGCGTCGACAAGACCGGTACGCTGACCCGCAACCAGATGGAACTGCTCGCGCTGGCCACCCCGCAAGCGCAAGTGGCGTTGACCGGCGGCGCTGTCGCCGATCGGCGCTTTGCCGAACTGCTGGACAGCGCCGCGCTGGCCAGCGTGGCCAACGGCCTGGAGCCGATGGACCGCGCGATCTTCCGGCTGCGCGACCGTGGCGACACCACGGTCGCCACCGGCGCCGACCCGCTCGAACTGGCGCAGCGCGAAAGCGTTGCGCCGGGCCACCCCTACCTCGCCAACAGCTGGCGCCGCCGCGACGGCGGCGGCAGCCTGCTCGCCGTCAAGGGCGCACCCGACGCGGTGCTGGGCCTGTGCGCGGTCGAGCCCGAAGCGGCGGCGCAGGTCGCGGCGCAGGCCGACCGGCTCGCGCAACAGGGCCTGCGCGTGCTCGGCGTCGCGCGCGCCGACTGGCTCACCGCACCAGCACCGTCGGCTGGATCGCCACCGCTGCGCTGGCTCGGGCTGATCGGCTTTCTCGATCCGCTGCGCGACGATGTGCCGCAGGCGATCGAGCAGTGCCGCCAGGCCGGCATCCGCGTCGTCATGATCACCGGCGACGCTGCGCAGACCGCGCGCACGATCGCGCGGCTCGCCGGGCTCGACGCCGGCGGCGACGCGGCAGCGGTCGTCACCGGCCCCGAACTGGCCGCGATGTCGGACGCGGCACTGGACGACGCGGTGCGCACGGCGGCGGTGTATGCGCGCGTCACGCCGGCGCAGAAGCTGCGCATCGTGCGCGCGCTGCAGCGCGCCGGCGCGGTGGTGGCCATGACCGGCGACGGCGTCAACGACGCCGCCGCGCTGCGCGCCGCCGACATCGGCGTGGCGATGGGCGAGCGCGGCACCGATGTCGCGCGCGAGGCCGCCGCGCTGGTCCTGCAGACCGACAGTTTCGCCGCGCTGGTGGCGGCGGTGCGCATGGGCCGGCGCATCTTCGGCAACCTGAAGCACTCGGTCGCGTACCTGCTCGCGGTGCACGTGCCGATCATCGGCGTGTCGCTGATGCCGGTGCTGTTCGGCGGCCCGGTGCTGCTGCTGCCACTGCACGTGGTGTTTCTCGAACTGATCATCGACCCGGCCTGCTCGCTCGTGTTCGAGGCCGAGCCCGAACCGGGCGACTGCATGACGCAGCCACCGCGGCCGGCACGGGTGCGCCTGATCGCGAGCGCCACCGTGGGGCAGGCGCTGGCGGTGGGCGGTCTCGGCCTGCTCGGCGTGGCCGCGATCCAGCTCGCCGGCCGTGCGCTGGGTCTGCCGGCGCCTTGGCTGCGGCTGGGCGCGCTCGCCTCGGTGATCGTCGCCAACCTGGCGATGCTGAGCTGGTTTCGCGCCGGTGCCGCCGGCGCGCTCGTGGCGCGTCCGATCAACCGCACGTTCCTGTGGCTGCTGATCGGCATCTGCGCGGCGTCGGCCGCGGTGCTGCTGATCGGGCCGCTGAGCGCCGCCTTCGGCCTGCCCGACGACGCGCGGCTGCGCGCCGCCACGCTCGTGCTGGCGCTGGTCGCCGGCTGGGCCGGTTGGCGGCTGCGCGCGCCGGCCGCGCCGGCGCCGCAGGCGAGCGCCGTTTGAGGTCCACGTGAAGCCCACGCGATGCGCGCCTGAGGCCCGCGCGATGGTCGCGCGCGAAGTCCGCGCGGCGGCCGCTCACACCGCGCAGTAGCGGTCCTGGATCGCCGGGTCGGCGAGCAGCTCGGCGGCCGTGCCGGTGTGCACGACCGCGCCCTGGTCGAGGATGAACGCGCGGTCGGAGATGCGCAGCGCGCGTTCGACGTTCTGCTCGACCAGCAGGATCGTCGTGCCGGCGTGCTTCATGCGCGCGAACAGCGCGAACATCTCCTCGACCAGCAGCGGCATGATGCCCTCCGAGGGCTCGTCGAGCAGGATCATCTTCGGCCGCGCCATCATCGCGCGCGCGATCGCCAGCATCTGCTGCTCGCCGCCCGACATCGAGGTGCCTTCCTGGTCGAGCCGCTCCTTCAGGCGCGGAAACGTCTGCGCGATTTCGTCGATCATGCGCGCCGTCTCGTGGCGGTTGCGGCTGGCGGTGATGCCGAGCTGCAGGTTCTCGCGCACCGTCAGGCCGGGCACGATGCGGCGCTCTTCGGGCACATAGGCCAGGCCGGCGTGAAAACGCGTGTGCGCCGGCTGGCCGAGCACCTCGTGGCCGTCGAACACCACGCTGCCGCTGCGCTTGGCCACCAGCCCCATCAGCGCGCGCAGCGTCGTGGTCTTGCCGGCGCCGTTGCGCCCCATCAGCGTGACGATCTCGCCGGCACGCACCTCGAACGACACACCCTGCACGACGTGGCTGCGGTCGTACCAGGCGTTGAGCCCTTGCACCTTCAACATCAGCCTTCCCCGAGGTAGACGCGCCGCACATCGGCGTTGTTGCGGATCTGCTGCGGCGTGCCCTCGGCGAGGAACTCGCCGTGGTGCAGCACGATCAGGCGTTCACACAGGCCCATCACCAGCTTCATCTTGTGCTCCACCAGCACCACCGTGCGTTCGGCGGCGAGCGCGGTGATCAGCCGCATCATCACGGTCGTCTCTTCGGGCGACATGCCGGCGGTGGGCTCGTCCATCAGCAGCAGCACCGGGTCGCCGGCCAGCGCCATCGCGATCTCGAGCGCGCGCTGCTGGCCGTGGGCCAGATCGCCGGCGGCCTTGTCGCGCAGCGTCGCCAGGCCGACGCGTTCGAGCAGCGCGTCGGCCTTGGCGATCAGGCCCGTGCGCGCGGCGCGCGGGCGCAGCAGCTCGAAGCCGCGCTCGCGCATCTGCGCGGCCACGCGCACGTTCTCGTGGGCCGAGAGCTGCCTGAACACGTTGGTGATCTGGAAACTCTTGGCGATGCCGATGCGCGCGAACCCGTGCTGCGCCAGACCGGTGATGTCGCGCCCCTGGAAGCGGATGCGCCCGTGCGTGGGCGCGAACGCACCGCTGATCACGTTGAAGAACGTGCTCTTGCCGGCGCCGTTGGGGCCGATGATGGCGGTCAGCTCGCCGGCCCGGAACGACGCGCTCACACCGTTCAGCGCGACGAAGTTGCCGAAGCGCTGGGTGATGTGGTCGACCTCGAGCAGCGCGCCGGTCATCGCGGTGGCTCCGCGCCTGCGGCGCTGCGGGCCAGCCGGTGCACCAGCGAGCCCCACACGCCGCGCGGAAAGAACAGCACGAACACCATGAAGATCGCGCCGACGACGGCCATCCAGTGCGAGGTGAACGTGGTGGCGACGTCTTCGAGGTACAGGAACGCGGCGGCGCCGACGAACGGCCCGAAGAAGGTGCCCATGCCGCCGAGCAGGCACATCATCACCGCCTGGCCCGACTGCAGGTAATGCAGCGAGTCGATCGGCACGATCGACAGGTGCAGCGCACGCAGCGCGCCGGCCAGCCCGCAGACCGCGGCCGACAGCACGAACACCAGCAGCTTGGCGCGCGCCACGTCGCAGCCGCAGGCCGCGGCGCGCTTCTCGTTCTCGCGGATCGCCTCGATGACCGCGCCGAACGGCGAGTTCAACACGCGCGAGACGAACCACAGCGCGGCACCGACGAACACCAGGATCACGTAGTACTTGGTCACCGGGTTCAGGAAGTCGAGCTTCCAGCCGAGCACGTCGAGGGTCTCGACCTTGATGCCGCGCAGGCCGTTCTCGCCGCCGGTCCAGCGTTCGGCCTTGTAGAACGCGTAGTAGACGATCTGCGCCAGCGCCAGCGTGACCATCGAGAAATAGATGCCGCGGGTGCGGATCGCGAGGTAGCCCATCACCACGCCCACCACCGCCGCGGCCGCGACGCCGGCGCCGATCGCCGCCCACCACGGCCAGCCGCCGTTGACGATGGCGATGCCGCACAGGTAGCTGCCCACCCCCAGGAACGCGGCGTGCCCGAACGACAGCATGCCGGTGTAGCCGAACAGCAGGTTGAAGCCGACCGCGTACAGGCCGAAGATCAGGATGTTGACGGCCAGCGCCTGGTAGGGCATGAACAGCGGCAACAGCAGCAGTGCGAGCAGCACCGCACCGACGCGGTGGCGCACGACGAGGTTGAAGGTGTGGCTGTTCATCGGCTCGGGGGAATGCGGTGCGGGCCTTTCAGCCCATCGCGCCGGCCTTGCCGAACAGGCCTTGCGGGCGGATCAGCAGCACCACCGCCATCAGCACGAAGATCGACAACTCGGCCAGATCGGGCGCGAACAGCGAGGTCATGCTGAACACCACACCGACCAGCAGCCCGGCGACCACCGCACCCGGCAGCGAGCCCATGCCGCCGACCACCGTGACGACGAACGACTCGGCCAGCACCGAGATGCCCATCTCGGGGTTGACGGCGCGGGTCGGCGCGGCCAGCACGCCCGACAGCCCGGCGATCGCGGTGCCCAGGCCGAACACCATCAACCAGACGCGCGCGATGTCGATGCCGAGCACGCGCACGATCTCGGCGTCGCGCGAGCCGGCGCGAATGATCAGGCCGTAGCGCGTCTTCTCGATGAACAGCCACAGCGCCAGCACGACCGCAGCGGTGGCGCCGATCAGGAACAGGCGGTACAGCGGGAAGTAGCCGAAACCCAGGTTCACCGCGCCGCGCAGACCGGCCGGCGTCGAGGTCGGCAGGCCTTCGATGCCGAAGGCCACGCGCATGGCCTCGACCATCACGTACGACAGGCCGAAGGTCAGCAGCAGCGGGTAGTCGATGCCGCGGCCGTACAGCGGACGCACCAGGAAGCGCTCGGTCACGAGGCCGATGGCGCCGACCGCGGCCGGCGTGAGCAGCAGGCTGAACCAGAAGTTGCCGGTCAGGCCGAGGAAGTACACGCCCAGGAACGCGCCGACCATGAAGAACGCGCCATGGGCGAAGTTCACGACGTTGAGCATGCCGAAGATCAGCGACAGGCCGAGCGCGAGCAGCGCGTACACCGCGCCGAGCGCGATGCCGGTCATCAGCTGCAGCAGCAGCAATGAGGGCGTGATTCCGTCCACCGCGGTCCTATCGGCTTGCTCCCTCTGCCCTTTGGGGAGAGGGTGGGGGTGAGGGGCGGGCGGCCGATGCGGCGGCTCGAAAACCCTCACCCCATCCCTCTCCCAAAGGGAGAGGGCGTACGAGGCAAGACCTCACGTCGTGACCTTGTGGCCCAGCTCTTCGCAGCTGCGCAGGTTGGCCTCGTTCGGCGCTTCGATCGACAGCACGTTGAACACGTCGTACTTGTCCTTCATGGCCTTCGACTTGGACTCGACGATGATCACCGACTGCACCGACTGGTGGTCGCACTTGCGATAGAACTGCTCGCCCTTGTACCAGTTGTAGCGCAGCTGGCGCAGCGCGATGCTGACCGGCAGCGAGTCGGTGGTCTTGGCGTTGAGCACCGCCTGCAGCACGCTGCGGATGCCGGCGTAGCCGAGCGCGCCGTAGTCGGACGGCACCGCTCCGCCGTAGGCCTTGCGGAACTTGTCGTTGAACACCTTGGCCGCGGGGATGCGGTCTTCCAGGCCCCAGTAGTACGAGGTGCCGCCGAGGATGCCCTCGAAGGCTTCGGCGCCGCCGGCCTGGCGGGCGGTGTACAGCAGCACCGGCGCGATCACCTTGGTGTTGGCCTTCAGGCCGAAGTCGGTCACCTGCTTGGCGGAGTTGACGAGGTCGCGGCCGAAGTTGCACAGCACCAGCACGTCGGGCTTGAGCGACTGGATGCGCGGCAGGAAGGCCGAGTAGTCGGCCGCGCCGAGCGGGTGGCGGATGTCGGCCAGCGTGACCGCCCCGAGCGGCGCGCCGGCGCGCTGGAAGCCGCGCACCATCTCCTGGCCGTAGGCGTAGTCGGCGGTCAGGTAGACGATGCGCTTGCCGAACTTCGGGAACGCGTAGCGCGCCACCGCACCGGCCGTGAGGTGCGGGTTGAGCGCCTCGTGGAAGGTGTACAGGCTCCAGTCCTTGGCCTCGTTGATGGCGTCGGACTGGCTGATCGAGTTGAAGATGATCTTGCGCTCGCTCGCAACCGCGTTGATCGACAGCTGCGTGGCCGCCGACAGCGAGCCGACGATGAAGTTGACCTTGTCCTTTTCGATCAGCTCGAGCGTGCGGGTGGCCGCCTCGCCGGGGTTGAGCTTGTCGTCGCGCACCAGCAGCTCGGCCTTGCGCCCGCCGAAACCGCCGGCGTCGTTGAAGTCCTTGATCGCGATCTCGGCCGCGCGCACCTGGTCTTGCGCCTCGGCCGAGAACGCGCCGGTCAGCGGCACCGGGAAACCGATCTTGATCGGCGCGCCTTGCGCGCGGGCGATGTTGAACAGGAACGGCGATGCGGCCACCGCGGTGCCGGTGGCGATGAGCTTGCGGCGGCGGGCGTCGATCAGGGGGTCGGTCATGCGGGTCTCCGGGGGGGTGGTTGAGGACGGCGTCTCTGCGGACGCTCAATGAATGGGAACGGTGACGGGGGCGGCCGAGGCGGTCGCAGGCCGCAGCGCGGCGCCGCCGGCCGGATCGAAGGCGGAGAGTTCGGCGACGGCCGGGCCGACCCTGGTGCCGGACGGATCGACCGCCGTCTCGCGCAGCACCGCGTCGGCGTCGCGACGCACTGCGGCGCCGCCGCCCTGCCCCTGCGCCTGCAGGTAGGCGCCGAGCTCGCGGGCGCGCTGCACCACGGCCAGTCCGGGCGCCAGGCGCAAGGCCTCGTAGGCTTGCAACGCCGCGGCGGTCGCGCCGTGCACGCGGATGCAGTCGGCCAGATCCATCGCGTCCTGCGCCGCCTTGGTCACACCCATGCCGACGTGCGGCCGTGCGACGAAGGCGGCGTCGCCCATCAGCGCGACCCGGCCGAATGCCAGGCGCTGGGACACGACGTCGTGGATCGGCTGCAGGAACGGCTGCGCGGCCTTCTCGAGGATCTCGGCGAACTGCGGCGCGAGCAGGCGGCGCGCGGCCTCGCGCATCGCCGCCACCTGGCGCCACGAGACCTTGTGCGGCGGGATGCCGAGCGGGTGGTGCGTGCCGTCGGCGTCGGTGAGCAGTTCGCGCAAGGCGCCGTGCTCGTCGGCGGGGCGGTACCAGACGAAGTTGTAGCGGCGCCGGCCGCGCGCAGTGGCGTTGCCGTGGCCGGCCACCGGGTAGCCGATCAGTTGCTCGCCCGGTGGCAGGCCGAAGCCGAAGTGATCGAACACGCTGCCCAACGTGGCGTTGGACAAGACCGCCTCGTCGCACACACCGCGCCAGGCAACGTAGCCGGCGTACTGCGCCACGGCGTGCGGCGCAAACTGCGAGCGCACGGTCGAGCGGATGCCGTCGGAGGCGATCAGCAGGTCGGCCTCGAAGACCGCACCCGAGTCGGCATGAACGCGCACGCCACCGGCGTGCTGCTCGACCCGCTGCAGCGCCACCCCCTGGCGGTAGTGCTCGCCCGGCAGCGCCTCCCGCAGCAACGCGTAGAGCCGGCTCCACGACGTGAGCACCTGCGGCAGCGCGAGCCGGGCGGCCACTGCGCCGCTCGCATCGAGCGCCACGCGCGACTCGACGTGCACACCGAGGGACTCGACCGCCGAAACGCCGGCGCGCACCAGAGCGCGGTGCAGCGCCGTGTGCGTGACGATGCCGGCGCCGCGGCCGTCGAGCGAGCCGGTGGCCTTCTCGAGCACCTGCACCTCGTGGCCCTCGCGCAGCAGCATGTTGGCCGCCAGCAGGCCGCCGAGCGAACCGCCATTGATCAGGATGCGGGCCATCGTGGCGGCGTCAGGCGGCCGGCGCGGCCGGTTCGGTGGCCGCGTAGTTGAGTTCGATCACGACGCCGCAGGGGTCGGTGAGGAACAACTGGTGCAGCCCGAGCGACGGCACGGTGCGCTCGCGAAACGCCACACCCAGGCCGCGCAGGTGCAACTGCATGGCCGCCAGGCCGGTGGCCGAGAACGCGATGTGATCGACGGCGCCGGAGCCGGC
>JAGWTP010000058.1 GCA_028868895.1 Burkholderiales bacterium
CCGCTCACCTTGCGTGCGCGCGTGACCATGCCGCCCGGGTCGGAGCCGTGGTCGGGTTCGGTCAGGCCGAAGCAGCCGATCCATTCGCCCTTCGCCAGTTTGGGCAGGTACTTCTGCATGGTGGCCTCGTTGCCGAAGTCGTTGATCGGCACCATCACCAGCGAGCTCTGCACGCTCATGAACATTGGCGACCTGGCCCGCCACCTGATGGTGAGTCGACAGAACCTCTCGGGCCTGATCGGCCGCACGGAGCGCGACGGACATGTGAGCGTCGCTGCGAGCGGGCAAGACCGCCGATCACGCGTGGTCACCATGTCGGCTCTCCGGCACCGGTACGAGTGTCGGCCTGTGGCCGTTGCGCCGCTTTACTACCGCGGCACTGGACGGAAGACGGCAAGGTGTGCCATCGCAGCCATTCGCTGCCAATGGAGCGCATCGGCGACCGGCTCGGCTCAACGCCACGTGGCGATCGCTCGATGACCACCTCGGCCGCCGCGCAGGGTTCAGCCTGCCGCCGAGTCCGCACTTGTAGCAGCGAAGACCCATGCCTCGGCGAGGCCTGCGGCGCTGCCGTCAGAATGGGTGCCGATGCAGTCCGATCTCGATCACGATCCCGCGCCGGCCGCGCTGCAGGCCGGCGCGATGTTTCATCCTGCGGTGTCCGGCTGGTTGCGCGCGCGCTTCGGCCGGGCGACCGAGGTGCAGGCGCGCGCCTGGGCCGTCACGTCGCGGCGTCGCCATGCGCTGATCGCCGCGCCAACCGGTTCTGGCAAGACGCTCGCGGCCTTCCTGGCCGCGATCAATGAGCTGGTGCTCGAAGGGCTCGCGCAGGGGCTGGCGGACGAGGTCCACGTGCTCTATGTGTCGCCGCTGAAGGCGCTGTCCAACGACATCCGCAAGAACCTGCAGGAGCCGCTCGCCGGCATCCGCGCCGGCCTGCTGGAGATGGGGCTGCCCGACCCGGGCATCCGCGACGCGGTTCGCACTGGCGACACGCCCAGCGCGGAGCGCGAGCGCATGCGCCGCACGCCACCGCACATCCTGGTGACGACGCCGGAGTCGCTGTACATCCTGCTCACGTCGGACTCCGGGCGCCGCATGCTCAAGTCCGTGAAGAGCGTGATCGTGGACGAGCTGCATTCGGTGGCCGGCAGCAAGCGTGGCGCGCATCTGATGCTCTCGCTGGAGCGGCTCGAGGCGCTGTGCGAACGCGCACCGGTGCGCATCGGCCTGTCGGCCACGGTGAGGCCGCTCGACGCGATGGCGCGCTTCCTCGTGGGGCCGCGCGGTGCGTCGTCCAGTGGAGCCATCGACGGCGTGGCCCTCATCGACGCCGGCCATGTGCGCGAGCGCGACCTGGCCATCGAAGTGCCGCGCTCGCCATTGACCGCGGTGATGGCCAACGAGGTGTGGGGCGAGATGTACGACCGGCTCGCCGAGCTGATCCGCGCGCACCGCACCACGCTGATCTTCGTCAACCAGCGCCGCATCGCCGAACGCTGCGCGCGCCATCTGGCCGAGCGCCTGGGCGAGGAGCACGTCACCGCGCACCACGGCAGCCTGGCACGCGAGCACCGCCTCAACGCCGAGCAGCGCCTGAAAGCCGGCGAACTCAAGGCGCTGGTCGCCACCAGTTCGCTCGAGCTGGGCATCGACATCGGCGACATCGACCTCGTCTGCCAGCTCGGCTCGCCGCGCGCGATCAATGCGTTGCTGCAGCGCGTGGGCCGCGCCGGCCATTCGATCGGCGCGATCCCGAAAGGGCGGCTGTTCCCGCTGTCGCTCGACGATCTGCTGGAGTGCGCCGCGTTGCTCGATGCCGTGCAGCGCGGCGAACTCGACCGAATCCGCGTGCCGCAGAAGCCGCTGGACGTGTTGGCGCAGCAGATCGTCGCCGAGACGGCGTGTCGCGAATGGGAGCTCGATGCGCTGTACGCACTGTGCTGCCGCGCCGGCCCGTACGAGCAGCTCGCGTTGCAGGAATTCGAGCAGGTGGTACAGATGCTGGCCGATGGCTACAGCACGCGGCGCGGCCGCCGCGGCGCCTATCTGCACTACGACGCGGTCAACCGCGTGCTGCGCGCGCGCCGCGGTGCGAAGCTCAGCGCGGTGACCAACGCCGGCGTGATCCCGGACCAGTTCGACTACGACGTGGTGCTGCTGCCAGAAGGCCAGCGCGTCGGCTCCCTCAACGAGGACTTCGCGTTCGAGAGCATCCCCGGCGACATCTTCCAGCTCGGCAACGCGTCGTACCGCATCGTCAAGGTGGAGACCGGCAAGGTGCTGGTCGAAGACGCCCGCGGGCAGCCGCCCTCGATGCCGTTCTGGTTCGGCGAGGCGCTGGGCCGCACCGACGAACTCAGCCATGCGGTGTCGCGCCTCAGCGAGGCCGCCGATGCCGTGCTCGATGACGGTAGCGAGGCCTGTGCGCGATGGCTGCGCGACGCGCTGGGGCTGCCCGACGCCGCGGCGCGGCAGCTCGCGCTCTACCTCGCCGCCGCCAAGGCCGCGCTCGGCGTGCTGCCGACCGAGCGGCGCATCGTCTTCGAGCGCTTCTTCGACGAGGTCGGCGACACGCACCTCGTCATCCATTCGCCGTTCGGCTCGCGCGTCAACAAGGCCTGGGGTCTGGCCCTGCGCAAGCGCTTTTGCCGCAGCTTCAACTTCGAGCTGCAGGCCAGCGCGCTCGAAGACAGCATCGTGCTGTCGCTCGGGCCGACCCACAGCTTTGCGCTCGACGAGGTCAAGGGCTATCTCAAGTCTGCGACCGCGCGCGACCTGCTGGTGCAGGCGCTGCTGGACGCACCGATGTTCGGCACGCGCTGGCGCTGGAACGCCACTGCGGCGCTGGCGGTGCGGCGCATGAACGGCGGCAAGAAGACGCCGCCGCAGTTTCAGCGCTCCGACGCGCAGGACCTGCTCACCGTCGTGTTCCCGGACCAGCTCGCGTGCGCCGAGAACCTGGTGGGCGAGCGCGAGATTCCCGATCACCCGCTGGTGGCGCAGACCTTGCACGACTGCCTGCACGACACGATGGACGCGGACGGCTTCGTGCGCCTGCTGACGCGCATCGAGGCCGGCGAGGTGCAGGTCAGCACCTGCGAGCTGACCTCGCCGTCGCCGCTGTCGCTGGCGATCCTGAACGCCCGTCCGTATGCGTTCCTCGACGACGGTGCGGCCGAGGAGCGGCGCACCAGGGCCGTCAGCGTGCAGCCGCTGATGGACGTGCAGACCGCGGCCGACCTCGGCCGACTCGATCCGCAGGCGATTGCGCGCGTGTGCGATGAGGCCCGGCCCGAGATCGGCAATGCCGACGAGCTGCACGATGCGCTTGTTGTGCATGGCTTCCTGACCAGTGTCGAAGCGTCGTGCCTTGAGTTCATCGCCGCCCTCGAGTCGCAGCGCCGCGCGACCCGGCTGTCGACGGCGTCGGGCACCCTGCATGTTGCGGCCGAACGGCTGCACGAGTTCCAGGCGCTGTTCCCCGATGCCGCGTTCGCGCCGCCGATCGCGGCCGTCAGCGCGTACCGACCCGAACCCGACGACGCGCTGCGCGAGATCATGCGCAGCCGCCTCGATCTGCTCGGGCCGACGAGCGCAGAGGCGCTGGCCGCGCCGCTCGGCCCGAGCACCGGCGCGCTACTGCCCGCGCTGCTGCGGCTCGAAGCCGAGGGCGCGGCGATGCGCGGCGCGTTCACCGCCGCCGGTGTCGACGAGTGGTGCGACCGGCGCCTGCTCGCGCGCATGCACCGCTACACGCGCGAGCGGCTGCGCGCCGAAATCCAGCCGGTGCCGCCGGCGCAGTACATGCGCTTCCTGTTCCGCTGGCATCAGCTCGCGATCGGCTCTGGTGCTACCGACTGTGACGAGCGTCGCGAAGGCGAGGAGGGTCTGGCCGCCGTGCTGCGCCAGCTCGAAGGTCATGCCGCACCGGCATTGTCGTGGGAAGAAGACCTGCTTGCGGCACGCGTGCGCGACTACACGCCCGACATGCTCGACAAGCTCTGCGCGGCCGGCCGCGTGGCCTGGTGGCGGCCGACCGAGGCCGGCGACGAAGCGCGGCGCCGCACCGGCCCGATCCGCGGCACCCCGGTGCTGCTGTGCGAGCGCGACGCGCTCGCGCACTGGCAGCAGCTCGGCAGCGTCGCGGTCGACGATGCGCTGCTGTCCCACAAGGCGCTGCAGGTGCTGAACGCGCTGCGCACGCACGGCGCGAGCTTCTTTGCCGACCTGCAGCACGACGCTCATCTGCTGGGCATGGAAGTCGAACAGGCGCTGGCCGAACTCGTCGCGCAGGGTCTGGTCAGCTGCGATTCGTTCGCCGGCCTGCGCGCGCTGGTGATGCCGGCTGACAAGCGCCGGCGGCTGCAGCGCCGGCGACCCGGCCACGACCCGATCGACGACGCCGGCCGCTGGGCGCTGACGCGTCGCGCGCGCATCGCGGTCGACGTGCCCGGCGCGCTCGCGGCGCCACATGTGGAGCACATCGCGCGCGTGCTGCTGCGGCGCTGGGGTGTGGTGTTCCGCAAGCTGCTCGAACGCGAAGACGGCTTGCCGCCGTGGCGCGATCTGTACTACGTCTACCGGCGCCTCGAGGCACGCGGCGAGGTGCGTGGCGGCCGCTTTGTCAGCGGTTTCGCAGGGGAGCAGTTCGCGCTGCCGGAGGCCGTCGCGGCACTGCGCAGCACCGTGAAGATGCCCGCAAACGAGCGCGTGTCGATCTCGGCGCTCGACCCCTTGAACCTCGCCGGCATCCTGACACCGGGCGAGAAGGTCCCGCGGCTGGCGGGTAACCGCGTGCTGTTCGAGGGCGGCGTGCCGATCGCAGTCCAGAGCGGCGGCGAAGTGCACTACCTGACGCCGCTGGACGCGGGCGGGCAATGGGAAGTCAGGAACCTGCTGATCCGCAAGCAGCGTCCAGGCAGCTACGTCGAACCGCCGGCACGGCGGCAGTAGATCGCTGGCTTGTCGTCAGGCGGCACGTCAGGGCCAAGAACCTTGTGGACCTCAGGCGACCTCCGTGCGGCAGACGTCCATGCCAAGGTGTCGGCGTTCCCGGCGGCAGACGGCGCCGCGATTCCAGCTCAGACCTCCGTCTGCTCGGAGATTACGAGAGCGTCATCGACCTCGATGCCGAGGTACCTGACCGTCGACTCCAACTTGGAGTGGCCCAGCAGTAGCTGCACGGCGCGCAGGTTCTTGGTATGCCGGTAGATCAGCGTCGCCTTCGTCCAGCGCATCGAGTGCGTCCCGTAGTCGGCGCGGTCCAGGCCGAGTTCGTCCACCCAGTGCCCGAGGATCCGGGCGTACTGTCGGGTTCCCAGATGGGGTGAGTCGTGGAGCCGGCTGGGGAACAGGAAGTCCTCGGGCTTCAACCCCGCCCGCTTGATCCACGCTTGCAAGGCGTCCCGGGTGGTCTGCGTGATCTCGAACTGCACTGGGCGCTGCGTCTTGCGCTGCATCACGATGGCGCGCGTCGCGACCTGGTCGCCATGGCAGACGTCTCGGATCTTGAGGGCGACGAGATTGCATCCGCGCAGTCTGCTGTCGATGCCAAGGTTGAAGAGCGCAAGTTCGCGAACCCGGTGCTCCATCTGGAGCCGGACGCGCAGTGCCCATATGTCCTTCGGCTTGAACGGAGCGTTCTGCCCGACGATCTTGCCCTTGTTCCACGGCTCGCGATGAGCGGCATTGCCTGCAGTACCCATGATGGTCTCCCATCGAGTTGAGGGCCGCACAGGATGCGCTAACGCGTCATCGAGTCGCTGCGGCTCGCCGAGCGCTGGCGTGGGCGCCGGGTCGAGCTGACGGTCAGCTTCTGGGCAAGTCGGCCGACTCATGGCCAGCAGTCCGTTGCGATGGTCCGCTTCCGGGCATCCTCTTTGATACGCTTTGCCGGGCGAGCCAGTTGGGCAAGCAAACGAGCTTCGGCTCCTGGGAGGAATGGATGGGGCAACCGCTGCGGCTTCTTGTTGCGACGTGGGACGGTGCCGGAAATCTGCCGCCCATCCTCGCTCTCGTGAACAGGCTCGTCCATCGAGGCCACGCGGTTCACGTCCTCGCCCACGATGTACAGAAGGACAGGATCGAGGCCGCCGGAGGGACGTTCCTCGGCTTCGACACGACTGCGCAGATCGATCACGGTCGGTCTCAGCCGCTGGGCGCCAACCCATTGGCCTCGCTGCTTGAGCTCGATCGAGACGCCACCAACGACCTGTTGGCAGCGTGTGACCGCTTGGGGCCGGATGCGCTGCTGGTTGATTGCATGTTGCCAGGCACGCTCAGCGCGGCCAAGCGAACCGGCCGCCCCACCGTTGCCCTTGTCCACGCGCTTTACGGCGCTTTCATCGGCTTCGCGGGCGGCGCGTTTCGCGGCCCCATCGACGAGTCGGATCTGGCGCTTGGCTTCACCTACTCCGCGCTGGATGACGCGGCCTCCGCCCGCCCCAATCTGGTCTTCGTCGGCCCAGCGAGACCGCCGGCGCCTGCCACCCACTGGGCGCGCCGTCGGCCGGAACGGCCGCTCGTCATGGCAAGCCTCAGCACGGGCCTGCAGGGCAAACCGGGGACTCAGCTTGCACTGCTGCAGCGGGTGTGCGATGGCTTGGCGACACTCGACATCGAAGCGCTGATCACCACGGGGCGCGGCATAGCACCTGAGGAACTGATCGCTGGACCATCCACTACCCTGCATCGCTTCGTCCCCCACGAGGTGGTTCTGGCGCAGGCGAACCTCCTGATCACGCATGCGGGACATGGCTCCGTCACGGCCGCCCTTGCTGCAGGAGTACCGATGCTTTGCATGCCTCCCGGCGGCGACCAGCCATTCAACGCCGCTCGGGTCGCCCAGTTGGGACTTGGCGTCACTCTCGATCCTGCCGCACCCAGCGATCACATCGGCGAGGCGGTCACACGCCTGCTTGCGGATGAGGATCTGCGACGAAGATCACAGGCATTCGCGACCCTCGTTTCCCGGCATCCGGGTCTCGATCTGGCAGTGGAGCGGGTGGAGACTTTGAGGTCGTAGCGTCCGACTCGACAGGTTGTTGGAAATTGGCCAGTCCGTGGTGGACGTCTGTGATCGGCCTGACACTGGCGACTGGCAGCTGATTGGCAGCACACCTCGCCGACTTCACCCTTCGTCGACCGCATCGCTGTCTCCAGAACCCCGCAGCCTACAGAGCTCCGTGCCTGAGCAGCGCGCATAGGCTCCGCAGCGCGGGAGATCGGGATCTGGGCGATGACGAGACCGCTTTAGACGCGATCGTTCAGCCGGCGCCTGTTAAAACTGCGACTGTTTCCACCTACAGGATCGCTGCGCTCTCTCATGGACCGTTTTCTGGCTATCGATGCGTTCGTGCGAGTCGCCGAGTCGCAGAACTTCGCTGAAGCCGCGCGCCAGATGCGTGTGTCGCGCTCTGTGGTGACCAGCAGAATCCAGCAGTTGGAAGAGTTCGTTGGCGCGCCGCTTTTCCACCGAAATACGCGTAGCGTGCGCCTTTCGGATCTCGGGCATTCATTCCTGCGCGATTGCACCGAACTCGTCGGTCGCACCAACGAAGTCGTTGACCAGATGCGCGAGGTCACGACGTCGCCTGCGGGCCGCCTGCGGGTACATGCGCTGCCAGGTTTCGTGCTCGGGCACCTCGCCCGGCTGCTGCACGAGTTCCAAGCCAAGTATCCGCAGATCGTGCTCGATCTCGTCGTCAACGATGCAGCGCTCGATCCTGTGAAAGAAGGCTTTGACTGTGCGCTTCAAATCTTTCCGCCGCGCTCGGAGGAACTGATCTCACGAAAGCTCTTCCCGGTGCGGCGCGTGCTGTGCGCCTCGCCCGAGTATTTGCGCCGGCACGGCATTCCGCGCAATCCACGCGATCTGGCAGGTCACCGTATCGGCTGGTATTCCGGCTACCCAACGCGCGAGCGGCTGATCTTCCATGGCGCGAGCGAGCAAGTCTCGGTCGACGTCAAGCCGGTGCTGATGACCAACAGCGTTCACTTGCTGACGGAGTACGCGCTTGAGCATGCCGGCATTGTTTGCATTCCCACGCTAGTGGCCTCGGATCCCGTGCTGGCCGGCCGGTTGAAGATGGTGTTGCAGGATTTCCCGCTGAGCTCGTTCTGGCTCTCTGTTTTCTACTCGACGACGTTGCGCAGTTCGCTGAAGCTCAAGCTCTTCCTCGAAGTGTTGACTGACAGTTTCTCCGGTGTCCCGCCCTGGGACGAAGCTCTCATCAAACTCGGCCTGCTGTCCGAAACCATCGTTGAGTAGCGGCACGCTCAACGCCGTCGACTCGCGGGATTACCCGTATATTGTTCGTCAAATCAGAACAATCTAGTTGCGATGAGGGCTCTACCGGATCGCTGTGCCGATTCCTAGACTCTCCATCAACGACTGCGAAAGCTGACCGGAGACACGCTCATGACCCCCACTGCTTACAAGACCGTGTTTGGATCGCTCGATCGCTTTGAGAAAGGCGGGGTCCAGAACATCGATGACAACGTCAAGAACTATGCGTTCTCGAATTGCTTCGAGATCGCGAACAAGGCCAAACCGTATGAAAAGGTCGTGTTCGGCCAGAACCAGATCTACGTGCTCGAGACGATCCGCGCCGAGGGCACGTCGCCGTGGTTCACCTGCGCGCACGACGAGTTCGCGCTGAGCATGGACGGCGAAGTCGAGATCCATCTCGTGAAGCTCGACGCCGAGCAGACCGTGCCCGACGAGAACCACAACGGCGCGGTGCTCGTGGCGGGCGAGCCGCGCGGCACGAAGATGGGCTGGATGAAGATCAAGCGTGGCCATCAGGCGATGCTGCCGAAGAACACCGCCTACCAGTTTCGCGCCGCCAAGCCGGCCGTGCTGGTCCAGCAGACCTGCAAGGGCGATCTCTCGATCGAGCGCTGGGCAGAGATCTGCCAGGTCGCCTGACTCGCAAGCCCCGGAGAACCAAACCATGAACGCTCCCACCGAAATCACCAAGGTGCTCGCCAGCTCGCCGGATGCGCTGCACGGTTACAAGACCTTCAAGCTCGGCAGCTTCGATTTCCGCCGCGACGAATACTTCGTCCACATCGGCTGGACGACGCGCGATGGCCGGCCGCTCTCGCACACGATGGACGTCGGCAACTTCCTGCGGGCACTGATGCGCGATGTGGCCTGGGGCTTCTTCTACGGCGGTGTCAATTTCGATCATGTCTTCGGCACGACCAACCATTACAAGACCGTCGATCTCTATGCCGGCACCTACAACGCGACGATGAAGGCGGCCAACGTCGACCTGCTCGAGAACTTCGAGACCGCGCAGATCGCCGCGACCTTCGAGCAGATGCTCGACGACTGGACCAACGAGACTTTCGACCCGTTCTCCGCCCCACAGGAAACCGGATCGCCCTACGGTCGCAAGAACGGCAGCAACACGCCGAAGCTGACCCGTGCCCGCGAACTCGCGAAGCGCTGCGTCGGCCTGAAGGACGATCTGAGCCTGCGCTCCGACGCGCGCGGCGCGCCGATCAATCGCGCGTTTTTGGATGTGCCGCAAGACCCACCCGAATTGCACCCCGAACCCGGCTTCGAGAACGAGGTGCACGCCTTCAACCTGTTCGCTTTCCTGAGCCGCAGCCAGGTCACCTGGAACCCGAGCTTCACCTCGGTCGTGAAATACAGCTTCATGTGCCCGACGACCGAGGAGCACATCCTGCCGATCATCCACGCCAACGACCGGGTCGAGTGGTTCTTCCAGATGTGCGACGAGATCCACTGGGACTGCGCCGACAAGAACAGCGGCAAGCCGCTTGCCCGCGTCATCATGAAGGCCGGCGACATGGCGGCCATGCCGGCCTACTGCCGCCACCAAGGCTACAGCCCGAAGCGCTCGATGCTGCTGGTCTGGGAGAACGGCTCACCAAACCTGGTTTACGAGATCGAGAAGGGCGAGAGCCCGGAAGTTCCCGTTCAATTCTGACGCCTTGAGAAGGCCACCATGAACCTCGCGGACATCGCTGCCGCGGCGGGCTTGCGCTTGCCCATCCGGCACCAGCTCTTCATCGACGGCAGGTTTGTCGACGCCGAATCCGGCGCGACGCTCGCCACGCTGAACCCGCACGACAACTCGGTCATCGCGGAGGTAGCGATGGCGGGCCACGCCGATGTCGACAAGGCAGTGGCCGCAGCGACGCGCGCGTTCCCGGCCTGGGCGCGCCTGGCCGCGGCCGATCGCGGCCGCATCCTGCTGCGCCTGGCCGACCTGATCGAAGCCAACACCGAAGAACTCGCGCGCCTCGAATCGCTCGACACCGGCCACCCGCTGCGTGATTCGCGCAACCTCGACGTGCCGCGCACGGCCGCGTGCTTTCGCTACTTCGGCGGCATGGCCGACAAGCTGCAGGGCGACGTGGTGCCGGTGGAGGCCGGCTTCCTGAACTACCTGACGCGCGAGCCGCTCGGCGTCGTCGGCCAGGTCGTGCCGTGGAACTTTCCCCTGATGTTCACGAGCTGGAAGATGGGCCCGGCGCTGGCCGCCGGCAACACCATCGTCCTCAAGCCGGCCGAGATCACGCCGCTGTCGACGCTGAAGATCGCCGAGCTGATGAGTGAGGCCGGCATGCCCGACGGCGTCGTCAACATCGTGCCGGGGCTGGGCAGCGTCGCCGGGCAGTACATCGCCGAGCATCCGGGCATCGCGAAGATCGCGTTCACCGGCTCCACCGCGACTGGCCGGCGCATCGTGCAGGCCAGCAGCGGAAACCTGAAGAAGGTGCAGCTCGAACTCGGTGGCAAGGGTGCCAACATCGTGTTCGACGACGCCAACCTCGTCGCTGCCGTCAACGGCGCGGCGTGGGCCATCTTCCACAACCAGGGGCAGGCGTGCATCGCGGGCTCGAGGCTCGTGTTGCATGAGCGAATCGCAGACGAGTTCCTCGACAAGTTCAGTGCGCTTGCCCAATCCATCAAACTCGGCAACCCGCTGGATGCGGCCACCGAAATGGGCCCGCTCACCAGCGCCCGGCATCGCGACCGCGTGCTGAGCTATGTCGACGTGGCGCGCGAGCAGGGCGGCGAAGTCATCGCCGGCGGCAAGGCACCGAGTGCGCCCGAGCTTGCGCGCGGCTGCTACGTGGAGCCGACCATCGTGAAGGCGCGCAGCTTCAAGGACCGCGTCGCGCAGGAAGAGGTTTTCGGGCCGTTCGTCACCGTGCTCACGTTCAAGGGTGACGCCGAAGCCATGCAGATTGCCAACGGGACCGACTACGGACTGGGCAGCGGCCTGTGGACGGGCAACCTGCAGCGCGCGCACCGCATGGCGCGCGACATGCGTGCCGGCATGGTCTGGATCAACAGCTACAAGCGCGTCAACCCGGGCTCGCCGTTCGGGGGCGTCGGCCAGAGCGGCTACGGCCGCGAAATGGGCTTCGAGGCAATGCGCGAGTACACGCAGGTCAAGAGCGTGTGGGTCAATGTCGACGCGCAGATTCCGCCCTGGTACCCGCGAGGCTGAGCGCCGCATGAAGCCCTTCGTTCATCAGGCGCTGGCGTCGCGCGTTGTCTTCGGCGCGGACTCGTTGCTTCAGCTCGGCCAGGAGATCGACGCGCTCGGGGCGACGCGCGCGCTCGTGCTCTCCACGCCCGAGCAGGCCGATGCGGCGCGGCGCGTGGCCGAACTGCTCGGCGAGCGTGCGGTCGGCATCTTCTCCAAGGCCGTGATGCATGTGCCCATCGAGACCGCGCACGAGGCGCGCGACGAGGCGCGCCGGCTCGGCGCCGATTGCGCGGTGGCGATCGGCGGTGGCTCGACGACCGGGCTGGGCAAGGCGATCGCGCTGACGTCGGGCCTGCCGATCATCGCGATCCCGACCACCTATGCCGGCAGCGAGATGACCTCGATCTACGGCCTGACCGAAGCCGGTGTGAAGAAGACCGGCCGTGATCCGCGCGTGCTGCCGCGCACCGTGATCTACGACCCCGAGCTGTCGCTGACCCTGCCGATCGAGCTCACGGTCACGAGCGGCCTGAACGCGATCGCTCACGCGGCCGAAGGGCTGTACGCGTTCGACGGCAATCCGATCCTGTCGCTGATGGCCGAAGAAGGCATTCGCGCGTTGGCTGCCGCGCTGCTGGTCCTGGCAGCCGCACCCACCGATATCGAGGCGCGCGGCGACGCACTGTACGGCGCGTGGCTGTGTGGCGCGGTACTCGGTGCGTTGTCGATGGGCCTGCACCACAAGCTCTGCCACACGCTGGGCGGCAGCTTCAATCAGTCGCATGCGGAGGTCCACACCGTCGTGCTGCCTCATGCGCTCGCCTACAACGCCGCGCACGCGCCCGAGGCGATGCGCCGCATCGCCCGCGCGCTCGGTACGGAGCGCGCGGCGGCGGGCATCTTCGATCTGGCGCAGCGGCTCGGTGCGCCGATCGCGCTGAAGGACATCGGCATGCCCGCTGACGGCCTGGACCGCGCCGCCGACCTGGCCGCGCAGACCCCGTACCCGAACCCGCGCCCGATCGAGCGCGCCGCGATCCGGGCGCTGCTTCAACGCGCATTCGACGGCGAACGGCCAGGCTAGCGACGGCACTGAGCGATCCCGAGTTTCACCCGACCGATAACACCCACAGGAGACACGCATGACCCTCAACCGCAGAACCTTCGTGCAGAGCACCACCGTGGCCGCTGCGACGCTCGGCCTCCAGAAGCTCGCCTTCGCCGCCGACACCATCAAGATCGGCTACGTGTCGCCGCAGACCGGCCCGCTCGCGCCGTTCGGTGAGGCCGACAAGTGGGTCATCGACCAGATGAAGACGGCATTCAAGGGGGGCCTGGCGATCGGCGGCAAGACCTACGAGGTGCAGATCCTGCTGAAAGACAGCCAGTCGAATCCGAACCGCGCCAGCGAGGTTGCGAGCGATCTGCTGCTGAAGGACAAGGTCGCGCTGATGCTGACGGCCGGCACACCCGAAACCGCGAATCCGGTGAGCGACGTCTGCGAGCTCAACGAAGTGCCCTGCATTTCCAGCGTGGTCCCATGGCAGCCGTGGTTCTTTGGCCGCAAGGGCGATCCGGCGAAGGGCTTCAACTTCACGTATCACATGTTCTGGGGCCTGGAAGACGTGATCGCGAACTACACGAACGGCTGGAAGAGCGTCGCCACGAACAAGAAGGTGGGCGGCCTGTTTCCGAACGACGGCGACGGCAACGCCTGGGGCGACAAGGAGCTCGGCTTCCCGAAGCCGCTCGCGGCGATGGGCTACACGCTGACCGACCCGGGCCGCTTCCAGAGCGGCACGCAGGACTTCAGCGCGCAGATCGCCGCGTTCAAGAAGGACGGCGTCGAGATCGTCACCGGCGTCGTGATTCCGCCCGATGCGAAGACGTTCCTGACGCAAGCGGCCCAGCAGGGCTTCAAACCCAAGGTCATCACGCTCGGCAAGGCATTGCTGTTCCCGGGTGCAATCGAGGCGCTCGGCGAGCAGGGCTACGGCCTGAGTACCGAAGTCTGGTGGAGTCCGTCACACCCGTTCACCTCGTCGCTGACGAAGCAGAGCGCGAAGGCACTCGCCGATGCCTACGAGGCGAGCACGAAAAAGCAGTGGACGCAGCCGATCGGCTTCGCGCATGCGCTGTTCGAGGTCGCGGCCGATGCGCTCAAGCGCAGCAAGAGCATCGGCGCGAAGGACGTCCGCGACGCGGTCGTTGCGACCAATCTGAACACGGTGGTCGGCCCGGTCAAGTGGGGTGGCGCCGGTCCGATGAAGAACGTCAGCAAGACGCCGCTGGTGCTGGGCCAGTGGAACAAGGGAACGAAGTACAAGGTGGAGCTGAGCATCGTCAACAACGAAGCTGCGAAGAACATCCCGACGAACGGCACGCTGAAGCTCTTGTAGAGCGCTCCCGATGCCCTTGCTTGCATTGCAGGCTGTCAGCAAGTCCTATGGCGCGCTGAAAGTCACCGACGCCATCTCGCTGTCGGTGACCGACGGTGAGACGCTGGGCATCCTCGGTCCGAACGGGGCCGGCAAGACAACGCTCTTCAACCTGATCTCGGGCGATGTGCGCTGCGACGCCGGCCGTGTCGAGTACCACGGCCGCGACATCACGTCGCTGAAGCCGCACCAACGTTGCCGTGCCGGCATCGGCCGCAGCTACCAGGTGCCGCAGCCCTTCGGCAACATGTCGGTGTTCGAGAACCTCGTCACCGCCGCCGGCTTCGGCGGCGGTCAGCGCGAACACGAGGCCTGGGACACCGCCCACCAGGTGCTCGGGCAAACGGGCCTGATGCCGCATGCGAACAAGCCCGCCGGCAGCCTCACGCTGCTCAACCGCAAGCGACTCGAACTGGCGCGCGCGCTGGCCACAAGGCCCAAGCTGCTGCTGCTCGACGAGATCGCCGGAGGCCTGACCGAGCACGAGGCCCGCGAGCTGGTTGACGAGCTCGCGCGCATCAAGGCACAGGGCGTGACGATGATTTGGATCGAACACGTCGTGCATGCGTTGCTGGCCATCGCCGATCGCCTCTTGGTCATCAATTTCGGGCAGCAGCTGGCCGAAGGCGATCCGCGCGCGGTGATGGACGACCCACAAGTCCGGCGCGTCTACATGGGCATGGAGGCGTGAGCCGATGAGTGCATTGCTGCAAGCCAGCGGCCTCACCGCGTTCTACGGCGACGCTCAGGCCCTTTTCGGCATCGACTTCGAGCTGCACGCAGGCGAAACGGTGGCGATCATCGGCGCCAACGGTGCAGGCAAGAGCACGTTCCTGAAGGCACTCACCGGTCTCGTGAAGACCCGGTCGGATCAGATCCGTTTCGATGGCGCGACGATCGGTGGCCTGCCGCCGGGTGAGGTCGTCAAGCGCGGCATCGCGCTGGTGCCCGAGGGCCGACGCCTGTTCCCGAGCCTGAGCGTCGAGGAGAACCTGTTGATGGGCGCGTTCGCGCAGCGGCCCGGCCCGTGGTCGCTGCAGCGCCTGTTCAAGCTGTTCCCGATCCTCGAACATAAGCGCGGGTTGCCCGGCACCTCGCTCTCCGGCGGGCAGCAGCAGATGGTCGCGATCGGCCGCGCGCTGATGAGCAACCCGCGCGTGCTGCTGTGCGACGAGCTGAGCCTGGGTCTGGCGCCCATCGTCATCAAGGAGATCTACGACGCCCTGCCGGCAATCTGCGCCGATGGCATGGCCGCCGTGATCGTCGAACAGGACGTGACCGTGGCCCAGCGCATGAGCCGCCGCATCTACTGCTTTCAGGAAGGTCGCGTGGCCTTGCAGGGCACTTCCGATTCGCTCACCCGCGAGCAGATCTCGCAAGCCTACTTCGGCATCTCGGCATGATCGAGACGCTTCTCCAAGGACTTCTGCTCGGCGGTCTCTATTGCCTGTTCGCGCTGGGCCAGTCGCTGATGTTCGGCGTCATGCGGTTGACGAACACCGCGCAGGGCGACTTCATCGTCCTCGGATCGTTCGCCGCGATCGCGGGGATGAACGCGCTCGCGGCACTCGGCTGGCGCAACGGCCTTGCGCCGTTCGCGGTGATGCTCGCGCTGATGCCGCTCGCCTTCGGCTTCGGCTACGCGTTGCAGCGTTGGGTGCTCAACGGCACCCTCGGGCGCGACCCGCTGCCGTCGCTGGTCGTCACCTTCGGCCTGTCGATCGTGATCCAAAACCTGCTGCTCGAGCTGTTCTCCGCCGATCCGCGCTCGATCGAGACTGGCGGCTTCAACACCGCCAGCATCGCGCTGCCCGACGAGATGGCGATCGGCGTGCTGCCGCTGGCGATCTTCAGCGTGGCGCTGATCGCCACCGGTGCGTTGCAATGGCTGTTCAACGGCACCCGACTCGGCCGCGCGTTTCGCGCTGTCTCCGACGACAAGGAGATCGCCGAACTGATGGGCCTGAACTCACACACCGTCTACGCGCTCGCGACCGGCATTGCCTTCGTGCTGATCGCAGTCGCCGGGGTGCTGCAAGGCATGCGCACGACGGTCTCGCCCGCCGATGGCCCGCTGCTGCTGCTGTTCGCGTTCGAGGCCGTCATCATCGGCGGCATGGGCTCGTTCTGGGGCACCTTCACGGGCGCACTGCTGCTGGGGATCACGCAGCAGATCGGCTTTCGCATCGACCCGGGCTGGGGCATCTGGATCGGCCACGTCGTGTTCCTGATCGTGCTGGTGCTGCGCCCGCAGGGGCTGTTCCCGAAGACGCGAGGCTGAGCGCATGACCTTCGACGTGATTCGAAGCACAGCCGGCAGCCGCGCCGCATCATGGATCGGGCTCGCGCTGGTCGTGCTCGCCGCGAGCCTGCCGTTCTGGGCGCCCGAGGGCAGCCGTTCATCGTGGATGCACGAGTTCGTCGAGATCGCCTGTTACTTCATCTTCGCAATGATGTGGAACCTGCTCGCCGGCTACGGCGGCATGGTCAGCATCGGCCAGCAGGCGTTCTTCGGCTTCGGCGGCTATGTGATGCTGATGCTGGGCAACTTCGCGGGGGTGAACCCGTTCGTCGCGGTGCCGCTCGGCGCGCTCGCCGCGGCGCTCATCGCGGTGCCAGTGTCGTTCGTGGCGTTCCGGTTGCAGGGTGGCTACTTCGCGATCGGCACCTGGGTCATCGCCGACGTGTTCCGGCTGAGCTTCGCCAACGTCTCGGCGGTCGGCGGCGGCTCGGGCACGAGCCTGACCGCGCTGCGCGGCATCGAGAAGGCGACGCGCGAAAACGTGACCTTCTGGATGGCGGTGGCCTGCGCGGTCGCGGCGATCGCGCTCGTCTACCTGTTCCTGCGCAGCAAGCGCGGTCTCGCGCTGCTCGCGATCCGCGACAACGAGGTCGCGGCCGAATCGCAGGGCATCGACGTGCGCGGCATGAAGCTCGCTGTCTACGTCGTCGCGGCCTTCGGCGCCGGGCTGGCGGGCGCGCTCTACTTCGTCGGCAACCTGCGCATCAGCCCGGACGCCGCGTTCAGTGTGAACTGGACGGCGTTCGCGATCTTCATGGTCGTGATCGGCGGCATCGGCCGCATCGAAGGTCCGATCGTCGGCGCGCTGATCTTCTGGGCCCTCAACAAGTTCTTCAGCAGCTACGGCACCTGGTACCTGATGGGGCTGGGGCTGCTCGCGATCGTCGTCACGATCTACTTCAAGCAGGGACTCTGGGGCTGGGCGCAGCGGCGCTACGGCCTGAGTCTGTTCCCCACGCAACGCACACTTCGGCTTTGAAAAGAGCCCTCCGCACCACCACACAAAGGCACGCCATGCGCAACATCGATGCCAGCACGATCACGCCCGCCGTCATTGCACGGCTGGCTCATACCGAAGACCCGCGGCTGAAGCAGATCCTCACGTCGCTGGTGACTCACCTGCACGACTTCGCGCGAGAAGTGAGCCTGACCGAGGACGAGTGGATGCAAGGAATCCAGTTCCTGACGGCCACCGGGCAGAAATGCGATGCAAAGCGGCAGGAGTTCATCCTGCTGTCCGACACACTCGGGCTGTCGATGCTCGTCGTGGCGATGAACCACGCCAAGCCGGCCGGCGCCACCGAGGCGACGGTGTTCGGGCCGTTTCACGTCGAGGATGCGCCGACCATGGCGCAGGACGCCGACCTCGCCACCGGCGCACCGGGAGAACCGTTTTTTGTCAAGGTACACATCCATGATCTGGCCGGTCAGCCGATCGCGGGCGCTGAGGTCGACGTCTGGCAGGCCGACGACGACGGCCTTTACGACGTGCAGCGGCCCGAACTTGGAGACACGCGCCGCGCACGCGGCGTTCTGCACACCGGCGCCGCTGGTACCGTGCGCTTTCGCACCGTGGCGCCGACCGCTTATCCGGTGCCCACCGACGGACCGGTCGGCCGCATGCTGCTGGCCAGCGGTCGGCACCCTTGGCGGCCAGCGCACCTTCACTTCCGCATCCGTGCGCCAGGATTCCAGACGCTGGTGACGCACATCTTTCGCAGCGGCGACCCTTACCTCGACTCGGACGCGGTGTTCGGGGTGCGCTCGTCGCTGATCAGCGACTATGTCCGCCACGATCCGGGTCCGGCACCCGATGGAACGAACCTGGACGTGCCGTTCTACACGATGGACCAGACCTTCAGGCTCGCGCCGGCCGCGGCCGCTGGCTAACGGAGCATCGCGATGTATTTCGTCGTCTGGGCGACCGATCACGATGGCACGCAGTCCGCTCGCCTTGCGGTGCGCGACGCACATCGCGCGCGCTTGCGTTCGCCTGGTCCGCACCCCATCGTCGTCGTGGCGGGCGGGCCCACGCTGAACGAGTCCGACAGCGCAATGAATGGAAGCCTGCTCGTGATCGAGGCCGACGACATCGAGGCAGTTCGCCGCTTTGTCGCTGACGACCCCTACCAAGTCGCAGGTGTCTACGAAAGCGTTGAGATCAGACCTTGGCAGTGGGGGTTAGGGGCCAATACTGTTCGCTTAGATGAATCCACCCGAGGGATTTGAAGGTGACCACGACGTCGGTCGTTTGACCCTGGTCCGTGGGGCAGACGATCTTGGCTCAAGGGCAATCGGGGTGAAGTCGAACGGGACCCGCGTCGGTGCGCTGCGATCATGGGGTGCGTACGGTGAGTTTCGTCGCTTGACCATGCGCGGCGAGCGCTTGCCGAGCGTTCGCGTGGCGCGCAGGCGGGCACTGGCGAGCAGGAGTTCACGAAACCAGCGATGCCTGCGCCGGGGCTGCTCTGGGGGGAAAGGCCCCGGAGCGGGGCTGGGTGCGTCGCAGCAGTTCGACATGTCCCTTGAAGGACAACTCCGCGTGAGGCAGTCGGTGTCCGATGGCGCCTTGGTGCAACAGCCAGCGTACCGCGTAGTGCGCCAGGATCCAGCCGTAGAACTCCTGGCGCACCAACTCCGGCGTCTTGCTGCGCAACACACGCCGGCTCTGACGCAGGTGGGTCTTGAGTTCATCGAAGACGGCCTCGATCTCCCAGCGCTGGTGGTACAGCGCGGCCAACTCCATCGCCGGCGCCACGCTGGCGTCCAGCAGCGTGGTGAGCAAACGGTAGCGTGGCTGGGCCTCGCCATCACCCGGCATCGCGTACTCGATCACGCGCACGGCAACGGCTTGCTCGCGCGCCTGGGCTCGACTGACGCCGGCGGGACTGATGACGCTGAGGTACGAACCGTCTTCGAGCAGGGTCTGCACCGGCAGTTGCCGGGTGTCCGAGCAGCGCCACAGCAAGTCCGCGCCCGTGGCCTGCGCCTGGCGCCAGTGCTCGAAGCCGTTGAAGCCCCGGTCGGCCATGCACAGCATGCCCGGCGCCAGGCGCGCCAGCAGCGGTGCGCACAGTTCCCACTCGCCGCTGCGGTACGGCCCGAGGTTGGCGCCCAGGATGGCATGGGTGGCGCACTCCACCAGGATGGCGCACCTGGCCTGCGGGTAGCCTGCGTGGCCGGCCAGACTGGTTCGGCTGCCGGGGTAGCCGAAGGTGGCCGCGTTGTCGGCCTCGTCGGGCAACTCGAAGCAGCTCCCGTCAATGGCCACCAGCCTGCGCCCGGCGTAGAACGCCTGCGGATGGGTGCGCTGCTGCGCAAGTGGAATACAGCACCGGCGCACGAGTTCGCTCAGCGGTGCCGCGCCGATGCGGCTGCGCAGCGCACTGATCGAAGACTTCCTCACCAGGGTGGGTTCGGCCGCACCACTGGCCCAAGCCAATCCTTGCGCCACCACGGCGAACACCTCCTCGTAGGCGGCTTCCGGGTACAGGCTCAGGGCCATGCAGTAGTAGACCCCGGCCACCGCTGGAAAGCTGCGCACTCGCCGCGTATTGCAACCATGTTCGTCCAGCACCGCGTGCACTGTCTCGGGCGGAACCACCCGAGCGAGCAGGCTCGCCGACAGGAAATCGCTCAGCCGGGCTCCCGAGCCCAGCGCCGCCTTCGTCCGCGCCATGCCAGCCACCTGCTGTCGAGTTGCGACGAGGGCGATTGTGCATCGAAATCCTCTAAACGAACAGTATTGGGTTAGGGGCTCCGAAACAGTTGGTCGGCCCTTAGTGTTTGGCTCCTTCGAGGCTGACGACCGTTTTCTGGCGACTGAATCTTCGCTTCGATTGGCTGCTCAGGGTCGACGGACCAGTTCGCCACCAGCGGGAGCAGTCGTTGGCCGGACATCGCCGACGAGTGGCTGGCCCTGCCGCAAACGCTGCCGCCAGCGAAGGTCAGGTTCGACGGTGAACCCGACATCCGTCCGTGAGATCGGTCAAGGTCAGGTATCGGCGGCTGCCGTCATTCGCGGGCGACTCACGACAGACCGCAATCAGTCTTGGCCGGTCGCTCAGGTTGCGCACCGCAGTGCACGTTCGCCGCGACACCTTGCGAGACATCTCGGGAACCGAACCGCGTTGCTGCCAGGACACAGACCGCGACCCGCCGAAATTTCGGACACGAGTCGGACACGGAGGGTCTGGAAAGACGAAGGGGTTAGCGACTTGCGTCGCTAACCCCTTGATTTCTATGGCTCCCCGACCTGGGCTCGAACCAGGGACCTACGGATTAACAGTCCCTGGGGATGGGATTTTCTGGGATCTCCTGATACAAGTCGCCTTCGGAATAACTTTACAGATCAATAGCTTACGTCCATAGTCGTTTCAGGCCGTCTCGGACCATTCCCGCCAAAACTGGCACCAGACTGGCACCAGATCAGCTACGGACTATGGCAAGAGATCAAGTTTCAGCAGCTTCTGCCGCCATCAAATCACTGGACGGCGGCGCCTTCGTGACCCTGCACAGCCGCCTCGATCGAGGCGGTGCGCTGCAGGCGCGCAAGCTCGCCAACGGCGCGGTTCAGCTTTACTGGCGCTACTCGCTCGGCGGCAAGACGAGCCGCGAACCGATCGGGGTCTACGACCCGTCGGCACCGCCGAAGAAGTTGCAGCCGACACCGCGTGGCTATGGCCTTGCCGCCGCGCTCGAGAAGTGCCGCGAGCTCGCCGACATTCATTCGGCGCGGGCCGACACGGGCGGCCTTCGCGAGGCCAAGGCAGAGAAGCGCAAGTCCTTCGTCGCGCAGAAGGCGGCCGAGGCCGCGAAGTCGGAGCGCACGCTGCAGAAGCTCCTCGATGCGTATGTGCAGCACTTGAAGACGCAGGGCCGTCGCAGCCACGTCGACGCCGACCAGATCTTCAAGCGCCACATCACCGAGGCCTGGCCGACCATTGCGGAGGTGCCCGCGGTCGACCTCACGCCCGACCAAGTGCTCGACATGCTGCGCAGGCTGATTGAGGCCGGCAAGGGGCGCACGGCGAACAAGCTGCGGTCCTACCTGCGTGCGGCCTACCAGTGCGCGCTCGACGTGCGGACCACCGCGTCCATCCCGGTGATCTTCAAGTCCTTCGAAGTGGTCTTCAACCCGGCTGCGCAGACCCGTCGCTCGCCGCAGTTCGATCGGGCCGACAAGCGTCCGTTCTCGAAGGTCGAGCTGCGAGCCTATTGGAAGCTGATCGCTGACAGGCCCGGTCCCGAAGCGGCAGCCTTGCGGCTGCATCTCCTGACCGGCGGCCAGCGCATCGAACAGTTCGTGCGGCTGAAGTGGGCTGATGTGAGCGATGACGCTCTGACGATCTTCGACGGCAAGGGGCGCCCAGGCCAAGGACCGCGTGCGCACCAGATTCCGCTCGTGAAGCTGGCCCGGGCCGACCTCGCCCTCCTGAAACGCGAGGGTGAGTTCGCGATCTCGACGACAGCCGGCAAGAAGGCCATCAGCGTGCGGACGCTCGCGGGCTGGGCTCACGACGTGGTCGGTGACACGATCGAGGGCTTTCAGCTGAAGCGAATTCGATCCGGGGTGGAGACGCTGCTTGCGGCAAACGGCGTCAGCCGCGAGGTCAGGGGTCATCTGCAGTCGCACGGCCTGACCGGTGTTCAGGCACGGCACTACGACGGGCACGACTACATGCCGGAGAAGCGCCAGGCGATCGAGATCCTGGTGCGCGAGGTGTGCCAAAGTGCGCCGGCCGGTGCTTGATCTCCGACCACAGCCCGAGCTGAGACACGTGTGACGACCCGCTACTACGAACAGCATCTTGCCGAGCTGCACCAGCGGCTGCTGGGCCATGCGGTTGTGCAGACCTACCTGACCGGTACCGGCATCCGATTCGACGGCGCCGAGCTGTCGGCGGCGGATCGGTTCGAGCTGCCCTTCGGCATGATCTCGACGCTGGAGTTGGCACACCTCTTCTCTGTCTTCGACGGCAGTCGCGTCCACCAGCAGGCCGAGAAGAGGCCCAGCCACGACGACGCCCCGCCCGGCATGTACTTCACGGTCATCAACAACCGGCTGATTCAGAGCCAGCACAAGAACCGCGCGGGCCTCGTCGTGGAAGAGGTCGGCACGACCGATCTGTACATCGAGTCGTTGCACATCGATCACTTCTTCCTGAACGAGCGGAACACGCCGCCAAGCCTGGGCACCTTCGCGTTCGCGCTGTCGGCGATCACCGCGCATCGGCTGGGGCTTGCGCATGTATCCCTGGTCGCCGCCGGGGGCAGAGGGTTCCACCCACGCCACATCGGCTACAGGGTCTGGCCCAAACTGGGGTTCGATGCCGACCTGCTGCCGGGCGAGCTCGATGCCCCTCCCGGGCCGGTCGGGTGCCAGACCGTGCAAGATGTCCTGGATGTGGATGCGGCCTGGTGGGAGCAGAACGGCTCCCAGAGGCGCATGACATTCGACCTGGCGGCCGACAGCCGATCTTGGCGAAAACTGCTACCCTATGCCCTCAGCAAGGTGTCCGTCGAGGGTCCCCATGGCTAAGTCCACCATTCTTCTGAAGAAGCCCACCGAGACCCCCAAGTCGGCGACGCCGGCGAAGGCGGGGCGTGTCTTCACGATCTCGCTGAATGGCGTTCCGCGCGTCGATGCGAAGACGAAAGCGCGCCTGGAGGCTGCAGCGCGGACGCCTGGCAGCTCTCGACGCGACTATCCGCAGGTCATCGCGGACTGACTCGGCTCCGCCGCCAACGAGAACCCGCCCCAGAGGCGGGTTTTTTGTTGCTCAACGACGTGCCCAGTCTTGCCGTGCCGAACTAGCACGTCTGTGCGCGAGAACGGTTAGCCAGCGGCCAGTCTGAGGAGTGCTGGCGTTGTGGGGCGCACCCCTCCCGCGCCGCAGCCGAGAAGGTATTCGCGCGCCCGAACCAACTACAACAGCGCGATGGCCAGGGCGTCCGGTGCTCGCGCTCGGCAAGAGAGCGTTGCCACATGCTGGCCGAGCGGCCCAAGGCCTAGGTGCCGGCCGACGACTGGCTGAGGCTGATCTCGCCGCGTCTGCCTCGAAGAGTGTTCCGCCGTCGGCGCCGCTTGGAACTCTCCTCGGCATATCGGGCGCCCGCTCTTCAGAAAAACTGGATATTCATACAGCCTGTTGACTTATACTGCACTACCCGTAGTGTGTTGACCAGAGTTTCTACCCAGATATAGTGATGCTTGGCACTCTTGACTGCAGAGTGCTAAGCCGCCAGCCAGTCAGAACTACACCTGCAACGCATGCCCACTGCCGTGTCGAAGCCATTCCAGATCCTCGCCTTGTCAGGCGGAGGATTCCGTGGCTTGTACACGGCCAAGGTGATCGCCGACGTTGAGAGCGACATCGGTGCCCCGATCGGTTCACGCTTCGACCTCATTACCGGCACGTCGATTGGAGGAATTCTCGCGCTCGCGTTGGCGCTGGAGATCCCGGCGCAGGAC
>JAGWTP010000059.1 GCA_028868895.1 Burkholderiales bacterium
TGCTCGACGTGCTGCGCGAGGACTTCGTGCGCACCGCGCGCGCCAAGGGCCTGAGCCGGCGCCAGGTGCTGTGGCGCCATGTGCTGCGCAACGCGTTCGTGCCGGTGCTCACGGTGATGGGCCTGCAGTTCGCGAACCTGCTGACCGGCACGGTGGTGATCGAGAACGTGTTCTCGCTGCCGGGGCTGGGGCGGCTGGTGTTCCAGGCGATCGCGAACCGCGACCTGATCGTGGTGCAGAACGTGGTGATGCTGTTGGCCGCCGCGGTGATCGTGATCAACTTCGTCGTCGACGTGCTCTACGCGGTGATCGACCCGCGCTTGAAGGTGCACGCTTGAAGGCGCGATCTTGAAAGCGATATCGGCATGAGCTTTGCGGCCCGCGCGGCGCGCCACAAGAGCTTCGCGATCGGCGCCGTGCTGGTGGCGCTGCTGCTCGCCACCGCCGTGCTGTCGTTCTTCTGGACGCCCTACCCCGCGGCCGACCTCGACATCCCGAACAAGCTGGCCATGCCCTCGGCCGCGCACTGGCTTGGCACCGACAGCCTGGGGCGCGACATCGTCTCGCAGCTCATCGTCGGCGCGCGCTACGCGGTGGCGGTGGGCGTGGTCGCGGTGGGCATCGGCATCGCCTTCGGCGTGTCGCTCGGCCTGTGGGCCGCGGCACAGCGCGGCTGGGTCGAAGAGGCGGTGATGCGCTTCTCGGACTTCGCGTTCGCGTTCCCGGCGCTGCTCACCGCGATCTTGCTGAGCGCGGTCTATGGGCCGGGGCTGGCGACCTCGATCGTCGCGATCGGCATCTTCAACGTGCCGGTGTTCGCGCGCATCACGCGCGCCGCCGCGGCCGGCGTGTGGGCGCGCGAATTCGTGCTCGCCGCGCGCGCCTGCGGCAAGGGTGCATGGAGCATCACCGGCCGACACGTGCTGCCGAACATCGCGGCGATCCTGATCGTGCAGGCCACGGTCCAGTTCGCCGTCGCGATCCTGGCCGAGGCCGCGCTGAGCTACCTGGGCCTGGGCACGCAGCCGCCGCAGCCATCGTGGGGGCGCATGCTCAACGAGGCCCAGCAGATGATGTTCCAGGCGCCGCAGCTGGCGATCTACCCCGGCGTGGCGATCGCGCTCGCGGTGCTGGGCCTGAACCTGATGGGCGACGGGTTGCGCGACCTGCTCGACCCGCGGCTGGCGCGCTCGCGATGAGCGCCGCCGCCGTGGCGTTGCCGATCAACGCGCCGCCCTTGCTCGAGGTGACGGACCTGCGCGTCGTGTTGAACACGCCGCGCGGACCGGCGCAGGCGCTGCGCGGCGTGGGCTTTTCGCTCGCGCGCGGTGCCACGCTCGGGCTGATCGGCGAGAGCGGCTGCGGCAAGTCGCTGACGGCGTTGGCGCTGATGGGCCTGTTGCCCGAAGGCGCACGGGTCAGCGGCAGCATCCGCCTGAACGGCCAGGAGCTCGTCGGCGCGAGCGACGCCGCGCTGTGCGCGCTGCGCGGCGACCGCATCGGCATGGTGTTCCAGGAGCCGATGACGTCGCTGAACCCGCTGCACACCATCGGCCACCAGATCGCCGAGCCGCTGCGCCTGCACCGCGGCATGGCGCGCTCGGCGGCGCGCGCCGAGGCGCTGCGGCTGCTGGATCGGGTGCGCCTGCCGCAGGCCGCGCAGCGCCTGGACGCCTACCCGCACCAGCTCTCGGGCGGCCAGCGCCAGCGCGTCACGATCGCGATGGCGCTGGCCTGCGGCCCCGACCTGCTGATCGCCGACGAGCCGACCACCGCGCTCGACGTGACGATCCAGCGCGAGTTGCTCGAGCTGCTGCACGAGCTGGTGGCCGACCGCGGCATGGCGCTGCTGATGATCAGCCACGACCTGGCCGTGATGGCGCGCATGGTGGCCACGCTGCTGGTGATGTACGGCGGCACCGTGGTCGAGTCGGGGCCGACCGCGCAGGTGTTCGCGCAGCGCGCACACCCCTACACGCGCGGCCTGTACGCGGCGCGGCCGCGCCTGGGCACGCCGCGCGTGGACGGCCGCAAGCCGCGCCTGGCGACGATTCCCGGGCGCGTGCCCGAACTCGCCGACCTGCCGCCCGGCTGCCCGTTCGCCGACCGCTGCGCCTGGGCGATCGACGCCTGCCGCGCCGCGCCGCCCGCGCCGGTGGGGGTCGCCGCGGGGCACGTGGCGCGCTGCATCCGCGTCGGCGAGCTGGGAGCGATCGGATGACCGCGCCGCTGCTGGAGGTGATCGATGTCGTGCGCCACTACCGGCTGCCGCGCGAACGGCTGTTCGCGCCCGCGCCGGTGGTCCAGGCGCTGCGCGGCGTGAGCCTGACCGTGCACGCCGGGCGCAGTTTCGGCATCGTCGGCGAGTCGGGCTCGGGCAAGTCGACGCTGGCGCGCCTGGTGATGGCGCTCGAAGCGCCGACCGCGGGTCGCGTGCAACTGCTCGGCCGCGACCTGAACGCGCTCGCCCCGGCCGCGTTGCGCGCGGCGCGGTGCGACTTCCAGATGGTGTTCCAGGACCCCTACGGTTCGCTCGACCCGCGCCAGCGCATCGGCCGCATCGTCGCCGAGCCGCTCGTGAACGTGCCGGCGCGCGACGCGCGCGCGCGCGTCGCCGCGTCGCTCGACGCGGTGGGCCTGCGCGCGACCGATGCCGACAAGTACCCGCACGAGTTTTCCGGCGGGCAGCGCCAGCGCATCGCGATCGCGCGCGCGCTCATCACGCGGCCGAAGCTGATCGTCGCCGACGAGCCGGTGAGCGCGCTCGATGTCTCGGTGCAGGCCCAGGTGCTCAACCTGCTGGCCGACCTGCAGCAGCAGTTCGGGCTGACCTACCTGTTCATCAGCCACGACCTCGCGGTGGTCGACCACGTGTGCGACGAGGTCGCGGTGATGTACGCCGGCCGCATCGTCGAGCAGGGCACGCCGCAGCAGTTGTTCCGCGCCGCCGCCCACCCGTACACCCGCGCACTGATGCGCGCGCTGCCGCAGGCCGAGGTCGACCGCGGGGCGCCCGGCCCGGCCGGTGAGCCCTGGTTTTCCGGCGCCGAATCGAACCCCGGTTCCGCTAGAGTGGCAGCCGACGAGCCGATTGCGACTTTGCCGACCGCGGACTCGGCGCACGCTTGCGCCTACGCGCCGCGCTGCCCGTACCGGCAGCCGCGTTGCGAGATCGAACGACCGGCGTTGCGCCCGCTCGCGAGCGGGCAGTTCGCGGCCTGCCACCTTGCCGAATCGGTGCCGAACCCAGCCCAAGGAGAGCCTTGATGACGACGAAGACGATGACGACCCGCAGTGCCCTGATCAAGGCGTTCGCGGCGCTGGCCCTGGCCGCGCTGTGCGCTCTGCCGGCCGCCGCGCAGGCCCAGGCCCGCAAGGACAGCGTGGTGCTGGGCATGGTGCTCGAACCGCCGGGCCTGGACCCGACGACCGCGCCGGCCGCGGCGATCGGCGAGATCGTGCACTACAACATCCTCGAGGGCCTGACCAAGATCAACATGAACGGCAGCGTCACGCCGCTGCTGGCCGAGAGCTGGAGCATCGACCCCGACGGCAAGAGCTACACCTTCAAGCTGCGCAAGGGCGTGAAGTACACCGACGGCGAGGCGTTCGACGCCAGCGACGTCAAGTTCAGCTTCGAGCGCGCCAAGGCGCCGGGCTCGACCAACAAGGCCAAGAAGGCGGTGTTCGACAACATCAGCCGCATCGACACGCCCGACCCGCACACCGTGATCGTGGTGCTGAACCACCCCGACGGCAACTTCCTGTTTCGCATGGGCGAGAACACCGCGGTGATCCTCGACCCGAAGAGCGCCGCCACGACCGCGACGCACCCGGTGGGCACCGGCCCGTACGTGCTCGAGAACTGGGCCCGCGGCTCGTCGGTCACGCTGGTGAAGAACCCGGTATTCCGCGATGCCGCGGCGGTCAAGATGAAGAAGGTGACGTTCCGCTTCATCAACGACCCGGCCGCGCAGGTGGCCGCGCTGCTGGCCGGCGACATCGACGGCATGCCGCGCTTCGGCTCGATCCAGAGCCTCAAGCAGTTCGAGGCCGACCCGCGCTTCACGGTCACGCCGGGCGGCACCGAGGGCAAGACCATCGTCGCGATCAACAACAAGCGAAAGCCGTTCGACGACGTGCGCGTGCGCCGCGCGCTGGCCGCGGCGATCGACCGCAAGGCCGTCATCGACGGCTCGCAGGAAGGCCACGGCGCGCCGATCGGCAGCCACATGGTGCCCAGCGACGCGGGCTACATCGACCTGACCGGCGTGAACCCGTACAACCCCGACAAGGCGCGCGCGCTGCTGAAGGAAGCCGGCGTGGCGCTGCCGCTGAACGTGACGCTGACGCTGCCGCCGCCGGAATACGCGCGCAAGGGCGGCGAGATCGTCGCCGCCGAGCTGGCCAAGGTCGGCGTGATCGCGAAGATCGAGAACGTCGAGTGGGCGCAGTGGCTCAGCGGTGCGTTCAAGGGCAACTTCGACCTGACCCTGATCAGCCACGTCGAGCCGCTCGACTTCGCGATCTACGCGCAGCCGGGCTACTACTTCGGCTACGACTCGAAGACCTACGACGCGTTGCTCGACAAATACAACAGCGCCACCGACGCCAAGACCCGGCTCAAGCTGCTCGGCGACATCCAGCGCCAGCTCGCGACCGACTCGGTCAACGTCTTCATGTACCAGCTGCCGCAGTTCGCGGTCGGCAAGAAGCAGCTCAAGGGCATGTGGAGCAGCTCGCCGATCTTCGCCAACGACCTGGCGGCGCTGTCGTGGCAGTGACGCCGCCCCTCAACGGGAACCTTCCAGTGCGCCGGGTGGAAGGGCGCCTGCGATGACCGCCCTGCACGATCTGAGCGCCACCGAGCTGCTCTCGGCCTACCGCAGCCGGGCGCTTTCGCCGCTCGAGGTGGCGCGCGCGGTGCTCGCGCACATCGCCGCGTGGGAGCCGCACCTGCACGCCACCTACGCGCTCGACGCGCGCCAGGCGCTGGCGCAGGCCGAAGCCTCGCAGGCCCGCTGGCTCGCAGGCACGCCGCAGGGCGCGCTCGACGGTGTGCCGGTGATGATCAAGGAGAACATCGCCACGCAGGGCGTGCCGGTGCCGCTGGGCACCGCCGCCACCGAGTTGGTGCCGGCGCCGGTCGATGCGCCGCCGGCGGCGCGCCTGCGCGAGGCCGGCGCGGTGATCCTGGGCAAGACCACGATGCCCGACTACGGCATGCTGTCGTCGGGGCTGTCGAGCTTCCACGCGCTCACCCGCAACCCGTGGGATCTGCGCCGCAACCCGGGCGGCAGCAGCGCCGGTGCGGCCGCCGGCGTGGCGGCCGGCTACGGCCCGCTGCACGTGGGCACCGACATCGGCGGCTCGGTGCGGCTGCCGGCCGGCTGGTGCGGCGTGTTCGCGCTCAAACCGAGCCAGGGCCGCATCCCGATCCACCCGCCTTACGCCGGCCGCGTCGCCGGGCCGATGACGCGCACCGTCGAAGACGCCGCGCTGCTGATGGCCACGCTGAGCCGGCCCGATGCGCGCGACACGATGAGCCTGCCGTACCAGCCGATCGAATGGCAGCGGCTCGATCGCGACATCAAGGGCCTGCGCATCGGGCTGCTGCTCGACGCCGGCTGGGGCCTGGCGGTCGAGCCCGAGGTGCGCGCCGCGGTCGAAGCGGCGGCGCGCGCGTTCGAGGCCGCCGGTGCCATCGTCACGCCGATCGCGCCGTTCACGACCCGGGCGATGGTCGAGGGCATCGACGACTTCTGGCGCACCCGCGCCTGGCTCGACATCGGCGCGCTGCCCGAGGCCCGCCGCGCCAAGGTGCTGCCCTACATCACCGCATGGGCGCGCGGCGGCGCCGCGCTGTCGGGCGAACGGGTGTTCCGCGGTTACAGCATGATGGGCGCGATGCGCGACGCCACCGTCGGCGCCTGCCTGCCGTTCGACATGGTGTTCTCGCCCACCGCACCGATCCCGGCGTTCGCCGCCGAACTCCCCGGCCCGACCAACGACCCGGCCACGCCGTTCGAGCACATCGCCTTCACGCTGCCGTTCAACATGAGCGAGCAGCCGGCCGCGAGCATCGATTGCGGCACCACCGCGAGCGGCCTGCCGATCGGCCTGCAGATCGTCGGCCGGCGCTTCGACGACCTCGGCGTGCTGCAGGTCGCGCGCGCCTGGGAGCGCCTGCGAGCGCCACAGCGGCCGTGGCCGACACCGCCGCGGCCTGCGGCGAATTGACGCTCGCATCTGCAACGGCGCAGCGTCCCTGCAGCCGTAAGTTGGTCGACCCATACCGGAGTCGATGCGTTGATTCGCGCCAGGATCGAAGAAAGGATCAGCATGCCGACCATCGACGAACAGATCGCGCAAAGCCTGCGCGAGAGCCTGCGCAACGGCGAGTTGCAATCGGCCGCGAGCTGGGGCAAGCCGCTCGATCTCGTCGACGGCTACGCGCAGACGCCCGATGAGTTGCGCATGGCCTTCAAGGCCCTGAAAGACGCCGGCTTCGTGCCGCCCGAGGTCGAAACCATGCGCCAGATCGCTGCGTTGCGCCAGATGCTCGACGCCGACCCCGCGGCGCCGACAGCCGATGCGATGCGCACATGCCTGAGCGAGTTGCAGCAGCACCTGGCGCTGCGGCTGGAGAAGCTGCGCACGAGCGGCAGCCTCTGACCCTCACACCAGCGGCGGCGCCAGCCCTTCGCGTTCGAACACGCGCGCCACCGCCGGCCGCGCCAGCGCACGCTGCAGGTACGGGCCCAGGTGCGGCAGCGCGCGCGCCGGGCGCGCGAGGCCGCGGGTCCAGCGGCACAGCATCAACGCGTAGGCATCGACGGCGCTGAACGCATCGCCGAGCAGCCAGGGGCCGCCGTGGCGTGCGAGTTCGGCGTCGAGCCGATCCAGCAGCGCGTCGATCTTCGCTTCGGCATGTGCCTTCACCTGCGCCACCGCGTCGGGCGTGTCGGCCCAGCGCTCGGGGTAGAAGTAGACGATCAGCGTGGCCTGCAGGGTATTGGTCAGCCACGCGAGCCATTTGTAGAACTGCGCGCGCTGCGGTGTGGCGAGCGCCGGCGCGAGCGCGGCCTGCGGGTGCGTGTCGGCCAGATGCAGGCAGATCGCGGCGGCCTCGTACAGCACCAGCGCGCCGTCAGTCAGCACCGGAATCAAGCCGTTCGGATTGAGCGTCAGGTAGGCGGCCGACTTGTGCGCGCCCTGCGCGCGGTCGACGAACAAGAGCTCGAACGGCGCGCCGATCTCTTCGAGAAGGATGTGCGGTGCCAGGCTGGCGTTGCCGGGGTGGTAATGAAGTTGGAGTTGGGACATGTGCGCTCGCGTTGAAATCGGGGCCTGTGCAGCCGTGCGGCGCATTCTCGCAGGCAGTCTGTGCGACAAATTCACTCCCGCGACTCGAGGTAGGCAGGCACACCGGCCGATGAAAGAATAGATTCAGCTCCTCGGACACCACGACCATGCTTGACGACATCAAGACCCAACTCGGCAGCTCGATCCAAACGGTGCGGCGCTTCCTCGAGCGGCCAATTTCGGTGCAACGCGGCAACCTCACGCTGGGCGTTCCGTCGAGCACCCTGCGCGCGCAGGCCCGCGACGAACGACGCCAGCGCGTGCGAGTGATGAAAGTCGACCTGCAGAACCTGCTCGGGCAGCACCCGGCTTCGCGAGACCTGCTGCGCCACCTCGCACTGGTCGAGCGCACGCTGGGGCGCGGCGGTCTCGAAGCGCTCGAGACGCTGCCGGTGCGCGTCATCGCCCGGGCGCTGACCGAGCTCGAACGCCTGGTCTGGGACTGGTCGCCTGCCGGCCTGGCCGAGTTGCGATCGCGAATGGCGGTGATGGTCAAGACCCGGCCCGCCGAGACCCGGCGCCAGGCCGAGCGGCGCGAGTCGCGTGCGCCCGACACGATCCACGATGCCGACGTGACCGAAATCGAACACACCGAGTTCGAGGCCATGGAACGCAGCTGGGCCGGCACCCGGCCCGATACCAGCCTTGAGCAGCGCAGCACGGCTTGAGCTGCCGGCGCGGAATTCGAGAAGAACGTCCGCCGCCAAGGCGCAAAGACGCCAAGGAAGACAGGGAAGTAAAGAAGAAGGCTTTGATCTTCTTGGCGCCTTTGCGCCTTGGCGGCAAAGGTAGCCCCCGAAACACGCACCCCCCAACCGCGCTCACCAACGCGCGAAGATCCTGCAACGACGCGAGTTCAGCCCGGGCTCGGCGTCAGCCCTGTCACCGGTGCGCGGCGCAGCGGCCCCCGCGCGCCTCACACCGCGACCGTCTGGCGCACCGCGCGTTCCCAGTTCGCCATCAGGTCGGCCGCGCGCTCGCGTGACAGGGTCGGGTGAAAGGTGCGCTCGACGCGCCACTGCGCGGCGAGCTCGTCCAGGCCGCGGTACAGCCCGCACGACAGCCCCGCCAGGTACGCGGCGCCGAGCGCGGTGGTCTCGATCACTTGCGGGCGCACCACCGGAATGCCGAGCAGTTCGGCCTGGAACTGCATCAGCAGGTCGTTGACGCAGGCGCCGCCATCGACGCGCAGCTCGGCCACACCGCCGCCGTACGACGCGGCGCCAGCGCCGCCACCCCCAGCGCCACCACCCCCGCTCGCCGCGGCCGCGTCGCGGCCCATCGCCGCGAGCAGCGCCGCGCTCTGGAAGGCGATGCTTTCGAGCGCGGCGCGGGCGATGTGCGCGACCGTGGTGCCGCGCGTCAGGCCGACGATCGCGCCGCGCGCCTGCGCGTTCCAGTACGGCGCGCCCAGGCCGGTGAAGGCCGGCACGAAGATCACGCCGCCGCTGTCGGGCACGCTCTCGGCGAGGCCTTGCACCTCGCCGCTGGCCGGAATGGCGCGCAGCCCGTCGCGCAGCCATTGCACCACCGCGCCGCCGATGAAGACGCTGCCTTCGAGCGCGAATTCGGGGGTGGCCGTGGGTTGCGCGGCGCTGGTCGTGATCAGGCCGTTGGTCGAGGTTTGAAACTGCGCGCCGGTGTGCATCAGCATGAAGCAGCCGGTGCCGTAGGTGTTCTTCGCCATGCCGGCCTTGAAGCAGGCCTGCCCGAACAGCGCGCTCTGCTGGTCGCCGGCCACGCCGCCGATCGGCACGCTGGCGCCGAGCAGCGCGGCGTGCGTGCTGCCGTACGCATGGCTCGACGGATGCACCGCCGGCAGCACCTCGCGCGGGATGTCGAGCAGGCCGAGCAGTTCGTCGTCCCACGCGTTGCGGTGCACGTCGAGCAGCAGGGTGCGCGAGGCGTTGCTCACATCGGTGGCGTGGACCGCATGGCGGCGCGTGGCGTCATCGGCGCCGCCGGTCAGCATCCACATCAGCCAGGTGTCGACGGTGCCGAACGCGAGCTCGCCGCGCTGCGCGGCAGCGCGCGCGCCGGGCACGTGGTCGAGGATCCACTTGAGCTTGGTGCCGGAAAAGTAGGCGTCCAGGATCAGCCCGGTCTTGGCGCGAAACGTGGCCTCCAGGCCGCGCTCGCGCAGCGCGGCGCAGGTCGGCTCGGCGCGCCGGTCCTGCCAGACGATCGCGTTGTACAGCGGCTCGCCGGTGGCGCGGCTCCACACCACGGTGGTCTCGCGCTGGTTGGTGATGCCGATCGACGCGACCTCGGCGGCGCCGATGCCGGCCTTCGCGAGCGCCTCCTGCGCGGTGACGAGCTGAGTCGCCCAGAGCTCCTTCGGGTCGTGTTCGACCCAGCCCGCGCGCGGGTAGATCTGGCGGAACTCGCGCTGCGCCATCGCACGCACGCGGCCCTGGGCGTCGAACACGATGCTGCGCGAACTCGAGGTGCCCTGGTCGAGCGCGAGCAAATAGGTCTTGTGCGTCATGGGGTGTCCTCGGGGCAGGTCACGCAGGTCACGCCGGCCTGGGCCAGCAGCGCCGGGAACGGCGCCGGCGGCGGCGCGTCGGTGAACAGCATGTCGATCTGGTCGAAGCGCGCCAGCTCGACCATCGCCGGGCGGTTGAACTTGCTGTGGTCGGCCGCGACCCAGACCTCGCGCGAGTGCTGCAGGATCGCGTGCGCGACCTTCACCTCGCGGTAGTCGTAGTCGCGCAGCGTGCCATCGGCCTCGATGCCGGAGATGCCGATCAGGCCGATGTCGACCTTGAACTGCGCGATGAAGTCGACCGTGACCTCGCCGACGATGCCGCGGTCGCGCGGGCGCACGATGCCGCCGGCCACGATCACCTCGCAGTCGGGGTTGCCCGACAGGATCGCCGCGACGTTCAGGTTGTTGGTGATCACGCGCAGCCCCTGGTGGTGCAGCAGCTCGCGCGCGATCGCCTCGGTGGTGGTGCCGATGTTGATGATCAGCGAGCAGCCGGCCGGAACCAAAGCCGCCACGGTGCGCGCAATGCGCTGCTTGGCGTGCTCGTTGAGCCGCTGGCGCTGCAGGTATTCGATGTTCTCGGTGGTCGAGCTCGGTACGCGCACGCCGCCGTGAAAGCGCGCGAGCAGCCCGGCGTCCGACAGCAGCTTGACGTCGCGGCGCACGGTCTGCAGCGTCACCGCGAACTGCGCGGCGAGGGCCTCGACCGACATCGATCCGCGTGCACGCACGGCGTCGAGCAGTTGGGCCTGGCGCGGGTTCGGGGTCATCGGGCGGTTCGCTTCAATGGGCTGGAGGTCAGCGTAGCCGATGCCGATGCCGTGGGCATCGCGGTTTGTTCGCTTGCGCGCGTCGCGCCGTTTTGCCAAAATTGGAACACATAAGAACACAAACGAACTCAATCGAACCGGCAGTATGTTCGATTCGCGACCATTCGCGACGATTTCGAGGAACCCCCGTGGACCAGCCCGACAACCCGCGCGAGCCGAACCGCTCGCCCGATGCATACGAACGCGTGCCGCCGCAGACTTGCGACGTGCTCGTGGTCGGCGGCGGCATCAACGGTGCCGGCATCGCCCGCGACCTGGCCGGCCGCGGCCACAGCGTCGTGCTGTGCGAGAAGGACGACCTGGCGCAGCACACCTCGTCGAGCAGCACCAAGCTGATCCACGGCGGCTTGCGCTACCTCGAACACTACGAGTTCGCGCTCGTGCGCAAGGCCCTGGCCGAGCGCGAGGTGCTGCTCAGGAGCGCCCCGCACATCATGTGGCCGCTGCGCTTCGTGATGCCGCACGACCCGGGCATGCGGCCGGTCTGGATGATCCGCGCCGGGCTGTTCCTGTACGACCATCTGGCCCGGCGCGAGGTCTTGCCGGGGTCGACCACGGTCGACCTGCGCCAGCACCCCGCCGGGCGCGCGCTGAAGCCGGCGTACACCAAGGGCTTCGTCTACTCCGACGGCTGGGTCGACGACGCGCGCCTGGTGGTGCTGAACGCGATCGACGCCGCCGAGCATGGCGCCACCGTGCTGACGCGCTGGCGCTGCGTCGACGCGCAACGCGGGGCATCGTGGCGGGTCCAGCTGGAAAGCACCGCCGGCGCGCGGCGCGAGCTGAGCGCGCGCGTGCTCGTCAACGCCGCCGGGCCCTGGGCGGCGCAGTTCCTGGCCGAGCACGCGCACGTGCCGCGCGCTAAGGCGTTGCGGCTCGTCAAGGGCAGCCACATCGTCGTGCCCAAGCTGTTCGACCACGACCATGCCTACATCTTCCAGAACCCCGACAAGCGCATCATCTTCGCGATCCCGTACGAGCGCGACTTCACGCTGATCGGCACCACCGACGTGGAGCACCACGGCGCGCTCGGCGAGGCCCACATCGATGCCGCCGAGACGGCCTACCTGTGCGAACAGGCCAGCCGCTACTTCGCCCAGGCCGTGGCGCCGCGCGACGTGGTCTGGTCCTACTGCGGCGTGCGCCCGCTGCTCGACGACGAATCGGGCGACCCGTCGGCCGTCACGCGCGACTACTCGCTGGAGCTGGACACCGCGCAGGCCCCGCTGCTCACGGTCTGGGGCGGCAAGATCACCACCTTCCGCAAGCTCGCCGAAGAAGCCGCCGACCTGCTCGCCGCCCCGCTGCGCGCCAGCGCCCAGCGCGGCGCGTGGACGCACGGCGCGCACCTGCCCGGCGGTGACCTGAGCGCCTGGATCGGCCCGGCGCAACGGCCCGACACCGACTTCACCCGCTTCGCGCAGGCGCTGGCGCTGCGCCACCCGCAACTGCCCGCCCCGGTGCGGCTGCGCTGGGCGCGCGCCTACGGCGCCCGCATCGAACGGCTGCTGGCCGGCGGCCCGCTCGGCGCCGAAGTCGCGCCCGGCCTGTTCGAGGCCGAGCTCCAATACCTCCACGACCACGAGTGGGCACGCAGCGCCGACGACGTGCTGTGGCGGCGCAGCAAGCTCGGCCTGCACTACAGCGCCGCACAGCGTGGCGCGGTGGCAGACTGGTGCACCGCGCACTGGGGCGGCCTGATGCACTGATTGCCGAACATGCCTACGCCCGCGCCCGCCGAGTTCACCATCCCCGAGCACGAGGTCGAGTTCACGGCGATTCGCGCGCAGGGGGCGGGCGGGCAGAACGTCAACAAGGTGTCGAGCGCGGTGCACCTGCGCTTCGACATCCGCGCCTCGTCGCTGCCCGACGACATCAAGGAGCGCCTGCTGGCGCGGCGCGACCAGCGCATCAGCGCCGAAGGCGTGGTCGTGATCAAGGCCCAGCGCACGCGCAGCCAGGACATGAACCGCGCCGATGCGCTGCAGCGGCTGCAGGCGCTGGTCGAGGCGGTGGCGGTACCGCCCAAGCCGCGCCGGCCGACGAAGCCGACCTACGGCTCGAAACAGCGCCGCCTCGAAGGCAAGAGCCAGCGCGCGGTCGTGAAGGCCGGGCGCGGCAAGGTCAGCGAGTGATCGGACGGGCGATCGGGCGGGCGATCGGGCGAGAGATTGCGGTGCAGCGGGCGGCGTGGCGTCGCCGACAATCCCGCCCATGGCCAAGGACAAGTCGATCTACACCTGCACCGAATGCGGCGGCACCTCGCCGAAGTGGCTCGGCAAGTGCCCGAACTGCGAGGCCTGGAACACGCTGATCGAATCGGTGGCCGAAGGCGCGCCGAAGCACCGCTACAGCGCCGGCGCGCGCGGGCTGATCGCGAGCCAGCCGGTGGCCACGCTGGGCGAGATCGAGGCCAGCGACGTGGACCGCCAGCCCACCGGCATCGACGAGCTCGACCGCGTGCTCGGCGGCGGCATCGTCGCCGGCGGCGTGGTGCTGATCGGCGGCGACCCGGGCATCGGCAAGTCGACGTTGCTGCTGCAGGCGCTCGACGCGCTGTCGCGCAGCATGAAGACGCTGTACGTCACCGGTGAGGAGAGTGGCGCGCAGGTCGCGCTGCGCTCGCGCCGGCTCGGCCTGAACGGCGCGAACGGCGGCTCGCAGGTGCGCGTGCTGGCCGAGATCCAGCTCGAGAAGATCGCCGCCACGCTCGATGTGGAACAACCCGCGGTCTGCGTGATCGATTCGATCCAGACCCTGTACAGCGACCAGCTCTCGTCGGCGCCGGGTTCGGTGGCGCAGGTGCGCGAGTGCGCGGCGCAGCTCACGCGCACCGCCAAGAGCACCGGCACCACGATCGTGCTGGTCGGCCACGTGACCAAGGACGGCGCGCTCGCCGGGCCGCGCGTGCTCGAGCACATCGTCGACACGGTGCTGTATTTCGAAGGCGACACGCACTCGAGTTTCCGGCTCGTGCGCGCGATCAAGAACCGCTTCGGCGCGGTCAACGAGATCGGCGTGTTCGCGATGACCGAGAAGGGCCTGAAGGGCGTGGCCAACCCGAGCGCGATCTTCCTTTCGACGCATGGCGAGCCGGTCGCGGGCTCGTGCGTGCTGGTCACGCTCGAAGGCACACGGCCGTTGCTGGTCGAAGTCCAGGCGCTGGTCGATTCCGGCGGTCCGAGCCCGCGCCGGCTGAGCGTGGGCATCGAGCGCGACCGGCTGGCGATGATGCTCGCGGTGCTGCACCGCCACGCCGGCATCGTCTCGAACGACCAGGACGTGTTCGTCAACGCCGTCGGCGGCGTGCGCATCAGCGAGCCGGCCGCCGACCTGGCGGTGATGCTGGCGATCCAGAGCAGCCTGCGCGCGCGCGCGTTGCCGCGCGGCTTCATCGCGTTCGGCGAGGTTGGCCTGGCCGGTGAAGTGCGCCCGGCGCCGCGCGGCCAGGAGCGCTTGCGCGAGGCCGCCAAGCTCGGCTTCTCGGTGGCGATCGTGCCGAAGGCGAACGCGCCCAAGGGCAACGCCAAAGGCATCGAGGGCCTGACGATCCACGCGGTCGAGCGCATCGAGCAGGCCATCGACATCGCCAGGAGCCTCTGACAAACCGAAGGCACTCCAGTGAGCACCGAACCGAGTCACCCCAGGCCCAGCCACGCCAGGCACCGCTCCGCGCGCTACCCGGCGACCCGCAGCTCGACATGAAGCTCGCCGCCATCTCCGACATCCACGGCAACCTGCCGGCACTCGACGCGGTGCTCGCGGACATCGCCGCGCAGCATGTCGACCTCATCGTCAACCTCGGCGACATCCTGTCGGGCCCGCTGTGGGGTGCGGCGACGGCCGACCGGCTGATGGCGCTGGGCCTGCCGACGATCGCCGGCAACCACGAGCGCCAGTTGCTGACGCACCCGCGCGAGCGCCTGAGCGCGTCGGACGCCCACACCGCGGCCGAGCTGCAGCCCCGGCACCGCGACTGGCTCGCCGGGTTGCCGCCGACGCTGGCGCTGAGCGACGAAGTGCATTGCTGCCACGGCACGCCGGCGAGCGACCTGGCCTACTTTCTGGAAACCACCGTGCCCGGTTTCACCGGGGTCGGCCGCGGTGCGAACGGCGTGCGCATGGCAACGCAGGCCGAAGCGACCGAGCGCGCCGGGCCGGCGCTGCAAGGCGTTGCGCACGGCCTGATCCTGTGCGGCCACACCCACATGCCACGGCTGCTGCGCCTGGCCGACGGTCGCCTGATCGTCAACCCCGGCAGCGTCGGCGTGCAGGGCTTCGACGACGACCACGGCCATCCGCACGTGATCGAGACCGGTGCACCGCACGCCCGCTACGCCGTTCTCGAACGCGGCCCGGCCGGATGGAACGTCACGCTGCGCGCGGTCGCCTACGACTGGGAGGCTGCGGCGCGGCGCGCCGAGCTCGAGCAGCGCCCCGACTGGGCCGACGTGCTGCGCACCGGATTCATCGGCCGGCTCGAAGCCCCGGCGCCGCCTTCGACCGCGGGTGACGCGCGGTGAACCCGATCGTCAGCTGGGCGTTGGCGGTGGCGGCACTCGCCGCGGGCTGGCGCGGCTACGGCGCGCCGGGGCTGGCGCTCGCGGCCAGCGTGATCGTGTTCTGGCTGCTGATCCAGTTCAACCGCACGGTCAAGGTGATGCGCAACGCCGCCGACGCACCGGTGGGCCACGTCGACAGCGCGGTCATGCTCCACGCCAGGCTGCGCACCGGGCTGCCGATGGTGCAGGTGGTGTCGCTCACGAAGAGCCTGGGCCGGCGCGTCGCGCAGGACCCGGAAACCTGGGCCTGGGCCGATGCGTCGGGCTGCGAGGTCGCGATCGTGTTCGACAAGGGCCGCTGCACGCGCTGGTCGCTGAACCGGCCCGCGGACTGAGCGAGCGCTCCATGCAGATCGTCGACGCCGCCGCCACCCGCCGCCACCTCGGCATGGCGCCACTGATCGAGGCGCTGCGCGCGATGTTCGTGGCCGGCTGCGAAGTGCCGTTGCGCCACGTGCACCGGATCGACGGCGCCCACGGCAGCGAAGGCGGCACCTTGCTGCTGATGCCCGCGTGGCGCGCCGGCGCGCGCCTGGGCATCAAGACGGTGACGATCTTCCCCGGCAACTCCGCGGCCGGCCGACCCGGCCTGCACTCGACCTACCTGCTGCTCGACGCCACCACCGGCGCGCCGCTCGCACAGCTCGACGGCAACGAGATCACCTCGCGCCGCACCGCGGCCGCGGCGGCGCTGGCGGCCTCGTTCCTGGCCCGCCCCGACGCGCGCCGGCTGCTCGTCGTCGGCGCCGGCCGCGTCGCCGCGCTGCTGGCCGAGGCGATGCAGGCGGTGCGGCCGATCACCGAGGTGCAGGTCTGGAACCACCGGCCGGCGTCGGCGCTCGCGCTCGCCGCACGGCTGCGCGACGCCGGCTTCGAGGCGCACGCCACCGACGACCTGGCCGGCGCCGTGGCGGGCGCCGACATCGTCAGCTGCGCCACGCTCTCGACCACGCCGCTGATCCGCGCCGAGTGGCTGCGCGCGGGCACGCACCTCGACCTGATCGGCAGCTTCACGCCGCAGATGCGCGAGGCCGACGCCGCGTGCTTCGCGGCCTGCCGCGTCTACATCGACACCGGCGAGGCGCTGGCGAAGTCGGGCGACCTGCTGCAGGCGGTGGCCGAAGGCACGTTCAACGAGAGCCAGGTGCAGGGCACGCTGGCCGAGCTCTGCGCCGGCACCCGGCCGGGGCGCGCCAACCCGGCGCAGCGCACGCTGTTCAAGGCGGTCGGCAGCGCGCTCGAAGACCTGGCCGCGGCCGAGCTGGTGTGGAGCGCGATCGGCCCGGCCTCGGTATCCTGATCGGCCCAGCCCCACCCGAGCCGACCCCATGACGACCCCGCCCGCGCCGAAGCCCCGCACCGTCCGCTGGTACTGGGAAGACTTTCCGGTCGGCCAGGTGCGCGAATTCGGCGCGTTCGCGGTCACGCGCGAAGCCGTGCTCGCGTTCGCGGCCCAGTTCGACCCGCAGCCCTTTCACCTCGACGATGCGGCCGCGCAGGCGTCGCTGTTCGGCAAGCTCACGGCCAGCGGCTGGCACACCTGCGCGATGGCGATGCGCATGATGTGCGACGAGTACCTGCTCGAATCGAGCAGCCTGGGCTCGCCCGGCATCGAGGGCCTGCGCTGGACGAAACCGGTCTACCCTGGCGACACGCTGAGCGTGCGCCTGACCACGCTGGAGGCGCGGCCGATGGCGAGCCGCCCGAACGTCGGCCTGGTGCTGTCGAAATGGGAGGTGCTGAACCAGCACCGCGACACCGTGCTCACGATGCAGGGCTGGGGCATGTTCGGCCGGCGCGAGCCCACTGCCTGACGCGCCGCGGGTCAGGCCCGGTCGGCTCTCAGCAGCGTCTCCAGGCACTGATCGCGGATGCCGTAGTAGGCCTTGATGTCGTCGATCTGCTGCCACGCGTCGGTGGCCGGCACGCCCGCCGCGCGCTTCACCGCCAGGATCATCTTGTTCTTGCTCGTGTGCTCCAGCGACACGAACTCGAACACCTGGGTTTCGTAGCCGCAGGCCTCGAGCAGCATCGCGCGCAGCGAGTCGGTGAGCATCTCGGCCTGCTGGCCGAGGTGCACACCGTGCTTGAGGATCGGCCGCAGCGGGTGCGGGCTGAGGAGCTGCGGACGCAGCTCCTTGTGGCAGCACGGCGAGCACATGATGACCGTGGCGCCGGCACGCACCCCCGTGTGGAGGGCGAAGTCGGTGGCGGTGTCGCAGGCGTGCAGCGCGATCATGATGTCGATCGGGCGCGCGGGCGCGCTGCGCACGTCGCCCTGCTCGAAGCGCAGGCCGGAAAGCGCCAGGCGCTGCACCGCGCCGTTGCACAGCTCGACCATGTCCGCGCGCAACTCCACGCCGGCCACCTGCGCCGGCAGGCCCAGCGTGTGGCGCAGGTAGTCGTGCATCGCAAAGGTCAGGTAGCCCTTGCCGCTGCCGAAGTCGACCACGTCGAGCTTCGGCGCGGTCTTCAGCGACGTCGCCGCGAGCGCGCGGTCGAGCACCTCGATGAACTTGTTGATCTGCTTCCACTTGCGCGCCATCGCCGGCACGAGCTGGGTCGGCGCGCCCGGGTGCGCCGGCTTCGTCACGCCCAGCTCGGCGAGGAAGGCTCGGTCGAGGTCGAGAAAGCGGTGCTTCTCGCGGTCGTGCGTGGCCGGCGCGGCCGGGTCGAGCGGCTCGGCTTCGGTGCTGGTTTCAGTGTTGGTGTCGGTGTGGGCGCCGGAGCCGGCGGCGGCCGGCGGCCCGGCCTTGCCGCGCAGCAGCGTCGCGCGACCCTTCTGGCTGACCATCAACTGCCAGGTTGCATTGGCAGCGTGCAGGTGGACGTGGCCGAACGCACGGCCGATCAGCGCGCGCACCTGCTGCACACCCTCGGCGAGCGGCAGGTTCTTCGTGAGGTCGCGGGTGGCGTGGGTGTGCACGAACGACAGATGGGCCACACCCTTGAGCGCCACCCGCCGCACCGACACGCGCAGCCCGTCGGTCGCGGCGCGCGGCTTGGCCAGCACGAGCCGCGCGAACGTGCCGTCTTCGAGCGCGTGTTCGAGGTGCGCGACGAACGCGGCGATGGGGTCGTCCTGCATGGGCTGGTAGTGTAGGCACCCATGGTCACGCGCCCGCCGTCTCGCCCCCGGGACCGCCATCACCACTACAGCGTCTATGTCGTCGAGTTGTCCGATGCGGTCTGGAACGTGGCGCGCTTTCGCCAGGCCAACCCCGGCTACGTGCTCGGCAAGCCGTTCGTCTACGTCGGCATGACCGGCCTGGACCCCGACCTGCGCTTCGACCGCCACATGGCCGGCATTCAGTCGAACCGCTTCGTGCGCGAATTCGGCGTGCGCCTGCTGCCGCGGCTGTACGAGGTCTACAACCCGATGCCGTACCGCGGCGCCTGCGAGATGGAGGTCGAACTCGGCATCGCGCTGCGCGAGGCGGGGTATGGGGTCTGGCAGGCTTGAGGTGCGGTGGGACGGGCGATCGATCGGGGTCTGACCTTCCCGCCATCGTGGGAGCGGCCGCACAGGCGGCGAACTTCAGACAGCAGCTTGGAAGCGCACACGAAGGTGCGTCTATCCGCCGAACCCCGCCCTCACCGGAAGTCCTCGAAGTCGAACTGCCGCGTCGGCGCCAGGCACTGGAACGGCAGCGCGGCGCCGCGTTTCGGCGGGGCCTGGCAGGGGGCGAAGAACGGTTCGGACTGCGGGTTGCGGAACTCGCGCAGGCGCTGCGCGATATAGCGTGCGCGCTGGGTCTCGCCGGCTTCGTTCAGCGCGATGGCCCAGGCCTGCAGCAGGCGGGCGTCGAGCAGGTAGTGGGGCGCGCGCTGGAACGCCTTGAGCACATCGGCCGGGTGCTCGGCAGTGGTGGCTGCGGCGTAGTCGGCATGGTGCGCGAAGAGCACGCTGTGCCGGCCGTCTTCGATGCGCTGCGCCAGCGGCGGCGCGCCTTCGGCCGGCGCGAAGATGACGACGACGCGGGCGTAGTCGGCCACCGCCGCCAGGCCGCCGACCATCAGCAGCATCGCGGCGATCAGCAGCGGCCGGGTGCGGCCCGGGGGTGCTGCGGCTTCGCCCGCCGGCAGCGCGCCCGGTGTCGCCAGGCCGAGGCCGAACGCGAACGCGGCGGGCAGCAGGAAGTACGCGTACCACAGCGGGTATTCGAGCAGGCTGTGCACGAGGATCAGCAACACCATCACGAACGCGGCGCGGCGCAGCGGCGCCTGTGCCGGGTCGGCATCCGCGCGCGCGCGCAGCGCGTCGCGCAGCGCGCTGTACAGCGCCCATACCAACAGCGCCAGCACCAGCGCGGCCAGCGGCAGGCCGAGCTCGACCGCGAACTGCAACACCAGGTTGTGGGTGTGGTCGAAGAACGCCACCGGGCGGCCGGGGAACGGCGTCAGTGTCCAGGCGAAATTGAATTCGCCGAAACCCACGCCGGCCCACGGGTGCATGCGGATCAGCGCGAGCGTGTCGGCCCAGATGCCGTAGCGCGAACTGGAGATGTCGCCCTTCGTGGTGAAGCGGGTCTCGCCGCCGAATACGTGGTGGCTGTGATCGGCCCAGGCCGAGGTCCCGAGCCAGAACGCCGCGTAGACCAGCGGCGCCAGCAGCAGCAGCGTGCGCGTGAAGCGCGACAGGCGCCTGTCGAGCAGGCCCCAGCCGGCCAGCAGCACGACGCTCAGCGCGCCGGTGCGCGAGCCGCTGAGCACGATCACGAAGATGAACAGCAGCGCCAGCAGCGCACTGCCCCAGCGCCGGACCGCGCGCGCTTCGCCGAGCCATAACGCCGCGACCGTCGACCACAGCAGCAGGCTGCTCAGGTGGTTGGGCTGGCGCAGGTTGCCCACGGCGCGGCCTTCGATGTAGCTGCGCGCGATCCACTCGCCGTCGGCCCAGCCCGGCGCGAACACCTGCACGATGCCGATCACGCTGCTCGCCACGCCGGCCACCACCAGACCGATGCAGAACGCCCGGAACGCCGGCTGCGCCAGGCCGCCGCGCTGCATCGCCGCGCCCATCTGCGCCGCCAGCAGCGCCGCCGCGATCATCCCCGCGCTCGACAGCGCCAGCGACCACGGCAACCCGGCCCACAAGGGCGAGGCGAGTGCGGCGAGCAGCAGCAACACTAGCGCCGACTGCAACGCCGCCAGGCCGCCCGAGCGCGGCCAGACCGAGACCGGCAGCGCCGCCGCCAGCAGCGCCAGCCAGCCGCCCCAGCCGATCAGCGCCGCGGCCTGGTTCAAAAAGGTGGAAGAAGGCGGGAGGTTGAACGCGAGCAGCGTGGGGGCGGCGAGCGCAAGGCAGGCGAGCGCCGCGGCACCGCGCAGCGGGGTCGCAGCACGCGGCGCGGGGGTTTCGGGGCGGGGGTTGGAATGCATCGGGCGGAATTGTCGCCGCTGGGTGGGGCGGACCGTGGGCCGGAGCCCATGCACCAACTTGCTTTGACAGCGTGGTGCAAGCGATGTATCTTACCCAATCTTACCGACGTCGGATAACTGCCATGGATACGACCACTCTCTCCAGCCGCGGCCAAATCGTCATTCCCAAAACTTTGCGCGAGTCCCGGCATTGGCATGCTGGGACTTCGTTTGTCGTTGAAGAGGTGCCGCAAGGCATCCTGCTCAAGCCTGTGAGCACGTTCGTGCCTTCGCGCCTTGAAGACGTCTTGGGCTGCACGGCCTACCGTGGCCCGGCGTTGTCACAGGCCGACATCGACGCCGCGTTGAGCGCCGATGTGGCGCGGCGATACGCCACGAAATGACGCAGCGATGATCGCCCTTGATACCAACGTTCTCGTCCGCTGCCTGACGCTGGACGACGCGCGCCAGGTGCCCTCAGCCAAGGCGTTGCTCGCGCACCGCCACGGTGTCTACGTGGCAAAGACGGTTTTGCTGGAATTGGAGTGGGTCTTGCGTGCGGCGTACAAATTGAAGCGACCCACCATCCATTCGGCTTTGATCAAGTTGTTGGGTCTTCCGAACCTCACCGCGGAGAGCCCCGGCCAAGTCGGACAAGCGCTAGATGGCTATTCACGCGGGCTCGACTTCGCAGATGCCCTGCATCTGTTCGCCAGCCCGGCTGACGAGGGCCTGTTCACCTTCGACGAGCAATTTGCCAAAGTTGCGACGGCAGCGGGCCACGGCGTCCACCTGGCCGGCGCGTCGCCGGGCCGGGCTGGCCGGTAGCGCCAGGGTCGAACGCGGCCCGGCTCCGACCGGTCCGCCTAATCAACAGCACTCCCGTGGACCGCACCTGAGCGCGCACCGTATCGCGGGCGTGCAGCCCGAGTTGGCGGGAGATGGCAGACGGTACGCGCGGTGCGAGGAGCTATTGCCCGGGGAATCCAATCGACCGCAACACCGGATACTGCAGCTGTGCCGCCGCCCACGATGCTCGGCCTTCGTCGCAACGTTCTTTCGGGTGAACTTTGCAAAGCAGTGCAAGTGTCCGCGCTGACTCCTGTGCACGCCCGTTCAGACCGGCGGCCAGCGCAAATCGCAGCATCGCGGGCGGGAACGCGTTTCGTTGCGAGACGTTGCGCATCCAGTTGATCTCCGCATCGGTCATCCCCGCGCGGGCGGGCGTTAGCCAATAGCGGTGATATTCCCTGGGCGCGTCGAGAAGAACCACGTCGGGAGGTGGCACGCTGGACACTCGATTGATGCCCACGCCCATCATCAAGAAGCGCAACTGTCGCGTCGAGTCTTCAACTTGCATGCACTCGCGTCCAATCCAGACCAGCATCAAGACCAATCCCGCCAGCGGTAATGCAACGGTCCAACGCGGGTGAGTTCGATCGACCGTTGGACTGGCGACGCCTTCGATCGACCCCATCAGAAGTCCCAGGGGCAACAAGAAGAACGTGTAGTCGAGCGGATATTCGAGCAAGGCATGGGTCAGGATCGCGCCGACGGCGGCCAGCAATGTCCACGTTTCTGGGCCACGACAATTGCGAACCTGCCGCGCAAGCCAGAGGGTGACCGCCGCCACGAAGACCGCTGCCAGCGGGACGCCCATCCACACCGCCAGATCCAGCACGACGTTATGGCTGTCTTGCAGCATTTCGTGGGTTGCCGGGTGCGCGAGTGCCGCCGCTGCCTGCGCCGTGCTCACCTGCAACCAACCGTAGCCCCACCATGGTGACTGCGAGACGGCGTCGAGCAAGATCAGCCAGTGTTGGCCACGCAAACCAGGTTGCAGCCGCTCCTCCAGACCCGTCGTGGCCAGGAGCAAGGCTTGATTCAGCTGCTCCCAATTCGCTGTCACAGCTACAAAGAGCAGGCTCGCCGAAACGACCGCATACGTCGACAAGCGCAAGCTTGCACGACGACGCATCACGGCCCACCACAGCACCAGGACGGCAAGGAACAGCCAGCCCGTGCGCGATTGCGTCATCACCATGCCGAATCCGAGGCACGCGACGACCAACGCCACGGCAAACCCACCAAGCCGCCGTAGTTCGTAGAACCGGAGCATGCCGACAATGCCGAGCGCCAGCAGTGTGGCGAGTTGGTTCGGTTGAGCCAGATTGCCGAATGGGCGGCCCCCAGGCGGGAGTTCGGCGATGAACACGTCCTGCTCGACTCGCAGCCATTGCGCGAGCGCCAGCACCATCGAAACGAGTGCCGCGACGACGACGGCCGTCATCAATGCATCGATCCATTCCGTCGCGCTCTGTCGCGCCAGCGCCGCGCCGGACACCATGCACACGGCGAACGCCACTAGATACAGGGCCGGGAGCACGCTGTCGCTGATGAAGTGAAGCTGGCCTGCAAGTCCCTGCAGCAATGGCACGGCCGCATACAGCGCAATCAGCGTGGCGAGCCAGGGCCAGCGAAGCGAGGCACGCCCGCCGACGAGCGCGACAAAGGCAATCAGCGCTGCGCCCAGCGCGGCCATCCATTGCTGCTGGTAGGTCACCCACGGCGGGTAATGCCCCGGCAGAAGCCAACCCAGCGCCAAAGCGACGAGCCCGAGATTGAGGGTCAGCTTTTCGAGACTACGAATAGAGTTCATCAACCAGTTGAGAAATCAAGCCTCCAAGACCGCGGATCGACTGCTCATGAACAGGGCAAAGGGGGCGCCCGCAGGCGCCCCCCATTTTTCGACAACGGGTCAGCCGCCCGACTATCGGCACGAGCCCGGCAAGTATTGAATCGGCATCGTTCCGGCCTTGCATGAGAAGCCACCGACCTGCGTCGGAATGCTCGCGACCGTCAACGCGGTGCCCGTCGCATTGGTCGGAGTGAGCGTGATGGTCGTACCCGCTGCGTCCTTCAGGCTGGTGTCCGCCGACGCGGTGACTGTGATCTGGCCATCATTG
>JAGWTP010000168.1 GCA_028868895.1 Burkholderiales bacterium
TGCTCGACGCGTTCTCGCTGTCGCTGAAGCTGGCGCTGCTGACCGCCACCAGCTCGGTGATCCTGGGCACGATGGCCGGCATGGCGATGGCCAAGTACAAGGCGTTCCGCGGTCGCACCCTGTTCATCGCCCACGTGAACGCGCCGCTGGTCGTGCCCGAGGTGATCACCGGGCTATCGCTGCTGCTGTTCTTCGTGGCGACGCAGAAGGCCTTCGGTTTCCCGGCCGAGCGCGGCCTGTTCACGATCTGGATCGGCCACACCTCGATCTTCGCGTCGTACGCCGCGATCGTCGTCAACTCGCGCCTGCTCGAGATGGACAAGTCGATCGAAGAGGCGGCGATGGACCTGGGTGCCAAACCGTTCCAGGTCTTCTACCTCGTCACGCTGCCGATGATCGCGCAGGCCATGTTCTCGTCGTGGCTGCTGACCTTCACGCTCTCGCTCGACGATGTCGTGACCACCGCGTTCCTGTCCGGCCCCGGCTCGACCACGCTGCCGATCGTCATCTTCTCGCGCGCCCGGCTCGGCCTGAACCCATCGGTCAACGTGATCGCGAGCCTGACGGTCGGCGTCGTTGCCATCGGCGTGCTCGCCGCCAGCCTGTGGATGGCGCGCCAGGAGCGCAGGCGCCAGCAGGATCAGGCGCTCGCCTACCGCGAAGCGGTCGACGACGCCGCACCGGCTTGATCCCCCACCCACCCAACACCCCTCACCACCACTGGAGCGATCCATGACATTTCCGATTCGAGGTCTCGACAAGGCTGCCCTGACGGCCGTCGCACTGGCGGCTCAACTCGCGATCGTTGCGCCGGCGCATGCGCAGAGCAACGAAGAATTGCGCAAGATGATCGCCGAGCTGAAGGCACGCGTCGAACAGCTCGAGGCCAAGACCAAGGCGATCGACGAGGCCGGGCCGCCGGTCGACCACGCCGAATTCGAACGGATCAAGACCAAGGCCGAGGCGCTCGAAGACCAGAAGCAGGCGTCTGGCTTCGGGGGGTTGAAGATCAGCGGCGGACTCGATCCGGCCTACATCTACAGCCGCGCGAAGGGCACGGGCTCGTTCAGCTTCCTGAACAACTTCGTCAGCCTGAACGGCAGCGGCGAGTCGTATTCGTACGACAACAGCTACTTCGGCCTGGGCTGGCTCGACTTCCAGAAGCAACTCGACGGCGGCACCAAGTTCCGCCTGACGCTGGCGCCGAGCAAGTCGACCGGCTCGCAGTACAACGCCGGCAACATCGTTCACGAGGCCTCCGCATCGATCCCGCTGACCGACGCGCAGACCCGCCTGATGGTGGGCCAGATGCCCGACTTCTCGGGCTACGACTCGTACTTCAGCACCAACTCCTGGAACACCGCGCTGAACCAGAACCACTCGATCACGCGCAACATGCTGTTCGACTTCACGGCGGCGACCTTCTACACCGGCGTCGGCCTCGATCTGACGCGCGGTCCATGGGAGTTCAAGTTCGTCCTCGGCAACTTCAACAGCGCACGCAACGACGTCAGCACGAACAGCACCAGCAAGGGCATCAAGTCTCCGACTTTCATCTACAACGGCACCTACGCGCCGGGCCAGGCCGAGTTCTATACGCTCGAATTCACCGGCTACGAGGGCAGCGTGCCGACGCTGAACGGCGGCCACGGGCGCGTCGACCAGATCGAGGTCGACGGCTCGATCCTGCGTGGCAAGCACTCGACCTACCTGGAACTCGTTGCCGGCCAGCAGAACGGCGGCGCGTTCAACGGTGGCAAATCGCAATGGCTCGGAACGTCGCTGCAGTACGCGTACAAGCTCACGCCCAGATTCGAGCTCTCGGGCCGGGCCGACTACATCTACAACGCAAAGAACGGCGGCGGCACCTACAACCTCGCGACCAACGATCCGGGCAAGAGCGTCGACATCAACGGCAATCCCAGCACCGGCGACTTCATCAACGGCTTCGGACCCGGCGACCCTAACGCCGCGGACTACGACCCGAACAAGGGTGCCAACCGCTCCGCATTCACCTTTGCGATGAACTACAACTACGCCATCAACGTGGCCTTCCGTGCCGAGTACCGGCTCGACATGTCGAACAAGCATTCGTTCTACTATTTCAACGACGGCTCGTACCGCAAGACGAATCAGTTGTTCGGCCTGCAGACGATCGTCACCTTCTGATCGCATGAACGCGCAAGCCGAATCCTGGCACGCCCGTGCCGCTGCACTCCACTTCGACGGCCGCGCGCTGGTCGCCGGCCGGCGCGTCGCGGCGGTGGCCGGCGAGACCTTCGACTGCGTCTCGCCGATCGACGGCCGCACGCTCGCGCCGGTGGCGCGCGGCCGTGCGGCCGACATCGACGCAGCCGTGGCGTCGGCCCGCGCCGCGTTCGACGACCGCCGCTGGGCCGGCCAGCCACCGGCGGCGCGCAAGAAGGTGCTGCAGCGCTTCGCCGAGAAGATCCTCGGCGCGCGCGAAGAACTCGCGCTGCTCGAAACGCTCGACATGGGCAAGCCGATCCAGTACAGCATGGCCGTCGACGTGCCGGCCACCGCGCGCTGCATCGCCTGGTACGGCGAGGCGATCGACAAGGTCTACGACGAGATCGCCCCGACCGGCGCGAGCGCGCTGGCGCTGATCCAGCGCGAGCCGATGGGCGTGATCGGCGCGGTCGTGCCCTGGAACTACCCGATGATCATGGCCGCCTGGAAGCTCGGGCCGGCGCTGGCCACCGGCAACTCCGTGGTGCTCAAGCCGAGCGAGAAGTCGCCGCTGACCGCCCTGCGGCTGGCCGAACTGGCGCTCGAGGCCGGGCTGCCCGAAGGCGTGTTCAACGTCGTGCCCGGTTTCGGCGCCGAGGCCGGCGAGGCGCTCGCGCTGCACGCCGATGTGGACGCGATCGGCTTCACCGGCAGCACGCGCGTGGGCCGCAAGATGCTCGAGTACGCGGGCCGCAGCAACCTCAAGCGCGTCTACAACGAGCTCGGCGGCAAGTCGGCGTTCGTGGTGTTCGAAGACTTCGCCGATGTGGCGCGCGCCGCCAAGACCGCCGCCGGCAGCCTGTTCTTCAACGCCGGCGAGAGTTGCAACGCGCCGTCGCGCGTGTTCGTGCACGCCTCGATCGCCGACGAGTTCATCGCCACCCTGAAGTCCGAAGCGCCCAAGTACGCGCCCGGCGACCCGCTCGGCGGCACCGCCGAGATCGGGGCGCTGGTCGACGCCACGCAGATGCACACCGTGCTCGGCTACATCGAGGCCGGCCGCAGCGAAGGCGCGCGCGTGCTCAGCGGCGGGCGCCAGGTGATGACCGAGACCGGCGGCTACTACGTCGAGCCGACGGTGTTCGATGGTGTCAGCAACAGCATGCGGATCGCGCGTGAAGAAATCTTCGGGCCGGTGCTGTCGGTGATCCGCTTCAGCACCGAGGCCGAGGCCATCGCGCAGGCCAACGACAGCGCCTACGGCCTGCAGGCCAGCGTCTGGAGCGACAACATCAACCGCGCGCACCGCGTCGCGCGCTCGCTGCGCGCCGGCACCGTGCACGTGAACCAGTACGACGAAGACGACATCACCGTGCCGTTCGGCGGCTTCAAGCAAAGCGGCAACGGCCGCGACAAGTCGCTGCACGCGCTCGACAAGTACACCGAACTCAAGACCACCTGGATCCGCATCGACGCCGCCTGAGCGTCGCCGGCTCCGCGAAAGACACCCGATGAACCACTCGCTGAACGAACAACTGATGGCCCGCAAGGCCGCCGCCACGCCCCGCGGCGTCGGCGTGATGGGCACCTTCTTCGCCGACCATGCCGACAACGCCGAGCTGTGGGACGTCGAGGGCCGGCGCTACATCGACTTCGCCGGCGGCATCGCCGTGATGAACACCGGCCACGGCAACCCGAAGGTGGTGGCCGCGATCGCCGCGCAGCTCGAGCGCTTCACCCACACCTGCTACCAGGTCGTGCCCTACGAGAGCTACATCGCGCTGGCCGAAAAGCTCAACGCGCTCACGCCGGGCGGCCACGCGAAGAAGACCGCGCTGTTCTCGACCGGCGCCGAGGCGATCGAGAACGCGATCAAGATCGCGCGCTCGTACACCAAGCGGTCCGGTGTGATCGCATTCAGCGGCGCGTTCCACGGCCGCAGCCTGTTCGCGGTTTCGCTCACCGGCAAGGTGCAGCCCTACAAGGCCGGCTTCGGGCCGTTCGCGCCCGAGGTCTATCACGCGCCGTTCCCGTGCCATTGCGCCAGCCTCGATGAGGTCAAGAAGGCGGTGGCGCACCTGTTCAAGGCCGACATCGAGCCCAGCCGCGTCGCCGCGATCGTGTTCGAGCCGGTGCAGGGCGAAGGCGGCTTCAACGTGATCCAGGCCGAGGCGGTGAAGTGGTTGCGCGCGCTGTGCGACGAGCACGGCATCGTGCTGATCGCCGACGAGATCCAGACCGGCTTCGGGCGCACCGGCAAGATGTTTGCGATGGAGCACTTCGGCGTGCTGCCCGACCTGATGACGATCGCCAAGTCGCTCGCCGGCGGCCTGCCGCTGTCGGCCGTGACCGGCCGCGCCGAGATCATGGACGCGCCCGCGCCGGGTGGCCTGGGCGGCACCTACGCCGGCAACCCGCTGGCGATCGCCGCGGCGCATGCGGTGATCGACGTGATGCGCGAAGAGCGCCTGCCCGAACGCGGCCAGCGCCTGGGCGATCGGCTCAAGGTCGTGCTCGAGAGCCTGCGCGCCGAGGTGCCGCAGATCACCGATGTGCGAGGCCTGGGCGCGATGGTGGCGGTCGAGTTCAACCGCGTCGATGGCGCTGCCAAGAGTGACCTTCCCGACCCCGATTTCACGAAGAAGGTGCAGGCCGAGGCGCTCAAGCGCGGGCTGATCCTGCTGACCTGCGGCGTCAACGCCAACGTGATCCGCTTCCTGTTCCCGCTGACGATCCAGGAGCCGGTGTTCCTCGAGGCGACGGAGATCCTGAGCGCGAGCCTGCGCGCCGCGCGCGCGTGAGCGTGGCCACCACCGGGCGCGCCAGCGACGAGGACGTCCGGCAGCTGCAGCAGCACCTGGCCGCGCAGGGCGTGCACACGCTCGTCGCGCAGTTCACCGACCTGCACGGCGTGGCCAAGGGCAAGCTGGTGCCGCTCG
>JAGWTP010000169.1 GCA_028868895.1 Burkholderiales bacterium
GTGAGCGCACCACCCAGATAGACGCGGCGCACGGTTTCGTCTTGCATGACATCGGCGGCCGCGCCTTCGGCGATCCACTCGCCGAGGTACATCGCGAGCACCCGGTCGACCAGCGCCGAGACACTCTTGACGTTGTGGTCGACGAGCAGCACGGCGTGCCCGTCGGCGCGGAATTCGCGGATGAGTTCCGAGAAATCGGCGACTTCCGATGCGGTGAGCCCCGCGAACGGCTCGTCCACCAGCACCAGCTTGGGTTGTCTGGCGATGGCCTTCGCCAGCTCGAGCCGGCGCAGGTCGGCGAAGGCCAGCGTCGGCGGCTTGCGGTCGATGACCTTGCCCAGGCCGACGCGCTCGGCGATGCTGCGCGCCTTGGCGTCGACATGCGCGCCGGCAAAGAGTTGCATGAGCTTGTCGGGCAACAACGCGACCTTGATGTTCTCGAGCACCGTCTGACGATGGAGCGGGCGTGAATGCTGGAACACGAGGCCCACGCCCAGCCGCGCCACCTTGTGCGAAGGCAGGCCGCCGATCTCGACCCCGTCGAGCCTGATGGAGCCCGCGCTCGGCGCCTCCACGCCCATGATCGTCTTCATCGCCGTCGACTTGCCAGAACCGTTGGGCCCGATGAGGCCGAGGATTTCGCCCGGCCGGATCGAGAAGCTGAGATCCTTCACGGCGACCAGGCCGCCGTAGCGCTTGGTCAGGTTGGACACCTCCAGCATCGCCGCGCTTTCGCTCATGCGCGCGACCTGCCACGCAAGAGGCCGAGGAAGCCGTCGGGAAAGAACAGGATCATCAGCAGCGCGATCACCGAGACGATCAGCGTTGCGAGCTCCCCCAGCGGACGCAGCAGTTCACCCATGCCGATCAGGAAGATCGCGCCGATCGCGGCGCCGACGACGGTGCGGCGACCGCCCAGCACCGCCGCAATGATGATCTGCACGCCCACCGCGACATCGACGAACGTGCCGACCGATGCGGTTCCCATGTAGAACACCATCATCGCGCCCGCCAGCCCCGAGAAGAAGGCGCTGACGACGAAGGCGGCGAGCTTGTGCTTGGCGACGTTGAACCCGAGCGCGCCCGCCTGCACCGCATCCTGGCCGCTGGCCTGCAGGATGAGCCCGATCGCCGATCTGGACAGGCCGAACAGGATCGCGCCGCTGACCGCCATGAAGCCGAACGCGACCCAGTAGTTGACGCGCGCGTCGATCGAGATGACGTCAGGGACCGGCAGGCCGATCTCGCCGCCGGTCCAGTCCGCAAAGACGACGATGACGTTCTGCAGCATCAGCACCGCAACGAGCGTGGTCAGCCCGAAGTACGGGCCGCGAACGCGCAGGGCCGGCAGTGCCAGCATGACGCCGCCGATGACCGCCGCGGTGGCGCCCGCCAGCACGCAGAACCAGATCGAGATGCCGGGCGACAGGCGGGCGTCGAGAATGCCGGCGGTGTAGGCGCCCAGGCCGATGAGGAAGGTCGGGCCGAAGTTCACCTCGCCGGCAAAGCCGAACAGCAGGTCCCACGACATCGCGAACACCGCCGTGTAGAACGCCACCGTGAGCAGGCCAAGCACGTAGCCGGAGGCAAAGACGGGCAGGACCAGGCCGGCGACGAGCGTTGCGATGGCGATCCAGAACAGGCGCGAGGTCAGCGTCGCACGCACCGCTCACCTCCGCCCGAACAGCCCTTGCGGGCGCAGGTACATGACGACGACGAGCAGCAGCAGCGCCGGCATCGTCCGATAAGCGGGCGACACCAGATAGGCCGTCAGCGTCTCCAGGTAACCGACGACGTAGGCGGCGATCAGCGAACCCGACACACTGCCGAGGCCGCCGAGCACGACGATCGAGAAGGCGCTCGCGGTCAACGGGCCGACGCTGTAGGAACTCACGCCGAGAAACATGCCGAGCAGGACACCGGCGATTCCCGCGAGCACGCCGTACACGGCCCAGACCGTCAGGTAGATGCTCGAAAGTTCGATGCCCAGCAGCGTGACGCCACGCGGGTTCATCGACGCCGCCATCACCGCCTTGCCTCGGCGCGTGCGGTTCACCAGCAGCCAGAGCAACCCGATCACGAGCCAGCACACCAGCGCCGTGAAGAACTCGTTGGTCGGTGTGCGCACGCCCATCACGGTGACGACACCTTGCACGATCGGCAGGACGGTCTTGGCGTTGTTGGTGAACAGGTAGGCGACGACTTCCTGGATGATGATGCCCCACAGCAGCGTCGCGGTGAGGATGAAGATTTCCTTTTCGGCCTCGGCGATTCGGCCCGAACGCTGAATCGGCCGCACGGTGACGAAGAAGGTCGCGAACGCCAGAACCATCGCCACCAGCACCCCGACCAAAGCCGACATGTAGGCATTGAGGTGCAAGGTTCCGGCGGCGGCCCAGGCCGCAACGGCCGCAGCGACCATGATCGCGCCGTGCGATAAATTGAGAACGCCGGAAACGCCGAAGATCAGCGTGAAACCCGTGGCGCCCAGGGCGTACAGCGAGCTGATGGCAAAGCCATCGATCAGAATCTGCCAGAACAGCATGCGAGGGTTACCGCCGACCTGTTGACGCACGAGCAATGAAACGGGCCGCTGCGAACTCGGCCCGTGGCGACAACGGAATCAGTGCGGCGGCACCTTGATGAAGGCGGGGAACTTCAATGTGCTGGCGGCGAGCTGCTTGGGCCACAGGTTGACCTGCTTGCCGTTCTGCCATTGCAGCATCAGCCCGGTGATGTAGCCGGGCCCGGTGCGCAGTCCATGCACGTGCGGGTCGCCCTTGGGCAGGAACTCGATGCGGCCGATCGTGCCGACGTAGTCGGTCTTTTCCATCGCCGCGACGAGCTTGTCGCTGTCGGTCGAGCCGGCGCGCCGGACCGCGTCGGCAATCATGTAGACCTCGTCGTAGGCGGTGTAGCCGGAGTAGGCCGGCGTGTTGCCGTACTTCTTGACGAACGCGTCGACGAACGGCAGGGTCTTGGCCGTCACCGCCACGCCGGGGCCCGAGACCGCGTTGTAGAGCACGCCTTCGGTCGCGCCGTTCGTGTCTTTCCAGAAGGTCGAATTGGTCGCCTGCGACGAGATCCCGAACATCGGAATCGGCACCTGCTGGCTCTTCCATTGCACCGTCGGTTGCGTGCCGACGTGCGAGATGCCGGTGATCATGACATCGGGCTTGAGCCCTTCGATCTTGTTGAAGATCGGCGTGAAGTCGGTCGTGTCGGGTGAAAAGCGGATGTGATCCAGCACCTTCAGGCCGACCTTGGGCAGGCACGACTCGTAGCCCGCGTCGAGCGGTGTGGTCCAGGCGGCGTCTTCGCTGACGATGACGGCCGTCTTCATCTTGTACGGCTCGACCAGCAGGTCCTTGGCCGCGTCGCAGACCAGACCCGCCAGGCCGCTCGACGTGAGGTAGCCATGGAAGGTGTACTTGTTGTTTTCGTAGTCCTTGGCGATGTTCTGAGTGATCACGTCCGAGGCCGCGCCGGGCGTGATCATGAGCGTCTTGAGTCGCCCCGCCCAGGGCTCGAGCGCCAGCACGACTTCGGAGATGTAGCTGGCGATGACCGCGTTGACCTTGTCCTCGCTCACCGCACGCTGAAATGCGCGAACTGCCTCGGCCGACGAGGAGTGGTCGTCGTAGACGACGATCTCGATCTTGCGGCCGTCGACGCCGCCCTTGGCATTGATTTCGTCGGCCGCGAGCTGCGCGGCCGGCGCGATCGACGAGCCCGCGACCGCCTGGGCTTCGGAGATCACGCCGATCTTGATCGGGGCCGCGGCAAACGCCGAACTGGCCGCAGCCAAGGCGCCGCCGGCGACGATGGCAGCCACACTCGAGGTGGCGCCGACATGCAGGAATTTCCGGTTCATGGGGTCTCCGTTTGTGGGTTCGTCGCCGAACGGGTTACGTCTGAAAACTCAAGACACATATTGGCGCTGCACCAACCGTTTGGCAAGCGCGCAGACGCTGTCAATGACTCGGTGCAGGTCCCGATCGACGAAGTCGGCTCGGCCTGCTAATGACCGCAGATGCGTCGCCGACAACCAACCGCGCTGACGACGCCGTCGACGACAGGGCGCTGAATCGCACGGGCCCGGCATGCGGCCGATGCTTCGATGTTGGGCGAGGGCAGCGGGCCGTTCAGCTGATTCGAATCGCTGTCGCGTCGAGTCGGACCGACCGAGTTTTGAACTTGGGGGGCATTCGGCTGGCGAGGCTGCGGCAGAATGGAACTCGCACCGACCCACCGGTTCAGTGGGGATTCCAGAGGAGATCGAGCATGAGTCTGTTGCATACCCGCCGCCTTGCCTTGGTCGCGGCAGCGTCGTTGGCGTTGTTGTCGGGACTGGTCTCGGCCCAGTCCACCGGCGGCCCATCGAAGTCCGAGGCGATGCCGCTCACTGCGCATGCGCCGGAGAAGCAGGCGATCGACGCTTGCGTCGGCAAGGCCGAGAACGAGCGGGTTCGATTCGTCACCGCCAAGGGCAAGAAGCGCCACTGGACCTGCACCACCGTCGACGGCGTGCTCGCCGCCCGCCCCGGCGTGGCCACGCCGGCGCATCGCGTCAAGAAGCAGTAGTCGGCGATACGAACGCGCCTGCGCAAGGCGCTTCGAGCGTCAGCCGGACACGGGTGCCGCGACGTCGTCGCGTTGCCTTGCCGGCTGACTTTGCTTCGGCAGGTCCTGGGCGGGAGCCGGCGGGCACGATCAGCGAGAGTTCACCCCGCCGCGCGCAGTTGAGCGCGCAGCTGCTCGCCCAGCTCGGGCTTGTGCGCGAACGGGTTGGTCGGGTTGCGCGGGATCATGATGTCTTCGAGCCGCACCTGCACGCTGGCCAGCGACTTCGGGTGGCTGTAAATGTAGAAGCGATCGTCGGCAACGGCATCGAACACGAACTGCGCGACCTGTGCGGCGCTGACCTTGCCGCTGCTGACCGCCTTGTCGCTCATCGCCTGGCCGATCAGCTGGCTGCGGGTGGGCCGGCGGTCGTCGCGCATCTCGGCCGGCCGGTTGCGATCGCTGCGCGTGATGCCGGTGGGCACGAAGAACGGGCACAGCACCGAGGC
>JAGWTP010000060.1 GCA_028868895.1 Burkholderiales bacterium
CGCAGCTGATGCCCGACTTCTGGCAGTTTCCGACCGGCTCGATGGGCATCGGCCCGATCAATGCGATCTACCAGGCCCGCTTCATGCGCTACCTGCAGCACCGCGGCCTGCTGGCCGCAACGCCGACCGGCACAGCGCAGCGTCGTGGTTCCCTTGGAGCCACGACGCCGCAGCGCCGCGGTTCCGTTGAAGACGCGACGCCGCAGCGCCGCGGTTCCGTTGAAGACGCGACGCCGCAGCGTCGTGGTTCCGTTGAAGACGCGACGCCGCAGCGCCGCGTCTGGGGCTTCTTCGGCGACGGCGAGATGGACGAGCCGGAGTCGATCGCCGCGCTGTCGCTGGCGGCGCGCGAGCAGCTCGACAACTGCACCTTCGTCATCAACTGCAACCTGCAGCGCCTGGACGGGCCGGTGCGCGGCAACGGCCGCATCGTCGACGAGCTCGAGTCGCTGTTCGCCGGCGCGGGCTGGCGCGTCATCAAGTGCCTGTGGAGCTCCGACTGGGACGTGCTGTTCGCGCGCGACCATGGCCACGCGCTGATGCGTGCGTTCGCGCGCACCGTCGACGGCGAGTTCCAGACGCTGTCGGCGAAGGACGGCGCGTTCAACCGCGCACAGTTCTTCGGCCGCAGCGCGGAGCTGCTCGCGCTCGTCGCCGATCTGCGCGACGAAGACATCGACCGGCTGCGCCGCGGCGGCCACGACGCGGTGAAGATCCACGCCGCGTTCGCCGCCGCCGCGGCGCACACCGGCCAGCCCACCGTCGTGCTCGCGAAGACGATGAAGGGCTACGCGATGGGCGACGCGGCGCAGGGCCGCATGACCACGCACCAGGCGAAGAAGCTCGACGGCGCCGCGCTGCTCGCGTTCCGCGATCGCTTTGCGCTGCCGCTCGACGACGCGGCGACGCAGGACCTGACCTTCTACCGACCCGCGCCCGACAGCGCCGAACTGAAGTACCTGCACAGCCGGCGCCTGGCCCTGGGCGGCGCGTTGCCGGTGCGGCGCGCCGACTGCCCGGTGCTGCCGGTGCCGCCGTTGCAAGCCACGGCCGCGTTCGCGCTCGACGCCGCGGGCAAGGAGATGAGCACGACGATGGCGTTCGTGCGGCTGCTGGGCAACCTGTTGAAGGACGCGACGCTCGGGCCGCGCATCGTGCCGATCGTCGCCGACGAGGCGCGCACGTTCGGCATGGCCGGCCTGTTCCGGCAGGTCGGCATCTATGCGCCGTTCGGCCAGCTCTACCAGCCGGAGGACTCGGGCTCGGTGCTCTCGTACCGCGAGGCCGCGACCGGGCAGATCCTCGAGGAAGGCATCACCGAGGCCGGCGCGATCTCGTCGTGGACCGCCGCCGCCACCGCGTACTCCAACCACGGTTTCGCGATGCTGCCGTTCTACATCTACTACAGCATGTTCGGGTTCCAGCGCGTCGGCGACCTGATCTGGGCCGCTGCCGACCAGCGCGCCCGCGGCTTCCTGATCGGCGCCACTGCCGGGCGCACGACGCTGGGCGGCGAGGGCTTGCAGCACCAGGACGGCACGAGCCACCTGATCGCCGCGACGGTGCCGAATTGCCGCGCGTACGACCCGGCCTACGCCGGCGAACTCGCGGTGATCGTCGATCGCGGCATGCGCGAGATGCTGGTCGAGCAGCGCGACGTCTTCTACTACGTCACCGCGATGAACGAGAACACGGCGCAGCCGTCGCTGCCCGCCGACGCGCACGACGGCGTCGTGCGCGGGCTGTATCGGTTCAGGCGCGCTGCCGCCGCGGCGGGCCCGCGGGTGCAACTGCTCGGCGCCGGTGCGATCCTCGGCGAGGTGCTGAAGGCGGCCGATGTGCTGGCCGCCGAGCACGGTGTGAGCGCCGATGTCTGGAGCGTCACGAGCTTCAGCGAACTGGCGCGCGACGGCATCCGCGCCGAGACCGCGTGGCGCCATGGCGAGACCGACGCGGTCGACGCCTACGTGACGCGCCAGCTCGCGCCGAGCGAGGGGCCGATCGTGATCGCGACCGACTATGTGCGCGCGGTCGCGGAGCAGATCCGCGCGTTCCTGCCGGCCGGCCGGCGCTGCGTGACGCTCGGCACCGACGGCTTCGGCCGCAGCGACACGCGCGCCGCGTTGCGGCGCCACTTCGAGGTCGATGCGGCGTCGGTGGTCGCGGCGGTGCTGCGCGCGCTGCGGTAGTTCGGCGCGCGCGGCCCGCACGCGTCGCCCGGACGCCCGCGATGCCAAAAGAAAAAGCCGCCGGGCTGGCGCCGGGCGGCCTGTGGCGCGACTTCGACGCGCGTTACTTGCGGCGGAACTTGCGGATCGCGGCGATCTGCGCGGCCATCGCCGCGAACTCGCCTTGCGCCTTGGCGAAGTCGATGTCGCTCTTGGCGTTCTTCATCGCGTCTTCGGCGATGCGCTTGGCCTCGCTCGCCTTGGCCTCGTCGAGGTCGTGGCCGCGGATCGCGGTGTCGGCGAGCACGGTCACGGTGCCCGGCTGCACTTCGAGGATGCCGCCGGCGACGAACACGAACTCTTCTTCACCGCTGGGCGTGCCGTCGGCGTTGGCGCGCTCGATGCGCACCGCACCCGGCTTGATGCGGGTGATCAGCGGCGTGTGGCGCGGCAGGATGCCGAGCTCGCCGCTCTCGCCCGGCAGCGCCACGAAGGTCGCCTCGCCGGAGAAGATGCTGCCTTCGGCGGAAACCACGTCTACGTGCAGGGTTGCCATTTGTCAGTTCCTCTGTCTTTGACTGAGCGGGTGATCGTTACTTGGTTCGGCCCCCTCTCCCGCTGGGAGAGGGTCGGGGTGAGGGCCGGCAAACCGCTGTGGGCTCGTGCGTTGCCCCTCACCCCAGCCCTCTCCCCAAAGGGGCGAGGGAGTGAAACCAGTTCGATGCGCGCTCAGTTGATCTTCTTGGCCTTCTCGATGGCCTCGTCGATGGTGCCGACCATGTAGAACGCCTGCTCGGGCAGCGAGTCGCACTCGCCGGCCACGATCATCTTGAAGCCGCGAATGGTTTCCTTCAGCGGCACGTACTTGCCGGGCGAACCGGTGAAGACCTCGGCGACGTGGAACGGCTGGCTCAGGAAGCGCTGGATCTTGCGCGCGCGTGCCACCGCCAGCTTGTCTTCGGGCGAGAGCTCGTCCATGCCGAGCACGGCGATGATGTCGCGCAGCTCCTTGTAGCGCTGCAGCGTGCCCTGGACCGCGCGGGCGGTGTTGTAGTGGTCTTCGCCGACGACATTCGGGTCGAGCTGGCGGCTCGTCGAGTCGAGCGGATCGACCGCCGGGTAGATGCCGAGCGAGGCGATGTCGCGGCTCAGCACCACGGTCGAGTCGAGGTGAGCGAAGGTGGTCGCGGGTGACGGGTCGGTCAGGTCGTCGGCCGGCACGTAGACGGCCTGGATCGAGGTGATCGAGCCGACCTTGGTCGAGGTGATGCGCTCCTGCAGGCGGCCCATTTCCTCGGCCAGCGTCGGCTGGTAGCCCACGGCCGAGGGCATGCGGCCCAGCAGCGCCGAGACTTCGGTGCCGGCCAGCGTGTAGCGGTAGATGTTGTCGACGAAGAACAGCACGTCCTTGCCTTCGTCGCGGAACGACTCGGCGATCGTCAGGCCGGTGAGCGCCACGCGCAGGCGGTTGCCCGGCGGCTCGTTCATCTGGCCGTAGACCATCGCGACCTTCGACTCCTGCAGGTTCTCGAGGTTGACGACGCCGGAGTCCGACATCTCGTGATAGAAGTCGTTGCCCTCGCGGGTGCGCTCGCCCACGCCGGCAAACACGCTCAGGCCGCTGTGCGCCTTGGCGATGTTGTTGATCAGCTCCATCATGTTCACGGTCTTGCCCACGCCGGCGCCGCCGAACAGGCCGACCTTGCCGCCCTTGGCGAACGGGCACACCAGGTCGATCACCTTGATGCCGGTCTCGAGCAGGTCCTGCGACGGGCTCAGCTCGTCGTAGGCCGGCGGCTTGCGGTGGATCGGCATCGTCAGCTCCTGGCCGACCGGGCCGCGCTCGTCGATCGGGCGGCCGAGCACGTCCATGATGCGGCCGAGCGTGGCGCGCCCGACCGGCACCGAGATCGACTTGCCGGTGTTGGAGACGGTCAGGCCGCGGCGCAGGCCGTCGGAGGAACCCAGCGCGATCGTGCGCACCACGCCGTCGCCGAGTTGCTGCTGGACTTCGAGCGTGAGCTCGCCGCCCTCCATCTTCAACGCGTCGTACACCTTGGGCATCGCGTTGCGGGGGAACTCGACGTCCACCACCGCGCCGATGCACTGAACAATCTTGCCGTCAGCCATGATTTTTCCTTTGACTCGAATCTTCGGATACAGAGACCGTGAACGTGCAGGCAGGCCGACTAGACCGCCGCCGCGCCCGCCACGATCTCGGACAGTTCTTTGGTGATCGCCGCCTGGCGCGTGCGGTTGTAGATCAGCTTGAGCTCGCCGATCAGGTTGCCGGCGTTGTCGGTGGCCGCCTTCATCGCCACCATGCGCGCCGAATGCTCGGACGCCATGTTCTCGGCCAGCGCCTGGAACACCAGCGCCTCGGTGTAGCGCACCAGCAGTTCGTCGATCACGCTCGGTGCATCGGGCTCGTAGAGGTAGTCCCAGCCGTGCTGCGCGCCGTCCTTGGCGGCCTCGGCCGTCATCGCCGCGGCCGACAAGGGCAGCAACTGCGTGACCACCGGCTCCTGCTTGATCGTGTTGATGAAGCGCGTGTAGCACAGGTACACGGCCGAGAGCTTGCCCTCGGCGTAGGCGTCGAGCAGCACCTTGACCGGGCCGATCAGCTTTTCGAGCGTGGGCTTGTCGCCCAGGTGGGTCGCGTGCGACACCACCTTGGCACCGATGCGGTTCAGGAAGCCCAGGCCCTTGTTGCCGATCGCCACCGATTCACTGGTGTGACCGGCCGCGTCGACTTCCTTCAGCTTGGCCGTCACGGCGCGCAACACGTTGGTGTTCAGGCCGCCGCACAGGCCCTTGTCGGTCGTGACCAGGATGAAGCCGGTGGTCGTCGCCTTCTCGTTCTTCACCATGAACGGGTGCTTGTATTCGGGCGTGGCGGTCGCGAGGTTGGCCGCCAGGCCGCGGATCTTCTCGGCGTACGGACGCGCCGCGCGCATGCGGTCTTGCGCCTTGCGCATCTTCGCGACCGAGACCATCTCCATGGCCTTGGTGATCTTGCGCGTGTTCTCGAAGCTCTTGATCTTGCCGCGTATCTCTTTGCCTGCTGCCATGACGAATCTCCCGAATTGAGGTCGTCAGACGGTCAGGCGAAGGACTTCTTGAACGCGGTGATCGCGGTCGTCAGCTCGGCTTCGGCATCCTTGTCGAGCGCCTTGCTGTCCTCGATCTTCTTCAGCATCGCGGCGTGGCTGGTCTTCAGGTGCGTGTGCAGGCCGTGCTCGAACGCGAGGATCTTCTTCACGTCCACATCGTCCATGAAGCCCTTGTTGACCGCGAACAGCGTCGCGCCCATCAGGCTGATCGGCTGCGGCGAGTACTGGTTCTGCTTGAGCAGTTCGGTCACGCGGGCGCCGCGGTCGAGCTGCTTGCGGGTGGCGTCGTCCAGGTCAGACGCGAACTGCGCGAACGCGGCCAGCTCGCGGTACTGCGCCAGGTCGGTGCGGATGCCGCCCGACTGGCCCTTGATGACCTTGGTCTGCGCCGACGAGCCGACCCGCGACACCGAGATGCCGGCGTTGATCGCCGGGCGGATGCCGGCGTTGAACAGCGAGGTCTCGAGGAAGATCTGGCCGTCGGTGATCGAGATCACGTTGGTCGGCACGAATGCCGACACGTCGCCGGCCTGCGTTTCGATGATCGGCAGCGCGGTCAGCGAGCCGGTCTTGCCCTTGACGGCGCCCTTGGTGAAGGCTTCGACGTAGTCGACGCTCACGCGCGCGGCGCGTTCGAGCAGGCGCGAGTGGAGGTAGAACACGTCGCCCGGATACGCTTCGCGACCCGGCGGGCGGCGCAGCAGCAACGACACCTGACGGTAGGCCACCGCCTGCTTGGACAGGTCGTCGTAGACGATCAGCGCGTCTTCACCGCGGTCGCGGAAATACTCGCCCATCGTGCAGCCGGAATAGGCCGACACGTACTGCATCGCCGCGCTTTCAGCGGCCGAGGCGGCGACGACGATCGTGTATTCCATCGCGCCGTTGGCCTCGAGCGCGCGCACCACGTTCTTGATCGACGAGGCCTTCTGGCCGATCGCGACGTAGATGCAGGTCATGTTCTGACCCTTCTGGTTGATGATCGCGTCGATCGCCACCGCGGTCTTGCCGGTCTGGCGGTCGCCGATGATCAGCTCGCGCTGGCCGCGGCCGATCGGCACCATCGAGTCGATCGACTTCAGGCCGGTCTGCATCGGCTGGTCGACCGACTTGCGCGCGATCACGCCGGGGGCGATCTTCTCGATCGGCATCTGCATCTTCGCGTTGATCGGGCCCTTGCCGTCGATCGGTGCGCCCAGCGCGTTGACCACGCGGCCTTTCAGCTCGGGGCCGACCGGCACTTCGAGGATGCGCCCGGTGCACTTGACCGTGTCGCCTTCGGAGATGTGCTCGTACTCGCCCAGGATCACCGCGCCGACCGAGTCGCGCTCGAGGTTCAGCGCCAGGCCGTAGGTCGGCGAGCCGTCGGGGGCGGCCGGGAACTCGAGCATTTCGCCCTGCATCGCCTCGGACAGCCCGTGCACGCGGCAGATGCCGTCGGTCACCGACACGACGGTGCCCTGGTTGCGGATGTCGGTCGAGGGGCCGAGGCCTTCGATGCGGCTCTTGATCAGCTCGGAAATTTCTGCGGGATTCAGGTTCATGGGTCTCTCCGATTGACGAACGCTGGCGGCCTCAGGCCGTGAGCGCCGCCTTCATTTGTTCGAGGCGTGCCTTCACCGAGGTGTCGAGCACTTCGTCGCCGACGACCACGCGGATGCCGCCGATCAGTTCGGGCTGCACCTGCACGCTGGCGTTGAGCTTGCGCTGGAAGCGCCGCTCGAGCATGGCCACCACGTCGCCCAGCTGCGCCGGCTCGATCGGGAAGGCGCTGCAGACGAGCGCGTCCGAGACACCGGAGCGCTCGTTGACCAGCGCGTGGAACTGCGCCGCGATCTCGGGCAGCACGCTCAGGCGGCCGTTGTCGATCACGGTGCGCAGCAGGTTCTTCGAAGCGTCGGACAACGCCACCGTGACCACCGAGGTGATCACGTCGAACACCTGCGCGTCGGCCGACTTGGGCGCCGCGGCGAACTGGCGCAGTTGCGGGTCGGCCGCCACCGCGGCCAGCGCGTCGAGTTCGACGCCGGCCTGGCGCAGGTCACCGCGTTGTGCGACCTGGAAGAGGGCCTCGGCATAAGGCCGGGCAAGGGTTGCAAGCTCGGCCATGGTCAGGCTCCGGCGCCGCGCAGGGTGGCGCTCATAGCTCGGTCTTCAGCTGCGCCAGCAAGTCGGCATGCACACCGGCATTGACCTCCTTGCGCAGGATCTGCTCGGCGCCCTTGACGGCCAGCGCGGCGACCTGGTCGCGCAGGGTCTCGCGCACCTTGATCGCCTCCTGCTCGGCCTCAACCCTGGCCGAAGCGATGATCTTCGCCCCTTCCTCGACCGCGCGGCTCTTGGCCTCTTCGACCATCGACTGCGCCAGGCGCTCGGCATCGGCCAGGCGCTGGCTGGCGTCCTTGCGGGCCGACGACAGCTGCTCTTCGACGCGCTTGTTGGCGTTGGTCAACTCGGCCTTGGCCTTGTCGGCGGCCGACAGGCCTTCGGCGATCTTCTTCGCGCGCTCGTCGAGTGCCTTCACGATCGGCGGCCACACGAATTTCATCGTGAAGCCGACGAGGATCAGGAACACGATCATCTGCACGATCAGCGTTGCGTTGATGCTCACGTTTTTCTTGCCTCTGTAGGAAGAAAGGGAAGAAAGTGGAATTGCCGGGCACTGGGCTCGCCAGTACCGGGCGCGCTTACTTCGGCAGGTTGGCGATCTGGGCCAGGAACGGGTTGGCGGTGGCGAACCACAGCGCGATACCGGTGCCGATGATGAACGCGGCGTCGATCAGGCCGGCCAGCAGGAACATCTTGGTCTGCAACTCGTTCATCAGCTCGGGCTGGCGGGCGGCCGACTCGAGGTACTTGCTGCCCATGATGCCGATGCCGATACAGGCGCCGACGGCACCCAGACCGATGATCAGGCCAGCGGCGAGGGCAACAAAGCTAATGACTTCCATGGTGACTCCAGTTGAGGTTTGTTAGAAATGAAAAAATGAATCTCGAAACGAGATGCCGCGGAAAAAAAGAGAGCGCCGGCTCAGTGGCTGTCGTGCGCCTGGCCCACGTACACCAGCGCCAGCATCATGAACACGAAAGCCTGCAGCGTGATGATCAGGATGTGGAAGATCGCCCACACCGTGCCCGCGACGATTTGACCGAGGGCCAGCAGGATGCCGGTGGCCGACAGCGCGAACGCGCCACCCATCAGCGCGATCAGCATGAAGATCAGTTCGCCGGCGTACATGTTGCCGAACAACCGCATGCCGTGCGAGACGGTCTTGGCGACGAACTCGATGATCTGCATCAGAAAGTTGACCGGCCACAGGAACCACTTGTCGCCGAACGGCGCGGCGATCAGCTCGTGCGCCCATCCGCCCGCGCCCTTGATCCTGACGTTGTAGACCAGGCAGACCACGAGCACGCCGAGCGACAGGCCCATCGTGACCGACAGGTCGGCGGTGGGAACGACGCGCAGGTGCTGCAGGCCCAGCACGTGTTCGCCGAACCACGGCAGCAGATCGACCGGCAGCAGGTCCATCGCGTTGAGCAGGAAGATCCAGACGAACACCGTCAGCGCGAGCGGGGACACGAGCTTGCGGCTCTTGGCGTTGTGCACGATGCCCTTGGCCTGGGTGTCGACCATCTCGACCAGCATCTCGACCGCGGCCTGGAAGCGCCCCGGCACGCCCGAGGTGGCCTTGCGCGCCGCCAGCCACAGCAGCCAGCAGCCGATCGCGCCGATCACGATCGTGAAGAAGCTCGAATCGAGGTTGACGACCGAGAAGTCGACCACGCCATGCTGGTGCTGGTTCTGCAGGTGCTGCAGGTGGTGAATGATGTACTCACCTGCGGTGAGGGGCTGCGCCGCGCCTTCAGCTGCCATCTTGTTGCTACGCCTTCTTGTCCGTACGCCGGCCGCGCCACAGCAGCGCGACCCAGTTGACCTTGATGCACACCACCATCGTGACCAGCAATGCCGGCCAGCTCAGGTTCGCCACCACCCTCGCGGCGATCACCAACATGGCGATCGCCACCCCGATCTTCAGCATTTCCCAGAACATGAAACCCGCGGCCGCCGCCACCGGGTTGCGCGTTCCGCGTGTCATCCCGCGCGCCAGCAAGGCGCTCGGAAGAACGACCGCCGCGGCACCGTACAGTGCCGACCAGGCCGCCGCGCCGCGTTCGGTGACGACCCAGGCCACGGCAGCGCACACGAGCCCTGCCACGAACTGAGCCAGAACCACCCGCCAGGGCGACACCTGTGGATTCTGCTTTCGCCAGGTCTGCGCCTGTTCCTTGGACCACGGCTTGAAAACCGCTTCCTGAGCACCAACTTCCGTCGGCTCGCCAGATGGCTGGGGCGCGTCCCCATGGGCAATCATCTCGGTCATGGTGCGGCGGCGGGCACAGGTAGCAAAGCCTCGGAATTATACGAGTAAACCCGACGCGTTCCTGACACGGCGGCCAGTGGCGTGAACGCGCAGGGGCGGTGGCCAGCCGCCCGGCGGCCGAGCCCGCGTCAGTCCGAGAAGTTCACCGGCAGGCCCGGCACATCGACCTCGAGCGCGAGCACGCAGCCGGCGTAGGGCTGCTCGATCAGTTCGGCCGCCGGCCGATGCTCGCGCGCGCTGGTGACGTAGATCGTCTTCAGGTCGGGGCCGCCGAAACACGGCATCGTCGGGCAGCGCACCGGCAGCGCGACCTCGCGAATCGGCTCGCCGTCGGGCGACAGGCGCAGCAGCCGCTGGCCCTCGAACATCGCGACCCAGTAGCAACCCTCGGCGTCGATCGCGGCGCCGTCGGGCCGGCCGCCGTAAGTGGCCAGCGCCTGGCCCGGCTGCTTGGGCGCAAAGCTCGCGAACACGCGCTGGCGGCTGAACGCGCCGCCGGCCGGATCGAAGTCGGCGGCGTAGATCGTGTGCGCCTTGGTGTCGCTCCAGTACATCGTGCGCCCGCTCGGGCTCCAGGCCAGCCCGTTCAGCACCGTGACGCCACCCAGCCGGCGCGCCAGCGTGGCCTGTGAATAACAGTACAGCGACGCCAGCGCCGGATCACGTGGCTCGTAGATCGTGCCGACCCAGAAGCGCCCCTGCGGGTCGCACTTGCCGTCGTTGAAGCGCTCGTGCGCCGGGTCGTAGGGCGGCGCGGCCAGCGGGGTGCGCACGCCGCTGGCGGGGTCGAAGCGCCACAGGCCGTCGCGCATCGCCAGCAGCAGCGTGCCGTCCATCTTCGGTGCGAGGCTGGCGACCTCGGTGTCGAACTCCCAGTGGTGCAACGCGCCGTTGTGCGGATCGAAGCGATGCAGCGCGCGGCCGGGAATGTCGCAGTAGTACAGCGCGCGTTCGCGCGGGTGCCACACCGGCGACTCGCCCAGCCGCGCTGCCGCCGCAACGGCCACCCTCACGCCCGCGTCGGCCTCCATCAGACCACCGCGACATCGAGTTTCATCGCGGCCTCGAAGGTCTCGCCCGGCGCCAGCGTGCGCAGCCCGTGCGCGGCCGGGTCGGCCATGTGGATCGCGTTCGAGACGTGGCTCACCGGTTCGACGCAGAAGTAGTCGCGCTCCTGCGGCGTATACACCACCAGGTAGGGCAGCGACGACGTGAGCTGCAGCGAGAACTTCTCGTCGCGGATGCGCGCCGGGCCCTTCCAGCCCTCGAAGCAGTTGTCGAAATCGAGGTGCGAGACATCGCTGTCGATGCCGGGCTGCGCGACCTTGCGGATCGGCAGCTGCGTGGCGTCGGCGTCCCAGCGGTCCGACAGCTCGATGTGCAGCCGGCTGCGCGCGCGCTTCGGGAAGTACGGGTGCCAGCCCAGCCCGACCGGTTGCGCGACCTCGGCGGTGTTGGTGAACACCATCTGCACGCTCATCGACTGCGGCGTGAGCGTGAAGTACTGGCTCGCCTCGAACGCGAACGGCCAGTCGGCGTCACCGCCGTGACGCAGCCGAAGCACCACTTCGAGCGCGCTGCTCGAGACGATCTCCCAGGGCCGCTGCCACCCGATGCCATGCAACGAATGCGGGTTGTCGCCGAAGTTCGGGCGGGTCGTGTGGTCTTGGCCTTTCCAGCGGAACTTGCGGTAACCCAGCCGGTTTGAATACGGCACCAGCGGGAAGCAGGCCGAGGCGTGCGAGTCGCCCAGCGTCGCCGGTGGCGCGCTGCGCAACACCACCGTGTCGCGGTGCCAGAGCCCGGCGATGCAGCCGCCCAGGTCGGGGCGCAGTGCCAGACGCAAGGCCCCGGCGTGCAGTTCGAACGGCTGCGGTTCAAGAGACAAGTTCGATGGTCCAGTCATGGCCCTCCCGGCGCGTTGAGACGCCTGCGCCGGGCGCGCCGAACAACGCGGCCCCCCGCAGGTGCGCGCAATCGTACGCCGGGAATCGGGCGCCGTCGGCGCCGGCGCGCAGCCGTTGCGCTCAGCCGCCCCAGCCCACGACCCAGCCGACCAGGCCGGCGCAGGCCGCGAGCAATGCCGCCGCCAGCAGGCGCGTGCGCAGGTTGTCGGCCGACGCCGGTGCCACCACGTCGAGGTGCTTGTCGCCGCTGAGCATCGGCCGCAGCAGGTGGTGCCGGCGCACGACCGCATAGAACACGATCGCGCCGACATGCAGCAGCAGCAACGCGACGATCGACCACTGGCCGACGTTCTTGTGCCAGCGCGTCAGGAGGTGGGCGGTGGCGTCGGACACGAACTTGTTCAACGGCCCGGTGGTGGCGATCTCGTCGTCGGCGAACAAGCCGCTGCCGACCTGCAGTGCCAGCAAGCCCAGCAGCGCAAACACCGCCAGCGCGCCCAGCGGGCTGTGGCCGACATCGTGGTGCTCGTCAGCGCGGCTTTGCCCGCGCCAGTAGCGAACCACCGTGGCGGGCGCGTAAGCGAAGCTCGCGAACCGCGACCAGCGCCCGCCGACCACGCCCCACAGCAGCCGAAACGCCAGCAGCGTGAACACCGCGTAGCCCAGGCGCAGATGCCAGGCCATCGCGTTGCCGCCGAGGTGGGCGGTGACGATCGAGCCGACCACGCACGCGGCGAGCAGCCAGTGAAAGACGCGTGTGGGCAGGTCCCAGACACGCACCGGTGTCGTCTGCACCTGGTTCATTCGTCGGTGGCGGCGCCGGCCAGGGTCGCGGCGCTCGCTGAGGGTTCGGGCAGGCGAAGATAACCGCAATCGACGGTGAGCGCTGCGGTGGCCGGCAAGCCCGCGCCGACCTTCGTACACTGCGTCGGTGCACCCGACCCACCGACCGGAGAAGCTGGCATGCGAGCACCGTTGCTGACCCTGTTGATGACCACGGCGGCGCTGCTGGGCGCCGCCGCCGCGCAGCCCGCCGCGGCGCAGTTCGCCAAGCCCGAAGACGCGATCAAGTACCGCCAGGCGGCGTTCACGGTGATGGGCCGGCATTTCGGGCTCGTCGCCGCGATGGCCGCCGGCAAGATCCCGTTCGACGCCAAGGCGGCGGCCGAGAACGCCGAGATCGCCACGATGATGTCCAAGCTGCCGTACGCCGCATTCGTGCCGGGCAGCGACCTGGGCGACACCAAGGCGAAGCCGAAAATCTGGGACGAGATGGACAAGTTCAAGGCCGCCGCCACCAAGATGCAGGGCGAGATGGCCAAGCTGAACGCTGCCGCCAGGAGCGGCAACCTCGACGCGATCAAGGCCGCAGTCGGCGCGACCGGCAAGAGCTGCAAGGCCTGCCACGACAACTACCGCGAGGAGTAGGCGCGCCGGCGCAGACCGCGCCGCGCCGGTCCCGCGATCGCACGGGCCCCGGGCGCGCCAAGCCCGGCTTCACCGCTCGGTTCGCGCGGCGGCCGGGACGGTGGTGCGGCCGCCGAGCGACCGACGAGTTGCACGTGGCGGCGGTTCTGCAGCGCGTCAGCCGTTCGCCAGCACCCGGGCGAACACCGCACTGTCGACATTGCCGCCGGTGAGCGGTATGCCGACGCACCGCCCGGCTCAACGCTCGCGTTGCGCCAGCGCGCCGGCCAGCGCGGCGGCGCCGGCGCCCTCGGCCACGTTGTGGGTGTCGGCGAACAGCGCGCGCATCGCCTCGGCCACCTGCGCATCGGTGACGGCGATCACGTCGTCGACCTCGCGGCGGATCACGCTCAAGGCCTGCTCGTCCGGAACGTGGCAGGCCATGCCATCGGCCAGCAGCGTGGCCACCGGCGCCTCGATCGCGCGGCCTTCCCGGAACGACTGCTGGTAGGCGGTCGCGTGGGCCGACACCACGCCGACGATCCGCGTGCGCACGCCGGTGTGGGCGCGCGCGGCAGCACAGGCACAGATGCCCGAACCCTGGCCGATCGGCACGAAGACCACGTCGGGCTGCACCGCGTCGAAGAACTCGAGCCAGTAGCTGGCCACGCCGCGCACCAGGTCGTCGTGGAACGACGGCACGCTGTGCAGGCCGCGGTCGCGAGCCAGCCATGCAGCGTGTTCGCGCGCGGCCTGGAAGTCGTCGCCATGCTCGATCAGTTCGACGCCGAGGGCACGCATCGCGGCGTTCTTCTCGACCGAATTGCCGTGCGGCACGACGATCGTGGCCTTGAGGCCGTGACGCCGCGCCGCGTAGCCGACCGACTGCCCATGGTTGCCGCGGGTCGCGCTGATCACGCCGCGGCCATCGGGCGCGCGCCGGCGCAAGGCATCGAAGTAGACCAGCCCGCCGCGCAGCTTGAACGCGCCCACCGCGGTGTGGTTCTCGTGCTTGACCCAGACCTGCGCACCGACACGCAGGTCGAGCAGCGGCCAGCGCTGTTGCGGCGTGGGCGCCATCGCCTGGTACACGATCCGGCGCGCCTCGTTCATCGATTCAGGCGGGTACATGGTCAGCCTTCGAGACGGGTGGATTGCAGCGTGACGACGCCGCGCGGGCTGGCCATCCGCACGCTGATCGGCGGCGCGGCGCCGGAGGCAGCGGCCGCCGCGCGCGCGATGCCGGCGGGCAGCAGCGGCGCCAACGCCTCGGGCCAGCCGGCCACGCTCATCGCGACCAGCGCCACGCCGCTGTCGGGCAGCGTGTCGGTCGGGTGCGCATCGTCCCAGGCGATCAAAGCGGGTGCGGCGCCGGCCAGCGGCCGATGGCCATCGGCGCGCAGGCTGATCTGCCAGCGCAGCGGGCCGCGCGGGGTGGCGCGCTCGGCCCGCTCGACGCCGCCGCAATCGACGCCGCCAGCGCGCATCGCGGCGCATGCCGCGACGATGTCGGTGCAGCGCGCGACCCAGTGCACCAGCTGCGGCCCACGCGCGAGCACGCGCTGCAGCGCCACGTCGTCCAGATCGAACCAGCGCGCGCGCCCCGGTGCCGACAGCGCGGGGTCGATCGCGATGATCTCGAAGTAGGCGCGCGGGAACGCCGCGGACGCGATCGTGAACACGCGGTTGTGGGTGCCCATGAACACATGCCGGCCGCCGGCTTCGGGGCGGATGCCGAGCGTCGCCTCGCACCAGTCCAGGCCTTCGGCCAAGGTGCGGGCGGCGAGCACCAGGTGGTCGAGCGCGAGCGGCATGACGGGCACCGGATCGACCCCGCGGCGTGGCGTCAGAACCCGACCTCGCCGCGCACCACGCTGACGCTGGCGCCGCCGACCCACAACGTGGCGCCTTCGTGCGCGATGTGCACGCGCCCGGCGCGGCCCACGCGCGCGCCCTGCGCGGCCACGTAGCACGCGGGTGCGGCGCCGCGGCCGATCAACCACTGCGCGAGACCGGCGTTCAGGCTGCCGGTGACCGGGTCTTCCGGCACGCCGATCGACGCCGCGAAGGCCCGCACCTGGAACTGGCACGGCGCACCCGCCGCGTGCGGCCCGACCACGCCGACCTTGGCCAGGCCTTTCAGCGCAACGTGGTCCGGCTCGATCGCCAGCACCGTCGCCGCGTCGTCCAGCAGCAGGCCGAGCCACCGCGGGCCGTTGTCGAGCCACTGCGCCGTAATGAGCTTCGAGCGCGATACGCCGAGCGCCGCGAGCACCGGCGCGAGCAGCGCATCGTCGACGTCGGCCACGCGCAGCGGCGGCGCCGCAAACGCCAGCCGAGCGCCGTCACGCCGCAGGCGCACCCGGCCGACGCCGCATTGCTGCACCACCTCGCCGGCGTTGCGCGCCACGCCGCCGGCCTGCAGCCAGGCGTGGCAACTGCCCAGCGTCGGGTGGCCGGCGAACGGCAGCTCGCCGCCGGGCGTGAAGATGCGCACGCGGTAGTCGGCCGCAGGGTCGGTCGGCGGCAGCAGGAAGCTCGCCTCGCTCAGGCTGGTCCAGCGCGCGAACGCCTGCATCTGCGCGTCGCTCAGGCCCTGCGCGTCGTGGACCACGGCCAGCGGGTTGCCGAGCAGCGGGGTGTCGGTGAACACGTCGACCTGGGTGAATGCTCGATTCATGGTCACTCCGCGAGCGATGTGCGCAAGGCCTGCGCCAGCAGCGCGACGCCGCGCTCGATCTCGGCCGGCGCGACGGTGACGAACGACAGGCGCAGCGTGTTCGCCTTGGCGTCGCTGGCGAAGAACGCGGCGCCGGGCACGTAGGCCATGCCGAGCGCGACCGCGGCGGGCAGCAGCGCGGTCGCGTCCACGCCTGCGGGCAGTTCGACCCAGAAGAACATGCCGCCGCTGGGTACGGTCCAGTGGCAGCCTTCCGGCATGTGGGCCTCGAGCGCGGCGCGCATCGCGTCGCGGTGCGCCTTGTAGCGGGCGCGGATGGTGGGCACGTGGTCGCGCAGGAAGCCGTCGCGGATCACCTCGAAGACGACGCGCTGGTTGAAGCCCGGCGTGTGCAGGTCGGCGGCCTGCTTGGCCTGCAGCAGCTTGGCGCCGAGCGCGGGCGGTGCGACCACGTAGCCCAGCCGCAGCCCCGGCGCGAGCACCTTCGAGAACGAGCCGAGGTAGACCGTGCCCTCGGCCCAGCGCGCCGCCAGCGGCGCCGGCGGCGGGGTGTCGAACCACAGGTCGCCGTACGGGTTGTCTTCGACGATCGGCAGGCGCAGCGCGCGCGCCGCATCGGCCAGCGCCGCGCGGCGCGCCTCGCTCATGCAGCGCCCGCTCGGGTTCTGGAAGTTCGGCAGCGCGTACAGAAAGCGCGCGCCGCACGCGACGGCGAGCGCGTCGGGCCGCGGGCCGTCGGCGTCACAGGGCACGGTGACCACGTCGGGCTCGTAGGGCGCGAAGGCCTGCAGCGCGCCGAGGTAGGTCGGCGCCTCGACCGCGACCCGGCTGCCGGCGTCGATCAGCACCTTGCCGACCAGGTCGAGCCCCTGCTGCGAGCCGGTGGTGATGAGCACCTGCGTGGCGTCGACGTGCAGGCCCTGCGCCGCCATCTGCGCCGCGACCCACTCGCGCAGCGGCGCGTAGCCTTCGCTGGCGGCGTATTGCAGCGCCTCGCGCGGGTGCTCGCGCAGCACGCGGGCACAGGCCTCGCGCATCGCCTCGACCGGGAAGGTGTCGGGCGACGGCAAGCCGCCGGCCAGCGAGATGACGCCGGGCCGCTCGGTGATCTTCAGGATCTCGCGGATCAGCGACGGGTTCATGCGTTCGGTGCGGCGTGCCAGTTGCCACGTCGGCGTTGGCGAGCGAACAGCAGATGCAGGCGCCGGATCGGACGCCGCGGTGGTGAAGGTCATCACGACTTACCGGGTTGGAGGTTCTTGATGTTGGCGGGCATGCGCTTGCCGACGAACACGACGGCGATCACCGCGAGCGAAAACAGCACGGTGGTGGCCTGGAGCTTCTCGCCCAGCACCGGCACCGCGAACAGCAGCGCCAGGAACGGCTGCACCAGTTGCACCTGGCTCACGCGCACCGTGCCGCCGAGCGCCAGGCCGCGGTACCACGCGAAGAAGCCCAGCCACATCGAAAACAGCGTCACGTAGGCGAAGCCGCCCCAGGCGCTGGCGCGCACCGGCAGCACCGGCCAGGTGGCGATCATCGCCGGCACGGTCAGCGGCAGGCTGATCACCAGCACCCAGCAGATCACCTGCTGGGCCGGCAACTCGGTGGCCACGCGCGCGCCGGCCACGTAGCCCACGGCGGTGCTCGCCACCGCCAGCAGCAGCAGCCCGTCGGCCGCCGACAGGTGGCCTCGCCCCTGGTACGCCGCGAACGCCAGCACCATCGCGCAGCCGAGCACGGCGCAGGCCCAGAAGCCGTTCGACGGCCGCTGGCGCAGGTAGATTGCAGCCGCCACCGCGGTGGCCAGCGGCATCAGCCCGGTGACGACCGCGGCGTGCATCGCGTCGACCTGGCGCAGCGCCAGGCTCAGGAACAGCGGAAAGCCGACCACCGTGCCCAGCGCCGACGCGGCCAGCGCCGGCAGATGGCGCCGCTGGACCCGCGGCGCCGCGGTGAAGCGCAGGTAAAGCGCGCTGAGCAGCCCGGCGAACGCCGCGCGCCCGGCGGTGACGAACGCGGGCGGCAACTGCGGATCGCTCGCGGCGCCGACGGCCAGCCGCGTCATCGGCAGCGTCATCGCGAAGATCGTCACGCCGAGCAGGCCGAGCCACAGGCCGCGGGTCTCGTTGCGCGTGGTCGTGTGCATCATCGCAGTCTACGATCCGCACCAGCACAGAGCCAGTACACTTTACGGAACGGCTACGCCTTCTGTATTGGCCGACCCACCAGCACATCGGACGCCCCGCTTGAACGCTTACGCCCCCGCCCAGGCGCCGCTCGCGCGCGATGCCGACACCACGCTGACCGAGCAGCTCGCGAGCCGCTACGCCGAGCGCATCCGCCAGCGCCTGCTGGCGCCGGGCGCGCGGCTGCCGTCGGTGCGCGAATGTGCGCGCCGCCACCAGGTGAGCCCGCACACGGTGGTCGCGGCCTACGACCAGTTGCTCGCACTCGGGCTGGTGGAGGCGCGCCGGCAGCGCGGTTTCTTCGTGCGCGAGACCGCGCCGCAGCGCACGCCGCCCGGCGGTGCCACCGCTGCGCAGCGCGTGCCTGCGCACCCGCTGCCCACCAGCGCCACGGCGCTGATCCGCGGCATGTTCCAGCCACCCGGCGCGCGGCCGATGCCGGGGCTGGGCACGCTGCCGGCCGACTGGCTCGACCTGCCGCTGCTGGCCGGCGCGCTGCGCAAGGCCACGGCCGGCGCGCAGCTCGGGGCCGTGTCGCTGCAGTACGGCGAGCCGGCCGGCGAGCCGCGGCTGCGCGAGGCGCTGTCGACCAAGCTCGCCGACTTCGGCGTGCGCGCCTCGGCGCAGCAGATCGTCACCACGCTGGGCGCCACGCACGCGCTCGACGTCGTCACGCGCACGCTGGCGCGCGCCGGCGACAGCGTGCTCGTCGACGAGCCCGGCTGGTCGGTCGAATACGCGCGGCTGGCCGCGTTGGGCCTGCGCGTGCTGCCGGTGCCGCGCGGCGAAGACGGCCCCGACCTGGCGGTGATGCAGCGCCTGATCGAGGCGCACAAGCCGCCGCAGCGCCCGCGCCTGTACATCACGGTGTCGGTGCTGAACAACCCGACCGGGGCGTCGTTGTCGCTGCAGGCCGCGCACCGCGTGCTGCAGCTGGCGCAGGCGCATGGGCTGCACATCGTCGAGGACGATACCTATGCCCACCTGGCTCCGGCGCACCTGCCGCGCATGGCTGCGCTCGATGCGCTCGAGCGCACGATCTACATCTCGGGCTACTCGAAGATCCTGGTGCCCAACTGGCGTGTGGGCTTCATCGCGGCACCGCTGGCGCTGGTCGATGCGCTCGTCGACACCAAGCTGCTGAGCACGCTGACCACCCCCGGCATCACCGAGCTGGCGCTCGCGCACTGCCTCGAACACGGCCTGCTGCGCCGCCACACCGAACGCGTGATGGACCGGCTCGCCCAGGCCCGCGACCGCACCGTCAAGCTCGCCGAGGCGCACGGCTGCCGCTTTGCCTCGCCGCCGCGCGGGCTGTTCGGCTGGGTCGACGTCGGCGTGGACACCGAACGCCTCGCGCAGACGATGCAAGGTGAGTGGCTGCTCGCGCCGGGCGCTTTGTTCCACGCCACCCACCGGCCGACCACGCTGATGCGGATCAACTTCGCGACGACCCAGGACGCGCGCTTCTGGCGCGCCCTCGACCGCGCGCGGGCGCAGCTCTCGCCGGCCCGGCCGCCCCCCGGTCAGGGGTAGTTCGCAGGCGCAACTTCCGCAAGCAGCGGTTACGCGCGAAAATGCCGGCCTGATGAATGGCGAGCTCTTCGACTCCACGATCCCCTTCGGCGAACCGGAGCTGCTGAAGGCGAGCGCCTACCGCCGCTACCTCGAGGAACTCGACGGCGACACGATGCCCGGCGCCCAGAGCACACGCCTGGCTCAGCTCAGCCCGTCGCTGCAGGCCGACCTGCTGCGCTTCGAACAGCGCGGCGGCAGCTCCGAGGCGGTCGAGGTCGTCGCCGCCTGCATCCGGCATTCCACCCGAGTGACCATCTACCTGCAGTGCGCCGACCGGGTCGTGCCGCTTTCGGTGTTCCCGCAGGAGCGGTTGGTGCATTGCCCGATGGACATCGTCGAGCTGGTCGCGCGCCACCTGCCGCAGCTGCGCGTGATGCACCTCGAACCGGCCACGCTGCGCCCACCGGGCGACACCGAACGCGAACTCATCGGCGACAGCCGGCTGTACCACCCGATCGCGCCGCTGCTGTGGGAACTGGCGGTGCGCGGGCCGCGCCGCGACCTGCTGCCGGAGATCGCCGGGCCGGCCGTCTACCGCGCCTCGCCGGGTCTGGACCTGCGCGGGCTGCCGGTCAACGGCGCGCTGCGCGCGGCGATCGACCGGCTGCGGCGCCAGGCCACCTCGCTGGCCGGCGTCGCCGCCTGGCCGGCCTTCGACCGCGAACGCGCCGCGCGGCTTCTGAACGCGCTGTACCTGCAGGCCGGGCTGATCGTCAGCCGATCGCACCCGGACGCCGTGCGCGACGGCTGGTTCGGCTGAGCGCCCCGGCGCGCGGGTTCGGTCGTCAGCGCGCGCTCAGCGTTTCCCAGCGTTCCATCGCCACCAGCAGTTCGTCGTCGATCGCGGCCACGCGCGCCTGCGCCGTCATCGCGCGCGCGGCCTCGCTGGTGTACGAGCCGGGCAGCGCCAGGAACGCGGCGAGTGCCTTCTGCTCGGCCTCCAGCGCCTCGATGCGCTTGGGCAGTTCGTCGAGCTCGCGCTGTTCCTTGTAGCTGAGCTTGCGCGGTTTGGCGGACACGGGCGCCGCTGCCGGCCTGGGCGTCGGCGCTGCGTCCTTGGCCTTGCCCGCGGCGCGTGCGGCCTGGTCGCGCAGGCCTTGGGCCCGGTCGCGCTGGATCTTCCAGTCTTCGTAGCCGCCTTCGTACTCGCGCCAGCGGCCGGGCGATTCGTCGCCTTCCCAGACGATCGTGCTGGTCACGACGTTGTCGAGAAAGCGCCGGTCGTGGCTGACGAGGAAGACCGTGCCCTTGTAGGCCTGCAGCAGTTCTTCGAGCAGTTCGAGCGTGTCGATGTCGAGGTCGTTGGTCGGCTCGTCGAGCACCAGCACGTTGGCCGGCAGCGCGAACAGCCGCGCCAGCAGCACGCGGTTGCGCTCGCCGCCGCTGAGCGTGCGCACCGGAGAGTTGGCGCGCTCGGGCGAGAACAGGAAGTCGTTCAGGTAGCTCATCACGTGCTTGCGCTGGCCCGCGAACTCGACCCATTCGCTGCCCGGGCTGATGGTGTCGGCCAGCGTGGCGTCGAGGTTGAGCTTGCTGCGCATCTGGTCGAAGTACGCGACCTCGAGCTTGCTGCCCTGGCGCACCTTGCCGCTTTCGGGCTGCAGCTCGCCCAGGATGAGCTTGAGCAGCGTGGTCTTGCCGGCGCCGTTCGGCCCGATCAGGCCGACCTTGTCGCCGCGCAGGATGGTCGCGCTGAAGTCCTTGACGATGAGCTTGGGCGTGGCCTGGTCGTGGAACGCCATCGTCACGTCGCGCAGCTCGGCCACGATCTTGCCGCTGGGTGCGCCCGAATCGACCTCGAGCCGCACCTGGCCGAGCGAGTCGCGGCGTTTCTGGCGCTGGTCGCGCAGCACTTCGAGGCGCTGGATGCGCGCCACGCTGCGCGTGCGGCGCGCCTCCACGCCCTTGCGGATCCAGACCTCTTCCTGCGCCAGCAGCTTGTCGGCGCGCGCATTGGCGAGCGCGTCGGAGGCGAGCTGGTCTTCCTTGAGCCGCTCGTAGGCGCTGAAGTTGCCCGGGTAGCTGCGGATGACGCCGCGGTCGAGCTCGATGATGCGGGTGGCCACCGCGTCGAGGAACGCGCGGTCGTGGGTGATCAGCATCAGGCTGCCCTTGAAGCCGCGCAGCAGCTCCTCGAGCCAGGCGATCGAGTCGAGGTCGAGGTGGTTGGTGGGCTCGTCGAGCAGCAGCACGTCGGGCACCGCGACCAGCGCCTGCGCCAGCGCCACGCGCTTCTTCATGCCGCCCGAGAGCTGCCCGATCTCGCGCGCGCCGTCCAGGTGCAGCTGCGCCAGCGTGGTGTCCACGCGCTGCTCCCAGTTCCAGGCATCGAGCGCCTCGATGCGCGTTTGCAGCGCGTCCAGATCGACGCCCTCGGCATGCTCTTCGTAGGCCTGGCGCACCGCGCGCGCCTCGGCCACGCCTTCGCTGACCGCCTCGAACACGCTGTGGCCGGGCTCGAACACCGGCTCCTGCGGCACATAGCAGATGCGCACGCCCTGCGTCATCTGCAGCAGCCCGTCGTCGAGCTTTTCGATGCCGGCGATGACCTTCAGCATCGACGACTTGCCCGCGCCGTTGCGCCCGATCAGGCCCAGCCGCTCGCCGGCCTCGAGCGAGAACGCGGCGTGGTCGAGCAGCGCCACGTGGCCGAAGGCGAGGTGGGCGTTGGAGAGGGAGAGGATGGCCATGGGGTGGATACGCGCAAAGCAGCATTGTCGCGTTCCGCATCGGACGACGATCGACGACAATTGAGCCATGGAACGCAGCGCCGCACGTGTACCCAAACGGCAGCACCCCGCGGCCGACCTGGCTTACTGGCTGTCGCGCCCAATGGCCGAACGCATCGCTGCCGTCGAGGTTTTGCGGGCGCAGGCGCGGCCCCCGGGAAACACCGCCGATGCTGAACCGCGACTTCAAAGAGTTTGCCGAGTTGTTGCACGCCAGGGGCGTTGAGTACCTGGTGGTCGGCGGCTACGCACTGGCGGCGCACGGCCATCCGCGCTACACCGGAGACATCGACTTCTGGGTCCGCTCGACGCCCGAGAATCTTGCGCGTCTGCTGGTCGTATTGAACGATTTCGGATTCGGCTCGCTCGGTCTGCGAGTGGACGACTTCGATACCGACAGCGTCGTGCAACTCGGCCAACCCCCCAGGCGCATCGATTTGCTGACCGCCGTCGATGGCGTCTCGTTCGACGCCTGCTACGCGCGCCACGAATCAGTAGACATGGCCGGAGTGCGGCTGAACATCATCGGGCTCGACGATTTCAAGACCAACAAGCGTGCCAGTGGCCGC
>JAGWTP010000061.1 GCA_028868895.1 Burkholderiales bacterium
CGGTCACGCCTGAAACCACCCACGCCGAAATGCCCGACTCGAACCAGCTCGTTGTTCCGCCGTCGTTCATTGCGTTGTACATCGCGCCCGGACGCAGCCGGCCGAGCGCGCCGCGCGAAGAGATCGCCGCGCGCTACGAGTTCTGTGAAGACCTCGCGACGATGCTCACCGATACCGCCGCGCAGACCCTGTGGCAGCTCGGCGTGACCGAGGCCGACGTGCTCGAGCGGGTCCGGCGTGGCCTGGTCGGTGGTGATGCGGGGGTCTCGGCGCCCGAGGCGGCGTGGGTGCTGCGGCGCCTGGCGGAGCTGCTGAACTGGGCGCCGCTCGCGGAGGACGTGGACGGGCCCGACGCCGCCTGACCCAATGCCGTTCGGTCAAGGGCGGTTCGGCCTGATGTCGAAGGTTTGCGTCATGTGCCACCGGGGCTTCGACAGGCTCAGCCCGAGCGGACATGATGGGGCGTGGACTTTCTGAGCAGTATTGCCGCCTGACCTCGTCGCATGCCGCAGGTCGCATGTCGCACGCCGCAGGGCGCGCGCCGCAGGCCGCGCGCCGCGCACCACCGTCCAGATTGCGCACTCCGCGGCTGGCAGCGCGGTGCGGCTCAGCCCGCTGGCGCGGCGCGTGCCAATGCGCCCGCACATGCCGCCGCGCTGGCCCAGGCCCACTGGAAGTTGTAGCCGCCGAGCCAGCCGGTCACATCGACCACCTCGCCGATGAAGTACAGCCCCGCCACGCGCTGGCTCTGCAGCGACTGCGAGCTGAGTTCGCGCGTGTCGACGCCGCCGGCGGTGACCTCGGCCTTGCGGTAGCCCTCGGTGCCTTGCGGCTTCAGGGCCCAGCGCTGCAACCGTTCGGCAAGCAGCGCCAGATCGCGGTCGCGCTGTTCGGGCAGCGGCCGTTCGGCCAGCTCGGGCGTGGCGCCGAGCCAGGCTTCGGCCAGGCGCCGCGGCACCAGCTCGGCCATTTCGTTCACCAGCTTGCGGCGCGACGCCCGCTTGGCCGCCACCAACTCGGCGGCCAGGTCGCGCCCCGGCGCCAGGTCGATCTGCAACGGCGTGCCGGCGTGCCAGTAGCTCGAAACCTGCAGCACCGCCGGCCCGCTCAGGCCGCGGTGCGTGAACAGCAGGTCTTCGACGAACTCGCCGCGCGCGTGGCCGCTGCCGGTCTCGATCCGGACCTCGAGCGACAAGCCAGACAGCGGCGCGAACGGCGCCCAGCTCACCGGGTCGAAGGTCAGCGGCACCAGGGCCGGGCGCGTCGGCACGATCGCGTGGCCGAACTGGCGCGCGATGCGGTAGCCGAAGTCGGTCGCGCCGATCTTCGGGATCGACAGCCCGCCACTGGCGATTACGAGTTGCGCGGAGTGCACCACGCCGCGGTCGGTGTCGAGCTCGAAGCCGGCGTGCGCACCGCGCACCGCGTGCACCGCACACGGTTGCCAGTGCGCGACCTGGCCCTGCGCGCACTCGCGCAACAGCATCGCGATGATGGCCTCGCTGCTGTCGTCGCAGAACAGCTGGCCCCTGTGCTTCTCGTGCCACGCGATGCCGTGCCGTCGCACCAGCCCGATGAAGTCCTGCGGCGTGTAGCGCGCCAGCGCCGAGCGGCAGAAGCGCGGGTTGGCCGACAGGAAGTTCGCCGGCGTCGTCTCGCGGTTCGTGAAATTGCAGCGCCCGCCGCCGGAGATTCGGATCTTCTGCGCGACCTCCTCGGCGTGGTCGATCAGCAGCACGCGCAGGCCGCGCTGCCCGGCGATCGCGGCGCAGTGCAGCCCGGCCGCCCCGGCGCCGACGACGACGGCGTCGAAGCTCAGGTCGGACACTGCAGCAGCGCCAGAGCGACCGGATCGAACCTTCGGCGGGCGGTCGCGTGCTGTGGGTCGGGGGTGTTCATCGCGGCGGTGGCAACAGGCTCAGGCGCGCATTGTGCGGGCTGGCCGTCGCACCGACTCGCGATCGGCCGCGGACGTTGCCGATCGGGCGCGATGGGGTGGCCCGGCGTTGGCGTCGTGGCCGGCCCACGCCGTTCAATCGGGGGCGCTGCGGGCGGGCGCCTGCATCTCGTTGCCGAGCGCCGCGTACAGGCGCTGGAACTGGCGGTGGCGCTGCGCCAGCGCTGCGGTGCGCTGCGCGTCGGGGGCGAAGCTGTCGATCACCGGCGGCGCGGTGCAGACCGTGGCCACGCTCTCGCCGGTGCGGGCCAGCCGCGCCAGCCGCGCCGCGCCGAGGGCCGCGCCCACGTCGGCGCCGCTGCGCCGGTCGAGCGTGCGGCCGAGCGCATCGGCGAGCAGCTGCGCCCACGGTGCACTGCGCGAGCCGCCGCCGACGAGCGTGACGGTGTCGATCTGCGCGCCGCCGTCGAGCAGCGCCTGCTGCCCGTCGAGGAACGCGAACGCCACGCCTTCGAGCACGGCCTGCGCGAGGTGGCCGCGGCCGTGGTCGTGGCCGAGGCCGAAGAACACGCCGCTGGCGTGCGGGTTGTTGTGCGGTGTGCGCTCGCCCGACAGGTAGGGCAGGAACAGCGGCACCGACGCGCCAGCGGGCAGGGCCTGCGCTTCGGCGACGAGTTGGGCCTCGCTGTCGGCGTGCGTCGCACCGCGCAGCCAGCGCAGCGCGCTCGCCGCCGAGAGCATCACCGTCATCTGGTGCCAGGTGCCGGGAAACGCGTGGCAGAACGCGTGCACCGCGCGCGCCGGGTTCGGCGAGAACGCGGCGTTGGCGACGAAATAGACGCCCGAGGTGCCGAGCGACAGGAACGCGGTGCCCGGCGCCGCGACGCCGAGGCCGGCGGCGCTGGCTGCGTTGTCGCCGGCGCCACCGGCCACCACCACGCCCGCGGCCAGGCCGAGTTGCGCCGCGATCGCCGGCAGCACCGTGCCGCCGGCCGCGCTGCCCTCGACCAGGCGCGGCATGTGCGCGCGCGTCAGGTGGGTCGCGTCGAGCATCGCGTCGGACCACTCGCGCCGGGCCACGTCGAGCCACAGCGTGCCGGCCGAATCGGACATGTCGGACACGGCCTCGCCGGTCAGCAGCAGGCGCACGTAGTCCTTGGGCAGCAGCACCCGTGCGAGCCGGCGAAAGACCTCCGGCTCGTGGGCCTCGACCCACATCAGCTTCGGCGCCGTGAAGCCCGGCATCGCGATGTTGCCGGTGATGCGGCAGCTGTCGGGCACGCGGCGTTCCAGTTCGGCGCACTGCGCGTGGCTGCGGCCGTCGTTCCACAGGATCGCCGGGCGCAGCACGTGGTCGCCGGCGTCGAGCAGCGTGGCGCCGTGCATGTGGCCCGACAGGCCCAGGCCGCGCACCGCCGCGTATTCGAGCGGGTGCGCGGCGCGCAATGCCGCGAGCGCCGCGACCGTCGCCGCCCACCAGTCGTGCGGGTCCTGCTCCGACCACAGCGGCTGCGGCCGCGAGATCGGCACGGCGCTCGCCGCCTGGCCGACGACGCGCTGCGCGTCGTCGAGCAGCACGGCCTTCACTTCGGAGGTGCCGATGTCGATGCCCAGATCCATGGTGCAAAAAAGGAAGCCGCGCATTTCGCGCGGCTGGATGGTAGGTCGAATGAAGGCCCGGCGTTGATACGCTATTTCTTCTTTGTCCTGGCGGCGGCGCCCGCGTCCGCGCTCGCGCCCGACTGCAGCCCTTCGGACATGCCGATCAGCACGCCGCTGACGAGCGCGGCATAGCCGTCGAGCATGGCCTGCGCGGTCTTCGCGCCGGCGGCGCGGCCTTCGCGCAGCGCGGCCTGCGCCTGCGCCATCAGTTGCTCGACCGTTTGCGTGGCCTGCGCGCCGGTGTCGGTGCCCTTCATCTTCATCGCGCTGAGCACGTGTTCCCACGGCCCCTGCATCGGCCCGCTGGCGGCCTGTGCGGCCTTCGTGACGGTGGCGAAGAAGGTGTCTTCCATCTTCTCGATGTTGGCGATCGCCCCCTTGAGCTGCTTTTCCTGCAGGCCGGTGCCCTGTTCGACGAACTGCTGCAGCGCCTTGCGATGCGCCTCGACGGCCTGCAGCAGCGCGCCGTCCATGCCGGCGAAGGCCTTGGTCAGCATCGCTTCCACGTCGACCGGGCTGGCGGCGTTCTGGGCCGCGCCGGTCGAGGCCGCGGTGGTCACGCTCTTGAGCACCTTCTTGATGTTCTCCATCGTCAGCTCGCGGCCCTGCAGCGCCTTCAGCGTGGCTTCGCTGACTGCCTTGCGCAGCGCCTCGCCCTGCTTGGCGGTGGCTTGCGAGAACATCGTGACGATGGCGTCCTGGTCGATCCCTGCTTTGAACATGGTGTTTCCTTGTGCGTTGGGTTGGAAGCGGTGGCGGCGCGCGTTCGGCTCGCGCCGCACGGCGGCTCACTGCATGTGCTGGCCACCGTTGATGGCGATGTTGGCGCCCGTCACGAAGGCCGCTTCTTCGGAGGCCAGGTAGATGACCAGCCCGGCCACCTCTTCGGGCTTGCCGAGCCGGCCGACCGGGATCTGCGGCAGGATCTTCGTGTTCAGCACCTCCTCGGGGATGGCCGTGACCATCTTCGTGCCGATGTAGCCCGGCGAGATGGTGTTGACGGTCACGTTCTTCTTCGCCACCTCGAGGGCCAGCGCCTTCGTGAAGCCGTGCACGCCGGCCTTCGCGGCCGAATAGTTGGTCTGGCCGAAGGCGCCCTTGGAGCCGTTGACCGACGAGATGTTGATGATGCGGCCCCAGCCGCGCTCGACCATGCCGTCGGCGACCTGCTTGGTCATGTTGAACAGGCTGTCGAGGTTGGTGCGCATGACCTGGTCCCAGTCGACCTTGTTCATTTTCTTGAACGTGGTGTCGCGGGTGATGCCGGCGTTGTTGACGAGCACGTCGACCGCACCCACCTTGCCCTGAACTTCGGCCACCGCGCGGGTGCACGAATCGAAGTCGGCCACATCGCAGGCCACCGCCGTGATGTCGTAGCCCTTGGCCTTCATGCCGGCCACCCAGTCGGCATGCTTGGTGTTGCCGGGCGAGTAGGTCACCACCACCTTGTAGCCGGCGTCGACCATCTTGGTCGAGATCGTTTCGCCGAGACCGCCCATGCCGCCGGTCACCAGAACCACCCGTTGCTTGGCTGACATTTCTTACTCCTGCGTGATGAACGTTTGCGTGAAATCGAGGCAGTCGATCGCTGTGCCGCGGCGGCCGGTGCGCACCGATCGCGCCGCCCGACGCGGCAACCCAGTGTTACCGCGCGCATCGCGCCGGCGCAAGAGGGATTCCACAGCCTTCGCCCGGTTTCGCGATCATGGAAATCCGCGCACGGCAAGCGGCTGCGGGTCCCGATCGAAACACCGACGGGCGCGCCTGCGCTTGACCGGGATCAAGCCGGCGTGCCCTCGGCCGCCGTAGATTGCGTCGGCCACGCGCCCCGTGCCGGCGCCGCACCACGCTTTTCGACCGAACCATGCAGGCCGACCCGCTCATCGCTCCCGACCCGGCCGCCTCGGCCACGCTCGACGACCCGCTCGAGCAGGGCGGCTACACGTCGTGGTCGAGCGCGGCCGGCGGCGAGCGCATCGCGCAGTCGCACTTCCGGCTCTCGGGCCTGTACTGCGCCGCCTGCGCCGGCCTGATCGAGCACGCGCTGGGCGCCGAGCCGGGCGTGATCGGCGCCGAGGTCAGCTACGCCACCCAGCGCGCCACGGTGCGCTGGAACCCGCGGCTCACCCGGCCGTCGCGCCTGGTGGCGGCGGTGCAGCGTGCCGGCTACGGCGCCTCGCCCGACCTGGCCGAGCCGGCGCGCGCGCTGCGCCGGCGCGAGCAGCGCGCCGCGCTGTGGCGCCTGTTCGTCGCGGTGTTCTGCACCATGCAGGTGATGATGTACGCCGCGCCGGCCTACGTGGCCGCGCCGGGATCGATCTCGCCCGACCTGCTGCGCCTGCTGCAGTGGGCCTCGTGGCTGCTCAGCATCCCGGTGCTGCTGTTCTCGGCCGCGCCGATGTTCCGCGATGCGTGGGACGGCGTGCTGCACCGGCAGGTCCGCATGGACCTGCCGGTGGCGATCGGCCTCATCGTCACGTTCGTCGCCAGCACCGGCGCCACGTTCGCGCCGGGCGGCGTGTTCGGCCGAGAGGTCTATTTCGATTCGCTGACGATGTTCGTCAGCTTCCTGCTCGGCGGGCGCTACCTGACGTTGATCGCGCGCCACCGCGTCGCCGCCTCGCTGGAAGCCGCGTTGACGCGGCTGCCGCCCGATGTGCGCCGGGTCGAGCCCGACGGCCGCTGCACGGCGGTGCCGCTGCGCGCACTGCGGGTCGGCGACCGCGTGCGCGTGCTCGCCGGCGAGGCCTTCGTCGCCGACGGAGCGCTGCTCGAAGGCTGCACGCAGGCCGACGAAGCCTTGCTCACCGGCGAGTCGCGCCCGGTCGCCAAGCGGCCCGGCGACCCGGTCGTCGCCGGCAGCCTGAACCTCACCGCGCCGGTGACGATGCGGGTCGAGCGGCTTGGCGCCGACACGCGCTTCGAGGCCGTCGTCGCGCTGATGCGCGGCGCACTCACGCAGCGGCCCGCGCTCGTGCGCACGGCCGATCGCGTCGCCGTGCCGTTCCTGTGGGGTGTGCTGGTGCTGGCGGCGCTGGCCGGCGCGGCGTGGTCGTTCATCGATCCGGCGCGTGCGGTCTGGGTCGCGGTGTCGGTGCTGATCGTGACCTGCCCGTGCGCGCTGTCGCTGGCCGCGCCGTCGGCCCTGCTCGCGGCGGCCGGCGCGCTGGCGCGCCGCGGCGTGCTGGTGCAGCGGCTCGACGCCTTCGAGGCCCTCGCGAAAGTCGACACCCTGTACTTCGACAAGACCGGCACGCTCACCGACGACCGCATGCAGCTGCAGCGCGTGCACCTGCTGCCCGCGGCCGACCGCGCCGGCCTCGACGCCGCCAGCGTGCTCGGCCTGGCGGGGTCGCTCGCGTTGAACTCCGCGCACCCGTTGTCGAAGGCGCTGGCGCGCGACCTGGTCGCGCCCGATGCGGTCTGGAGCGACGTGGTCGAAGTGCCGGGCCGTGGCCTGCAGGGCGCGGCGTGGGACGGTTCGCTGGCCCGCCTGGGCGCGCGCGCCTGGGTCGATCCGAACGGCGCCGGGAGGGTTCGCGCGAGTGATCGCCCGAGGCGCCACGCCAACGCCGATGCCGGCGGTGCGGTCGGCGCGCCACCGGCCGACCCGAGCGCCGCACGCGTCTGGTTCGGCGACGCGCGCGGCGCGCTCGCGTGGTTCGAGTTCGGCGAAGCGCTCAAGCCCGACGCCGCAGCGGCGCTGGCAGCGCTGCGCGGCAGCGGGGTGGCGCTGGCACTGCTGTCGGGCGACGCGCCCGAGCGCGTGCGCCTGCTCGCCGAGCAACTCCACCTTGCCGACGCGCAGGGCGGCGCCACACCCGAGATCAAGCTCGCGCGGCTGGCCGCGGCGCAGCACGCGGGTCACTGTGTCGGCATGGTCGGCGACGGCCTGAACGACGCGCCGGTGATCGCGCGCGCCGACGTGTCGTTCGCGTTCGCGCAAGGCGCGGCGATCACCCAGTCGAAGGCCGACTTCATCCTGCTGTCGGGCCGGGTCGCCGATGTGGCGCTGGCGCGCGACGTGGCCGGCCGCGCGATGCGCGTGCTGCGCCAGAACCTGGGCTGGGCGCTGGTCTACAACGCCGTGTGCGTGCCGCTCGCGCTGCTCGGCTGGTTCCCGCCCTGGGCGGCCGGGCTGGGCATGGCGACGAGTTCGCTGGTGGTCGTGCTCAACGCGCTGCGCATCGACGCCGCGCCGCGGCGCGCCTGAGGGGCCGAACCGATGGATGTGCTGTTCCTGCTCGTGCCGATGTCGGTGCTGCTGGTGTTCGCGCTGATGGCACTGTTCCGCTGGGCGCTCGGCGCCGGCCAGTTCGACGATCTCGAGCGCGAAGGCGAGCGCATCCTCGAAGACGACGTGCCGAAATTTGACGGGGATCAAGGGCCCACCTGAACCTCGCCCGGACACTCCCACCGTGCCGCAACCGCGGTGTTCGAGGAGAGGCGAGATGGCAAGTTCGGTTCCGGTGTTCGCCGGCGCAAGAGGCACGGTCTACGACGACGGCGTGGTGCGCCTGTTCACGCTCGCGGCGGTGCTGTGGGGCGTGGTCGGCATGACCGTGGGGGTGCTGATCGCCGCGCAACTCACCTGGCCCGAACTGAACTTCGGCATTCCGTGGCTGAGCTACGGGCGGCTGCGCCCGCTGCACACCAATGCGGTGATCTTCGCGTTCGGCGGTTGTGCGCTGATGGGCAGCAGTTTCTATGTCGTGCAGCGCACCTCGCAGGTCGCGCTGTTCCTGCCCAAGCTCGCGGCCTTCGTGTTCTGGGGCTGGCAACTGGTGATCGTGGCGGCCGCGATCACTCTGCCGCTGGGCTACACGCAAGGCAAGGAATACGCCGAACTCGAATGGCCGATCGACGTGCTGATCGCGATCGTCTGGGTCGCCTACGCGGTCGTCTTCTTCGGCACCATCGGCATTCGAAGGGTGCGCCACATCTACGTCGCCAACTGGTTCTTCGGCAGCTTCATTCTTGCGGTGGCGCTGCTGCACATCGTCAACAGCGCGGCGGTTCCCGTGAGCCTGTGGAAGAGCTATTCGGCCTACGCCGGCGTACAGGACGCGATGGTCCAGTGGTGGTACGGCCACAACGCGGTGGGCTTCTTCCTGACGGCAGGTTTCCTCGGGATGATGTACTACTTCATTCCGAAGCAGGCCGAGCGGCCGGTGTACTCGTACCGCTTGTCGATCGTGCACTTCTGGGCCCTGATCTTCACGTACATGTGGGCCGGCCCGCACCACCTGCACTACACCGCGCTGCCCGACTGGGCGCAGAGCGTGGGCATGATCTTCTCGCTGGTGCTGCTCGCGCCGAGCTGGGGCGGGATGATCAACGGCATGATGACCCTGAGCGGCGCCTGGCACAAGCTGCGCGACGACCCGATCCTGAAGTTCCTGATCGTCAGCCTGTCGTTCTACGGCATGGCGACCTTCGAGGGGCCGATGATGTCGATCAAGACCGTCAACGCGCTGAGCCACTACACCGACTGGACCATCGGCCACGTGCACGCCGGCGCGCTCGGCTGGGTCGGCCTGGTCACGATCGGCTCGCTGTACTACATGGTGCCGCGCATGTACGGCCAGACGCGCATGTACAGCGTCAAGGCGATCGAGCTGCACTTCTGGATCAGCACGCTGGGCATCGTGCTGTACATCGCCTCGATGTGGATGGCCGGCGTGATGCAGGGCCTGATGTGGCGCGCGGTCAACCCCGACGGCACGCTGGTCTACAGCTTCGTCGAGGGCGTGAAGGCGACCTTCCCGTTCTACGTGATCCGGCTGGCCGGCGGGCTGCTGTACCTCGGCGGCATGGGCGTGATGGTCTGGAACGTGATCAAGACCGCGCGCGGCGGCGAGTACGTGCCGCTGCGCATTCCGATCGGGCCGATGAAGCCGGCGCTGCCGCGCACCGTGCCCGTCACCGCCTGATCGGCACCTGACCCATGCCCGAACCCCGGAGCAAGCCCATGGCCCATGCAAACGAAAACGCCGCCGGTTTCTCGCACGAGAAGATCGAGACCAGCAACCTGCTGATGATCGTGCTGATCCTGCTCGTGCTGGCGATCGGCGGCATCGTCGAGATCGTGCCGCTGTTCTTCCAGCGCTCGACCACCCAGCCGGTGCCGGGCCTGAAGCCCTACACCGCGCTGCAGCTCGCGGGGCGCGACATCTACGTGCGCGAGGGTTGCTACAACTGCCACTCGCAGATGATCCGCACGCTGCACTCCGAGGTACTGCGCTACGGCCACTACTCGATGGCCGGCGAGTTCGTCTACGACCATCCGTTCCAGTGGGGCAGCAAGCGCACCGGCCCGGACCTGCAGCGCGTGGGCGGCAAGTACAGCGACGAGTGGCATCGCATTCACCTGAACAACCCGCGCGACCTGGTGCCCGAGTCGAACATGCCGGCCTACCCGTGGCTGCTGACCACCCCGGTCGACGACGCGAGCATCGGCGCCCACATGCGCGGCCTGCGCCGGGTCGGCGTGCCCTACACCGACGCCGAGATCGCACAGGCCGGCGAGCAGATCCGCGGCAAGTACGAGATCGACGCGCTGATTGCGTATTTGCAGGTGCTCGGCACCGCGGTGAAATGAGGAGCGAGCGATGGATGTGAACGACCTTCGAATCGCGGTGACGCTGCTGTCATTCGTGATCTTCATCGGCATCGTCGTGTGGGCCTGGTCGCGCAAGAACGCGGCGCGCTTCGACGAGGCCGCGCAGTTGCCGTTCATGGACTCGGACGACGCGGACCGATCGTCCCGGGCCGAGCGCCGGGCCGCGCCCAAGCCGGCCCGTACACCCGCGGGGGGGCGGCCGATGTACACGTCGGACGGGAGGTCCCAATGAGCGACTTCGTCAGCAACGGCTGGTCGATCTTCATCGCCGCGGCCACCGTGCTCGGGCTGCTGGGCTGCCTGTGGTTGCTGTTCGTGGCGTCCAAGCGCCAGCCGATGGCGGCCGACAACAGCACCGGCCACGTCTTCGACGAGACCCTGGTCGAGATGAACAACCCGCTGCCGCGCTGGTGGATGGGGCTGTTCATCCTGACGGTCGTGTTCGGATTCGGCTACGTGGCGCTCTACCCCGGACTGGGCAGCCTGCCCGGTAAACTCGGCTGGACCAGCCGCAACCAGCTCGACGCCGACAACCGCGCGGCCACGGCCGCGATGGCGCAGGTCTACGCGCAGTTCAAGGGCGTGCCCGCCGCCGTGCTGAGCCACGACCCGAAAGCGATGGCCACCGGCGAGCGCCTGTTCATCAACAACTGCGCGGCCTGCCACGGTTCGGACGCGAAGGGCAGCAAGGGCTTCCCGAACCTGACGCTCAGCGGCAGCGCGCGCCTGACGAGCGGCGAGCCCGAGGCCATCGAGGCGACCATCACCAATGGTCGGGTGGGCATGATGCCGGTGATGGCCGGCGCGGTCGGCAGTGCCACCGACGTGCGCAACGTCGCCAACTACGTGCTGAGCCTGTCGGGCAGCCCGAACGATCCGATCGCGGCGGCCGCCGGCAAGCCCAAGTTTGCCGTCTGTGCCGCCTGCCACGGCGCCGACGGCAAGGGCAACCAGGCCATCGGCGCGCCCAACCTCACCGACAAGGTCTGGCTGCACGGCTGGGGCGAAGACGCGATCGTCGCGATGGTCACCAACGGCAAGACCAATGTGATGCCGGCGCAGGCCGGGCGGCTCACGCCGGAGCAGATCCACGTGCTCGCGAGCTACGTGTGGAGCCTGTCGCAGAGCACCTTGACGCCGAGCCGGTGACGCCGGTACCGCGCATGCCGCCCGCCCGAGCACCGCACAAGGTCGTCCCGATTGCTGCTTCCGGCGGGTCGTCGGCGGAGATGGTCTCGCTCTACCAGAGCGAGGCGAAGATCCAGATGCGCTCGGTGCGCGGCTGGTTTGCCGGCTGGCGCTGGGCCCTGGTGTGGTTCACGCAGCTGCTGTTCTACGGGCTGCCGTGGCTGCAGTGGAACGGCCGCCAGGCGGTGCTGTTCGACCTGGCCGCGCGGCGCTTCTACATCTTCGGCCTGGTGCTTTACCCGCAGGACGTGATCTATCTCGCCGGGCTGCTGATCCTGTCGGCGTTCGCGTTGTTCCTGTTCACCGCCGTGGCCGGCCGGCTGTGGTGCGGCTTCGCCTGCCCGCAGACGGTCTACACCGAGATCTTCATGTGGATCGAACGCCGCTTCGAGGGCGACCGCCAGGCCCGCATCAAGCTCGACGCGGCACCGTGGAGCGTGCGCAAGCTGCTGCGCCGCGGCGGCAAGCAGGTGGTGTGGCTCGTGATCGGGTTGTGGACCGGCTTCACGTTCGTCGCCTATTTCACGCCGGCGCGCACGCTGGCCGCCGGCGCGATGTCGCTGAGCCTGGGCCCGTGGGAATGGTTCTGGAGCCTGTTCTACGGTTTCGCGACCTACGGCAACGCGGGCTACATGCGCGAGCAGGTCTGCAAGTACATGTGCCCGTACGCGCGCTTCCAGAGCGCGATGTTCGACCGCGACACCCTGATCATCAGCTACGACAGCGCACGCGGCGAGCCGCGCGGTGCGCGCGCACGCGGCGTCGAGCCGGCGTCGGTCGGCAAGGGCGACTGCATCAATTGCACCCTGTGCGTGCAGGTCTGCCCGACCGGCATCGACATCCGCGACGGCCTGCAATACGAGTGCATCGGCTGCGCCGCCTGCATCGACGTGTGCAACGAGGTGATGGACAAGATGAGCTACCCGCGCGGGCTGATCCGCTACGCCACCCAGAACGGCATGCAAGGGCGCTGGAGCGCGGCGCAGATGTGGCGTCGCGTTCTGCGCCCGCGCGTGCTCGTCTACACCGGCGTGCTCACGCTGATCGCGGCCGGCTTCATCACCAGCCTGGCGCTGCGCACGCCGTTCCGGGCCGACGTGGTGCGCGACCGCGGCGCGCTCGCGCAACTGGTCGAAGACGGCCGCATCGAGAACGTCTACCGCATCCAGCTGATGAACTCGACCGAATCCGAGCAACGCTTCCGGATCGACGTCGAGGGTCTGCCGGGCGCGGTAGTCACCTCGCACGACGAGCTCGAGGTCGACGCCACGCAGGCGCGCTGGGTGCCGGTGGCGGTGCAGATTCCGCCGCAGGCGGCGCAGGCACTGGGGCCGGGCGCGCACCCGATGCGCTTTCACATCACGCTGCAGGCGGCCGGTCGCACGGTCGCCGCGGCCGACGAAAAGTCCACCTTCGTGGTTCCACGCTGAACGAGGAGTTGCTCCGCATGAATACGCCATCGTCGAACGCTGTCCTGCCGGGCGTTGCCCCGGTTCATGCGCTGCCCGCTGCGCTGCCGGTGCCCTGGTGGCGCGTCGGCGTGATGTGGTTTGCGCTGGGCGGGCTCGGGCTGGTGGTGATCGGCAGCTTCGGCCTGCTGGCCGCCGCACTCGACCACCCCGACGCGGTGGAGGCGCACGGGTCGGCTCCGGCGGCGGTGCCCAACACCCCCACGTCGCCCGCCATGCAGGCGCGCAACCATGTGGCCACGCCGGCGCGCTAGCGCCGCGGGCCGGGGGGCCTCGCGATGATGCAGCGTGCCTTGCGTGTGCTGTGGCCGGCGTTCCTGGCCGCCGGCGTGCTGGAGATGCTGGTGTTTGCGGTGATCGACCCCGCCGAACTGCACTGGTTCGGCGGCGCGGCGTTGAACTGGTCGACGCAGGCCGTCTACACCGTCACGTTCCTGATCTTCTGGGCCGCGGTCGCTGCGGCCAGCGCGGCCACTGCGTGGTTGTCGGCCGACCCCCGGAAGCGCTGAACGAGATCAGCAGACCGTACCGCTGACGAGCTGGCGCAACGCGTCTTCGTTGAGCACGCGCAGCTGGCGCTGCTTGACCTCGAGCACGCCTTCGTCCTGGAACTTCGAGAACGCGCGGCTCACGGTCTCGAGCTTCAGCCCGAGGTAGCTGCCGATCTCCTCGCGGGTCATGCGCAACACCAGCGACGAGCCGGAGAATCCGCGTGCCTGCAGGCGCTGCGTCAGGTTGAGCAGGAACGCCGCGAGCCGCTCCTCGGCCCGCATGCTCCCCAGCAGCAGCATCACGCCGTGGTCGCGCACGATCTCGCGGCTCATCACCTTGTGCAGCTGGCGCTGCAACTCGCCGAACTGCCGCGACAGCGCCTCGAGCTGGGCGAACGGGATCACGCAGACCTGCGAGTCCTCGAGCGCGACCGCGTCGCAGGTGTGGCGCTCGGTGCCGATGCCGTCGAAGCCGAGCAGCTCGCCGGTCATCTGGAAGCCGGTGACCTGGTCACGCCCGTCCGCGGCGGCCACGCGGGTCTTGAAGAAGCCGGTGCGCACCGCGTACAGCGATTTGAAGACCTCGCCGAAGGTGTACAGCGACTCGCCCCGGCGCAGCGAGCGGCGCGACTCGACCAGCGTGTCCAGGCGCTGCATTTCGCCGTCGCTCAGGCCCACCGGCAGGCACAGCTCGCGCAGGTTGCAGCTCGAGCAGGCGACCTTGAGCGCCTCGCGCCGGATCGGCACCACGTTGGCGCCGGCTCGGGGGGCAGGGGCGACGGGTGCGGCGTCGCGGTCGGTCTGGGTGGGATGGGTGGGCATGTTGGGAAGTGTCTGCTGGCCGGTGGGCCGGTTGTTTGACATCGGTCAAATCGTGCTGCGCGCAATTTCGGCACAGTCGCTGCGTATGGACATTGCCAGCCAAGCGGCCGATCCGGTCATCTCGCCCGACCTGCTGCGCCGTTTCGACGTGCAGGGGCCGCGCTATACCTCCTACCCCACCGCGGACCGCTTCGTCGAGGCCTTCGGCCCGGCCGACTACCAGCTGGCGTTGCGCTCGCGCGTTCAGGGCGCGGCGCGCCACGCCGGCATGGCGCCATTGTCGCTCTACGTGCACATCCCGTTCTGCGAATCGGTGTGCTACTACTGCGCCTGCAACAAGGTGATCACGCGCCACCATGAGCGCGCCGCACCCTACCTCGACGCGATCGAGGTCGAGATCGGGCTGCACACCGCCGTGCTGGGGTCGCACCAGCCGGTCACGCAGCTGCACCTGGGCGGCGGCTCGCCGACCTTCCTGAGCGACGCCGAGCTCGCGCGCCTGATGCAGATGCTGCGCCGCGGCTTTGCGATCGCCGACGGCGCCGAGGTCTCGATCGAGGTCGACCCGCGCACCGCCGACCCGCAGCGCCTGCGCCACCTGGCCGATCTCGGCTTCAACCGCCTGAGCTTCGGCGTGCAGGACTTCGACCCCGACGTGCAGCTCGCCGTGCACCGGGTGCAGAGCTTCGACAGCGTGCGCGCGTTGCTCGAGTCGGCGCGTGAATTGAACTTCCGCTCGACCAACGTCGACCTGATCTACGGCTTGCCGCAGCAGACCGCCGCGTCGTTCGAGCGCACCGTCGCCCAGGTCTGCGCGTTGCGGCCCGACCGCATCGCGCTGTACGCCTACGCGCACCTGCCGCAACGCTTCAAGCCGCAGCGCCGCATCGACGCCGCGCTGTTGCCGGCCGGCTCGCAGAAGATCGCGATGCTCGCGCAGGCGATCGCCGGCTTCGGCGCGAGTGGCTACAGCTACATCGGCATGGACCATTTCGCGCTGCCCGACGACCCGCTCGCGGTGGCCAAGCGGCAGGGCCGGTTGCACCGCAACTTCCAGGGCTACAGCACCCAGCCCGACTGCGACCTGATCGGCCTGGGCGTGTCGTCGATCGGGCGGGTGGGCGCCACCTACAGCCAGAACGCGAAGACGCTGGTGGAGTACCACGACGCGCTGGCGCAGGGCCAGTTCCCGGTGGTGCGCGGCCTGGCGCTCACGCGCGACGACCTGCTGCGCCGCGCCGTGATCATGGCGCTGATGTGCCAGGGACGGGTCGAGTTCGAGTCGATCGCGCTGGCGCACCTGATCGACTTCGAAAAGGTGTTCGCCGCGGAGATCGAGGCGCTCAAACCGCTGCAGGCCAGTGGCCTGGTGGTGCTGGAGCCCGGCGCGGTCGAGGTCACGCCGCTGGGCTGGTACTTCGTGCGCGGTGTGGCGATGCTGTTCGATCGCCACTTCAAGGCCGATTGGGCGCGCGACCATTTTTCGCGCGTCATCTAGCCGCGGCTCGAGCCGCGGCGCATCTTCCGACCACGCCGTTCCGATCGTGTCACCGCCGCGTACCGCTCACCACGCACACCGATGGACGCCGCTCTCACCGCTTCGGCCCTGATGATGGGGCTGGCCGGGGGCCCGCACTGCGCGGCGATGTGCGGTGCGGCCTTCGGCGGCATCGCGCGCCAGGGCGGCGCCACCGGCTCGGCCGGGGCGGTGCGCGCGATGGGCGCGCTGCACCTCGGCCGGCTCGCAGGCTACGCCGCGGCCGGCGCGCTGGTCGCGGCCAGCGTCTCGGGGCTCGCCAGCCTGGGCGCCGCGACGCCGGTGTTGCAGCCGCTGTGGACGCTGCTGCACGTGGCCGCGGTGGCGCTCGGCGTGGCGCTGCTGTGGCGCGGGCGCGCGCCGGCCTGGCTCGCCGGTGCCGGGCGCCACGGCAGCCGCCTGATGCAGGCGCAGCCGGTTCGGTTCTTCGCGCGCATTCCGCCCAGCGGCCGGGCCGCGGCGATCGGCAGCTGCTGGGCGGCGATGCCGTGCGGCCTGCTGCAATCGGCACTGGTGGTGGCCGCGCTCGCGTCCGGGCCGCTGCAGGGTGCCGGTGTGATGGCGGCGTTCGCGCTCGCCTCGACCGTCGGCCTGTGGCTCGGGCCCGCGCTGTGGCTGCGGCTGCGCGGCGCCGGTGGGCCGCTGGCTGCTTCGACGCTGCCGGTGCGGCTGGCCGGTGCGCTGCTCGCCGGTGCGTCCGGGTTTGCGCTCGTGCACGGCCTGCGCACGGCGATCGACCAGGCGCTGTGTCTGACGGCGTGAGCTTGGCGACGGGCGCGGCAGCGGCCTGCCGTTCGGCGTGACCTTCGTCGGCGCTGTGTCCGACGGCGGGAACTTGGCGACACGCGTTTTCGATCGCGTTCGGCGTTCGGCGTTCGGCGTTCGGCGTTCGGCGTTCGGCGTTCGGCGTTCGGCCACTCGGCCGCTCGGCCGCTCGGCCGCTCGGCCGCTCGGCCAGTCAGTGCGATGCGCGCGGAGCGTTCTCGTGGGCGTTCTGGTCGCGGCACCTGGCGCGTGCTGGCACGCCATGCCGGGCTTCGCAGCGTGCGGCCGCGTCGTCGATGCCACCGGTCGGTGCGTTCCGGCCGCTCCGCACCGCGTGCGGCAGCGGCTTCGACGGTGCGGGCGGTGCCTTGCCGAACGGGATGCGGATCTGCGGCATCACCGGGTGTTCGGGCCGCAGTTCGCCGGGCGGCGTGGCACGGTCGCGCGATTGCGCCGGGGTCGGCAACCTCGGCCCGGGCAGCAGTGCCGGCGGCCCCGATGCGGCGTCGAGCGGTTGTGGCGCGACGGGCTGTGCGACGGCGGATGCGGCGCCGATGGCGAACAGCAGGCCCGCGACGGCGAGCGGCAGCAGACGATGAGCTTTCATGGGGTGTCCTCCACACGCAGGCCGCGTGCCGCGGCCGTTCATGCCAGCTTGCGCCTGCGCGGCCGCCGGCGCTGTAGGACGAGCCGCTGTCGCGTTATCGGCGCGCGTCGGATCAGCGCCGGCGTGCATCGGTCGGCAGTGCCACGCCGCTGCCTTCGAGGGCGCGCGCCACGTCGCCGCGGCTCAACGGCTTGACGAGCGGCGTGGCCAACCCGGCAAGCGTCGCACGGACGCGATCGGCCGGATGCAACTGCGCCGTCGTCATCAGCACCGCGGGCGCCGGGTGGCCCTCGGGCAGCGGGCGCTCGTGGATGCGCTGGAGCAGCGCCAGCGCTGCGCCGGCATCGGCGCCCGGGTTCGCGCCCGGGTCGATGCCGCCCAGTGCGATGTCGAGAAAGTACGCTGCGAAAGGCCGCGCCTCGAGCCGCTCGATCGCCTGGGCGATCGAGCTCACCGAGTACGCGTTGAAGCCGAACCGTTCGAGCAGCGCGCACAGCGCCGCGCTCGCATCGGCGTCGGCGTCGAGCACGAGCACGTCGTGCAGCGGCTCGGCGGGCGCCTGGCCGGCGCGGTGGCTTGCCAGCCGTGCGCGACGCGCGGCACTGCGCGCGGCCTCCTTCGCTGCGCGTTGCGCTGTGATCGATGACGCCGACGCCGGCAGCGCGGTGTCTGCCGCCGAGGCCGCGGAGGTCGGTGAGGCGACCACGTCGTCCAGTGTCGGCAGCGTGCGCTCGTCCGGCGCCCTGGAGCGCGCTCGTGGCGCTCCATGCTGCGCGCTCAGCCGGTCGAGCAGGCGGCGTATCCGCGTCGGGTCGATCGGCCGCGGCAGGTGCAGGTCCGCGCCGGGCGGTGCCACCGCGCCGACGAACACCGCGTGCGCCACGCGACCCGCCAACGCCACGCCCTTGACGGCCGGCGGCGAGTCGGCATCGACGACCGCGAAGTCGGCCTGCGCGAGAGCCTCCACCACTTCGTAGGCGGGTCCGCCCAGAGCCGCGGCGTGCTCGATCGAGAAGCGCAGCGCGCGATGTTCGAACTCGCCGAACCCGCACAGGGCTATCCGGTAACGCATGGGCTTGGAGGGTCCTTGTCGGTGGAGTGGCCGTTGTGGGCGCGGCGCAGCCGCGGACTGCATCGACCCTGTCCGCGCGACGATAACCGCGGCCGCGATCCGGTGTCATCCACAAGGTGACGGGCCGGCGCCGCCCGCGGAAGGTTGCGACGCCAGCGCGCAAAATACGCAGGCGGATCGCGGGTGTTCGTCGCCCCGACTCTTCACCACCCATCGCCGCCGAGGAGCACCACCCCATGGCCCTGATCTACTACCTGACCCACGTCCACCTCGACCATGGTGCGCGCGCGCTGCTGCCCACCGAATGCGAGCGGGTGGGCATCAAGAAGCCGCTGATCGTCACCGACGCCGGCGTGCGCGCGGCCGGTGTTCTGCAGAAGGTGCTCGACGCGCTGCCGGTGTCGCTGCACGGGCCGATCTACGATCGCACGCCGTCCAACCCCACCGAGACCGCGGTGCGCGAGGCCGCGGCGATGTTCAAGGCGCACGGCTGCGACGGCCTGATCGCGGTGGGCGGCGGCTCGTCGCTCGACTGCGCCAAGGGCGTGGCGATCGCCGCCACGCACCCGGGCCCGCTCGTGACCTACGCGACCATCGAAGGCGGCAGCGCCAGGATCACCGAAGCGGTGGCGCCGCTGATCGCCGTGCCGACCACCGCGGGCACCGGCAGCGAGGTGGCGCGCGGCGCGATCGTCATCACCGACGACCACCGCAAGCTCGGCTTCCATTCGTGGCACCTGCTGCCGCGCTCGGCGATCTGCGACCCCGAGCTCACGCTCGGCCTGCCGCCGGGCCTGACCGCGGCCACCGGCATGGACGCGATCGCGCACTGCATGGAGACCTTCATGGCGCCGGCCTTCAACCCGCCGGCCGACGGCATCGGCCTGGACGGCCTGGAGCGCGGCTGGGCCCACATCGAACGGGCCACCCGCGACGGCCAGGATCGCGACGCGCGGCTGAACATGATGAGTGCGTCGATCGAGGGCGCAATGGCATTCCAGAAGGGCCTGGGCGCGGTGCATTCGCTGTCGCACAGCCTGGGCGGCGTGAACCCCAAGTTGCACCACGGTACGCTCAACGCGATGTTCCTGCCGGCGGTGGTGCGCTTCAATGCCAGCGCGCCGACGGTCGTGCGCGACCGGCGCCTGCAGCGCATGGCCCGCGCGATGGGGCTGGCCAGCGACGCTGACATCGCCGAGGCAATCCGCGACATGAATGCGCGCCTGGGGTTGCCGTCGGGCCTGGCCGCGATGGGCGTCGAGCGCGCCTGGTTCGACCGCATCGTGAGCGGTGCGCTCGCCGACCACTGCCACAAGACCAACCCGCGCATCGCCACGCCCGAGGAGTACCGCGAGTTGCTCGAAGCGTCGATGTGAGGCGTCTTGCGACAGAGCGCCATGCTGCGCCTGGCGCGATGGATGGTGATTCCCGGGGAGGTTGGGATGCCCTCGCGAGTGAGGATGTCTGACCATGCCCACGCGTCTGTCCCTCATGCCTTGCAACGCATGTGCCCCGTGCTAATCTGGTCAGCATGACTAGAAAAATATCGACCGTTGCAAGCGCCGCTGCACAGCCGGCACGCAGCCGTTGGCGCCTTCAGGACGCCAAGGCGCGATTCAGCGAACTTGTGCGACTGGCGCACAGTGACGGGCCGCAGCATGTCACGCTGCATGGTCGTGATGCGGTCGTTGTTGTCGACGCAGACGAGTTTCAACGCATGAAGGGCGCGCGAACCGGGCAGTTGCTGATCGACGCATTGCAGGCGTCGCCGCATCGCGAGCTCGAGCTCGCGCCGCGCCGTTCGCCGATGCCGGTGCGGACGGTCAAGCTGTGAGCGGCTGGCTGCTCGATACCAACGTGATTTCGGAACTGCGCCGGCCGCGCCCCAGTGCGCGGGTGCGCACCTTCGTCGCCGGCCAGCCGCTGGAGCAACTGTTCGTCAGCACCGTGACGTTCGCCGAGATCCGCTACGGCATCGAGACGATCGGCGATCCAATTCGGCGCGCCGACCTCGCTGACTGGCTGATGCACAAGGTGCGGCCCATGTTCGAGCAGCGTGTCCTCGAAGTTTCCGAGGAGGTCATGTTCAAGTGGCGTCTGCTCGTCGAAGAGGGGCGCAACGCCGGGCATACCTTTTCACAACCTGACCTGATCATCGCGGCAACCGCCCTGCACCACGGGCTGACGGTCGTGACCCGCGATACCGGCGACTACAAGCTTGCACGAGTCCCTTTGTTGAATCCTTGGGTCGACCAAGCGCCTTGAGAGTGTTTGTGGTGCGACGAGTGCGGCGAGTCGCTCGAAACGTCGATGTGACATCCACCCCATCAAGGCGCGAAGCCGCGCCCGATGCGAGGGGCGGCGATTCCCCCGGGGTCGGGATGCCCTGGTCAACGAGGGTATCGGCGAGCGATAGATGCATCGGCATCTATCGACTGCGGCATATACTGTGATACATGGCACCTCGAGGGTCCAACATGAAGCAGCGAGTCGCGCGGGTGGGCAGGAACAACCGTGCCCAAGTGGTCACGATTCCGCTCGAGTACCGGTTCCCGGACGGCATGAAGCAGGTGTTCATCCGCAAGGTGGGCGACGAGGTGATCCTGTCGCCGCGACCGGTCGACTGGAGTGGCTTTCTGGCCTCGAATATCCGTGCCAGTGAGGACTTCATGGTCGGCATCGATGACCTTCCCGTTCAGGAGCGCGACGCGACATGAGCGCGCTGGGCCGTCCCGAGCGTCATACCGTAGTGCACTGCGCGCAGGTCGTCAGATGAGCGACCTGTACATGCTGGACACCGACACCTGTGCATTCGTGCTTCGTCGAGCCTCGGATACGCTCCTGGAGCGAATCCAGGCCGTCCCGGTTGTCCAGCAAGTGATGTCGGTCGTGACCTACGCCGAGTTGCTGTACGGCGTGCAGCTGTCATCGAAGAAGAAAGTGAACCAAGCGGCCGTGGATGCCCTGGCGGGCCACCTGGCGATCCTGGAGTGGTCGCAGGACGCGGCCCTGCACTACGCACTGATTCGTGCCGACCTGAAGAAGAGAGGCTGCATGGTCGGCGCGAACGACCTCATGATTGCCGCGCATGCGCGCAGTCTGGGCGCGATCGTCGTGACGAACAACACCAAGGACTACGCGCCCGTCAAAGGGCTCAAGCTCGAAAACTGGATGAACTGACCACCCGTCGAACCGGGCGGTTTCGCCACCGGGCAATTCGGCGATCAAGCTGGCACGGAGGGATTCCTGCGGCGCTGTTCGCCAGACGGTACCCTGGCCGCGCTCAGACCGTCGCCAGCGCGGCCGGCCAGCGCAGCGTGTGGCCGGTGCGCTCGGTGAAGCGCTGCAGGTCTTCGGCGGTGTCGATGTCGACGCGGTAGCGGCTGTTGGTGGTGTCGAACCAGTGCACGCGCTCGGGGTGTTCTTCGCGCCAGCGGCGGCAGGCCGCGTTCACGTCACCGGCCAGCCATTCGTCGCGCAGCGCCGCCTCGAAGATCACCGGGTTGCCGGGTTCGCCGGCGACCCGCGGCACCACCATCGCGGCGGTGCCGCGCTTCTTGAACGCGCCGATCAGGTCGGTGATGTCCTGCGCATTGACCAGCGGCTGGTCGGCGAGGGCGACGATCACCGCGTCGAGCTTGGCCGAGAGGGCCTGCAAGCCGACACGCACCGACGAAGCCTGGCCGTCGTCCGGCGTCGGGTTGCGGGCCAGCGTGACCGGAAAATCGCGCACCGCGGCCTCGATCGCTGGCGCGTGATGGCCGAGCACGACCACCACCTCGTCGACCCCGGCGCCCGACAGTGCGATCAGCTGGCGGCGGATCAGCGGCACCCCGCCGAGTTCGAGCAGCGACTTGGGCCGACCCCCGAGCCGGCTGCCCGACCCGGCGGCGAGCAGCACCGCACCGATCACGACTCGGGCGTACAGGCCACCGCCGCCTTTGAGGAGGCAACCCATCTCAACCGCCGCAGCACGATGGTTTGGCGGCCGGCAGTGGTGGCGCTTCGACGACCGCACCGCCGCAACAGCTGGCGAGCGGTGCAGCCGGCGCGGCCGACGGCGATGGCGCGACTGCGGTGGCTGCCGTGGCCGCAAGTGCCTCGACGCTCGCACCGGAGCCCGATGCCGTGGACGGCGTCGCGGCGGGCTTCACGCCCGCAGCGACCGGCGTCGGTTCAGTCAACGGTTCGGGCAGCGACTCGGCCATGCCGCACGGGCTCGAACCCGCGGCGCTCGGGCCGCGCCGCTGCGACACCACCGCGGCGAGCACCGACAGCGCGATCTCCTCCGGCGTCGTCGCCGCCATCGGGTACCCGGCCGGCGC
>JAGWTP010000170.1 GCA_028868895.1 Burkholderiales bacterium
GGCGGCGGCGACCCGGTTGCGCCCCACGACCACCGGCGCGCCGGTGCGCAGGTGCAGCAGCAGCGGTTCGTCGCCACATTGGGCAGCGGACAGCTTGCGCGTCACGTCGAGCAGCCCTTTGATCGACGCCCCGTAGCCGCGCGAGACGACACCGGGCGAGTAGCCGTGTCGTCGCAAAGCGGCCACGATGGCGATCACCGTGGGCGTCTTGCCGGCGCCGCCGGCGACCAGGTTGCCGACCACGATCACCGGCGCCGAAACGGCCTGAGTTCGCAGCCAGCCGATCCGGTACAGGCCGCGCCGCAAGGCCGTGACCGCAAGGAACAGGGTCGCCACCGGCAGCAGCGCGTACGCCAGCGCGCCGCGTGTCAACCAGGCCCGTTGCAGCCGCTGTGCCAAGGTGATTGGCGGCGACGCGGCATTCACGGCGGCACCGGGTGCGAACCGCAGCGGCTCAGCGCGCGCCGCCGTCGGACGAAGCCTGGGCGGCAAAGGTCAGGTGCGCGAGGTTGGCGCGCCGCGCGGCGTCCATCACGTTGATCACGCTCTGGTGGGCGACGGCGGCGTCGGCCGAGACGATCACGACCTTGTCGGTCGAGCCGGCCGCGGCCGCCGCGAGCTCCGCGGTCAGTGCGTCGACACTGCGGCCGTCGACCGGCTTTCGGTTCACCGTGTAGCGGCCGTCTGCAGACACCGAAACATCGATCTCGTTCTGGCGGTCACGCAGCTTGTCGGCGTTGGCCACCGGCAGCGTGATCTGCAACTCGGTGAACTTGGAGTAGGTGGTGGACAGCATCAGGAAGATCAGCACCACCAGCAGCACGTCGATGAACGGGATCAGGTTGATCTCGGGCTCTTCAGGGCGCTGCTTGCGAAAGTTCATCGACATCGGCCGAACTCACCCGGGCGCGCGCGACGCGACGAAGCGCATCAGATGGGGTACCAGCCGGTCGGCCGCCTGCTCCATGTCGAGCGTGTAGCCGTCGACCAGGCCGCGGAAGTAGCGGTAGAACATCAGCGACGGGATTGCGATCATCAGCCCGAACGCGGTGTTGTACAGCGCCACCGAAATGCCGTGCGCCAGAATGGCCGGGTTGTTGCCGGTGGGTGACTGCGAGCCGAAGATCTCGATCATGCCGATCACCGTGCCCATCAGGCCCAGCAGCGGCGCCGCCGAGGCGATCGTGCCCAGCGTGTTGAGGTAGCGCTCCATGCGGTGCACGGCAGCCCGTCCGGCCGACTCGAACGCGCCTCGCAGCGACGCTTCGGTGATGCGCGGCTCCGCGATCACGGCGCGCAGCCCGGTGGCCAGCACGGTGCCGAGCACGGAGTTGTCGGACAGCTTGTTGACGACGTCGGGTGCCGGCAGGCTGGCCCGGGTGACCGAGATCACTTCGTCGAGCAGGCGCGGCGGCACCACGCGGGCCGCGCGCAGGCTGGAGAGGCGTTCGAGCACCAGGGCGAGGGCGCCGATGGAGCACAGGAGCAAAGGCCAGATCGGCCATCCGGCGGCTTGTATGATCGAAAACAATCGGGCCCTTTCGGTGTCGGCCAGGGGTTTTTCAGGTCGCGCGATTATGGCCTGAAGGCCGCGGCGCCCCACGTGTGCGGCCAGCCGTACGACCGGCGCGTGGTGCAGGCGACTTGCGAGGCCCGCAACGCGCCACTCGCGGTCTACGAAAAGCATCCACGGCAACTGTGGATATCTTTGTGGACAACCGGGTGCGCAAGGCCCGCAGGGCGCGAAAACGTGCGGTCCGGAACAGTATGCTCAAAGATTAGGCAGGCAAAACGCTTTGAAAATCAATGGCTTGCATCTTTATGACGGGCCTGTGACAGGCACGTCGTGGCGCCAGGCCTTGCGCCGCGCGGTTGTGGAGTTCTCGATCCGCACCGGCACTGGGTTTGCCGGTGATTGACGGTTTCGAGGCCGCCTCGGCGAGAGGCACCCGTGGCGTGGCCGAGTTGCTGCGCGACGTGGGCGATCTGCTCACTTCGCGCTTCGGCGTGTGCGCCGTCAGCGGCGAGATATCGGGCTACACGCGCGCTGCCAGCGGGCACAGCTACTTCAACCTGAAGGACTCCGACGGCGGCGGCGCGTTGCTGCGCTGCGCGATGTTCCGCCGTGCCGGCGGCTTGCTCGGGTTCGTGCCTGCCGACGGGCAGCGGGTAGAACTGCGCGGCAGGCTTGCTGTGTACGAACCGCGCGGTGAACTGCAATTGATCGTCGAGTCGATGCAGCGTGCCGGCGCCGGCGCACTCTACGAGCGCTTTCTTCAAACCAAGGCGCGGCTCGAAGCGCAGGGCCTGTTCGACCCCGGGCGCAAGCGCCGTTTGCCTGCGTATCCGCGCGCCGTGGGCGTTGTCACATCGCTCGGTGCCGCGGCGTTGCGCGATGTGTTGACGGCCTTGGCGCGCCGCGCACCGCACGTGCGCGTCGTCGTGTATCCGAGCTCGGTCCAGGGTGCCGAGGCGCCCGACGCGCTCGCCGCGGCCATTGCCACGGCAGCGCAGCGCAGCGAGGTCGACGCGCTGATCTTGTGCCGCGGCGGCGGATCGCTCGAAGACCTGTGGGCGTTCAACGACGAGCGGGTCGTGCGGGCCGTCGTCGCCTCGACGATGCCGGTGGTCTGCGGGGTCGGCCACGAGACCGATGTGACGCTCGCCGACTTCGCCGCCGACCTGCGCGCACCGACACCCACCGCGGCGGCCGAACTCGTTGCGCCAACGCGCCAGGCCTGCATCGAGGCGCTCGATGCCGTCGCGGCGTCGATGCGGCGGCGGGTGCACGACGCGCTCGACACCCACTCGCAGCGCCTGGACCGCAGCGCGCTGCGGCTGTCGCGCCCGAGCCATGGCGTGCAGCAGCAGGCGCAACGCCTGATGCAACTGGCGCACCGGTTGAACCGCATGGTGCCGGCGTCGATCCAGTCCCGGCATGCGCAACTCGCCCGGTTGCACAGTGACCTGCGCTATCGGGCCGCGGCGCGCCTGCGAGCCACCGATCAGCGCCTCGAAGGCCTCGCGGTCCGCTTGCGGGCACTCGACCCAGCCCAGGTGCTCGCGCGCGGCTACGCCTGGCTCAGCGACGATGCGGGGCGCGCGGTGACGTCGGTGGATCGGCTCGCGATCGGCGCGCCGCTGCATGCTGTGATGAGCGATGGCGTGGCCGATGTGCGGGTGACCGGCGTTCGGCGCACGACGAGCGGCTGAGACGCCATCGGGGGCGTTCGCGGCGCACGCCGGCGCACCCGCAAGCTGCCTACAATCCGGGCGAACCGCAACTTCCCGTAGGAGAGACTCGATGGAACACACCCTGCCTGCACTGCCGTATGCGCTCGACGCCCTGGCACCTTACCTCAGCAAGGAAACGCTCGAGTACCACTACGGCAAGCACCACAACGCTTACGTCGTGAACCTGAACAACCTGCAAAAGGGCACCGAGTTCGAGAGCATGACGCTCGAGGCCATCATCAAGAAGGCGACAGGCGGCGTCTACAACAACGCGGCCCAGGTCTGGAACCACACCTTCTTCTGGAATTGCATGAAGCCGGCCGGCGGTGGCGAGCCCAAGGGCGCGCTGGCCGCCGCGATCAAGGCGAAATGGGGCAGCTACGCCGCCTTCAAGGAAGCCTTCGTGAAGAGTGCGGTCGGCAATTTCGGTTCGGGCTGGACCTTCCTGGTGAAGAAGGCCGACGGTAGTGTCGACATCGTCAACATGGGTGCGGCCGGCACGCCGCTGACCACGGCCGACAAGGCGCTGCTGACGATCGACGTCTGGGAGCACGCCTACTACATCGACTACCGCAACCTGCGCCCGAAGTGGGTCGAGACCTTCCTCACGTCGCTCGTGAACTGGGATTACGCCGAAGCCAACTTCGCCTGATCACACCACCGCTCGCATGCACGAAGGGCCGGTCATTGACCGGCCCTTCGCGCGTTAGCCGGCGTGACCGGTTCAGGGAGTGAACGGTGCGCCCTGAAACCGGGTGCCGGCGCCGATGCCGCGCTTGGCGAACCAGCGGTCGTTCATCTCGAGCACGTAGCGCACCGGTTGGGTCGAGCAATGACTGTCGAGCGTCTGCGGCTTCATGTTCTCGATGTTGACCACGCGTCCGTCGGCCGCGATGAACGCAACCGACAGCGGCAGCAGCGTGTTCTTCATCCAGAAGCACTGCACACCGGCTTGCTCGAAGCTGAACAGCATTCCGTCGTTGGTGCCCAGCGTCTTGCGGAACATCAGCCCGATGCTGCGTTCCTCGGGGGTCTGGGCAACCTCGGCGCGGATCACGTGCATGCCGACGCTCAACTTGATCGCGGGCAGATGTTGGGGCGCGTCTTGCGCCCACGCGCATACGCTCAACCATGCCATCGAAAGCGTGGTTGCCAGTCGGATGTTGATCTTCATCATGTCGCGATGGATTGGGGGTGGCGAGATTATCGATGCACGCGTGCGGGTCTGCTTGGGATGACAACGCTGGAATAGAATCGAAAACCAGTCCTCACACACCCCCATCGAGCGGAGCCGCATCCCCATGTACCAGCACATCAAGGTGCCCGAAGGCGGGCAAAAGATCACCGTCAACGCCGATCTTTCGCTCCAGGTTCCCGAGCAGCCGATCATCCCGTTCATCGAAGGCGACGGCACCGGCGCCGACATCACGCCGGTGATGATCAAGGTGGTCGACGCCGCGGTGGCAAAGGCCTACGGCGGCAAGCGCCGGATCCACTGGATGGAGGTCTACGCCGGCGAGAAGGCGACCAAGGTCTACGGCCCCGACGTGTGGCTGCCCGCGGAGACGCTGGCGGCGGTGAAGGACTACGTGGTGTCGATCAAGGGCCCGCTGACGACGCCGGTGGGCGGCGGCATCCGCTCGCTCAACGTCGCGCTGCGCCAGGAACTC
>JAGWTP010000171.1 GCA_028868895.1 Burkholderiales bacterium
CCGAACATCTCGGCGTAGGCGCGGCGCTGGATCTTTGCCATGGGGAGTTCTTGTGGGTGGGTGGTGGCGTGCAGAAGAAGCCTTTACCGCCAAGGCGCAAAGGACGCGAAGGGCGCCAAGGAAGGGAAGGAGAGGCTACAGGTTGTTGGCGATTCGCTTGATTCCAAGTCTCATGACGGGTACGTTGAAGTTCAGCAGCAGGCCCAGGCTGAGCCCACCCAACCGGAGGTACGACAGCACTTGAGCGATGTGTATGTCTTCGAGTTGCCGCACTGATTTGGCTTCGATGAGCACCTTGTTCTCGACCAGCAGGTCCGCGCGGTACACGATGCCCAGGGGCTGGTCGTGGTTTCGCGCCTGGATCGGGGCCTCGCGCTGGTACCGCAGTCCACGTTCGGAGAGTTCGATCTCCAGCGCCGCGACGTAAGCGGATTCCAGCAGTCCAGGCCCCAACGCTCGATGGATCGCGATCACCGCGTCGACGACGTGTGTCGCAATGGCATCCTCATCCAAAGCAGGCCCCTAATTCTTGGCTTTTCCTTGGCGCCCTTCGCGTCCTTGGCGCCTTGGCGGTAAAGGCTCTTCCAGTCACAGCAACCCCTGCACCAGCCCGCGAAACCCATACACCACCCGCGCCCCGGCATAGTCCACCAACTCCACCGTGCGTTGCTGCCCCGGCTCGAAGCGCACCGCGGTGCCCGAGGCGATGTTCAGGCGCATGCCGCGGGCGGCGGCTCGGTCGAATTGCAGCGCGGCGTTGGTCTCGGCGAAGTGGTAGTGCGAGCCGACCTGGATCGGCCGGTCGCCGCTGTTCTGTACCACGAGGGCAAGCGTGCGCCGGCCGGGGTTGAGTTCGAGGTCGGGGCCATCGATCAGCAGTTCGCCAGGAATCATCGGTGGTCTCCGGTCATGCAATCGGTTGGTGCACCGTCACCAGCTTGGTGCCGTCGGGGAAGGTGGCTTCCATCTGGATCTCGGGGATCATCTCGGCCACGCCCTCCATCACGTCGGCGCGGGTCAGCACGGTCTTGCCCGCGCTCATCAGCGCGGCCACGCTCTGGCCGTCGCGCGCGCCTTCCATGATGGCGGCGCTGATCAGCGCCACCGCCTCGGGGTAGTTGAGCTTCAGGCCGCGGGCCTTGCGCCGCTCGGCCAGCAGTGCGGCGGTGAAGATCAGCAGCTTGTCCTTCTCGCGCGGGGTGAGTTCCATGGCGTCGTGGGTAGCAGAACACGTGCCGGATGGTAGAGCGCTTCGCCGCGCCCGGCCGCTCGCCGGTGTTGGCATGCCGCTTGCACCAAACCGGTTCATGAGCCCGAACCCCATGGCCGCTGTGCCGGTGGAACTCGCCCGGCCCCGCGTCGGGCCGGCGCTGCGCCCGGCCGCCGGCACCGCGGCAGTGCAGCAGGTGATCAAGGTCCGGCGCGACTACAACAGCTGGGTCGCGCGCGAGACGATCGAAGACTACGCGCTGCGTTTCACGCCGCGCTCGTTCCGCAAGTGGTCGGCGCTGCGCGTGGCCAACACCGCGTTCGGCGCGGCCTCGTTCCTGGTGCTCGAGGCGGTCGGCGGCACGCTGCTGGTGGACTACGGCTTCGTCAATGCGTTCTGGGCCATCCTGGCCACCGGCCTCATCATCTTCGCGGCCGGCTGGCCGATCAGCGTGTATGCGGCGCGCCATGGCGTCGACATGGACCTGCTCACCCGTGGCGCCGGCTTCGGCTACATCGGCTCGACCATCACCTCGCTGATCTACGCCAGCTTCACGTTCGTCTTCTTCGCGCTCGAAGCCGCCATCATGGCCTACGCGATCGAGCTCGCGTTCGACATCCCGCCCGCCTGGGGCTACCTGCTGTGTTCGCTGGTGGTGATCCCGCTGGTCACGCACGGCGTCACCACGATCAGCCGGCTGCAGGTCTGGACCCAGCCGCTGTGGCTCGCGATGCTGATCGCGCCGCTGGCCTTCGTGCTGCACGGCCACCCCGGTGTGCTCGCCGAGATCTGGCGCTACGGCGGCCAGGGGCCCGAGGGCGCACGCGCCGCTGGCTTCGACGTGATGCGCTTCGGCGCCGCCATGACCGTGGGCATCGCCCTCATCACGCAGATGGGCGAGCAGGCCGACTACCTGCGCTTCATGCCCGAGCCGGTGCGCGGCCCCGGCGCAACCCGAGGCAAACGCAGGGCGCACCTGGCGTGGTGGGCCGGCGTGATCGTCGGCGGGCCCGGCTGGGTGATCCCCGGCGTGCTGAAGATGCTCGCCGGCGCGCTGCTCGCCTACCTGGCGATCGGCTACTCGGTGCCGGCCGATCGCGCGGTCGACCCGACGCAGATGTACCTGGTCGCCTACGGCGCGGTGTTCTCCAAATACGGCCTGGCGGTCGCGGCCACCGCGCTGTTCGTGTTCGTCTCGCAGCTCAAGATCAACGTCACCAACGCCTACGCCGGCTCGCTGGCGTGGTCGAATTTCTTCGCCCGGCTCACCCACAGCCACCCTGGGCGCGTGGTCTGGATGGTGTTCAACACCCTGATCGCGCTGATGCTGATGGAGCTCGACGTGTTCCAGGCCCTGGGCAAGGTGCTCGGCCTGTACTCGAACATCGCGATCTCCTGGATCATGGCGGTGGTGGCCGACCTGGTCATCAACAAGCCGATCGGTTGGTCGCCGCCGGGCATCGAGTTCAAGCGCGCCCACCTGTACGACGTGAACCCGGTCGGCGTCGGCGCGATGGGAGTGGCCTCGGTGCTCTCGATCGCCGCCTACCTCGGTCCCTTCGGGCCGCTGGCGCAGGCGTTCTCGGCGCTGATCGCGCTGGTTACCGCACTGAGCGTGTCGCCGCTGATCGCGTGGTGGACAAAGGGCCGCTACTACCTGGCACGCAGCCCGCTGGCGCCGGTCGAGCCGATGGCGCCGGCCCTCGACGCCGACGCCACCTACAAGCGCCTGACCCGCTGCGTGATCTGTGAGCGCGACTACGAGCACGATGACCTGGCCCACTGCCCCGCCTACCGCGGCACGATCTGCTCGCTGTGCTGCACGCTCGACGCGCGCTGCAACGACCTGTGCAAGCCGCACGCGCGGCTGTCGGTGCAATGGAACAAGCTGCTGCGCGCGCTGCTGCCGCGCGCGGCGTGGCCCTACCTCGAAACCGGCCTGGGCCACTACCTGCTGCTGATGGCGCTGGTGGTGCCGCTGCTGGCCGGGCTGTTCGCGATGCTTTACCAGCAGCAACTGCCGCTGCTGTCGCTGCCGTCGCCGTCCGGCCCGGCGGCCGCGCTGGCGTTGCGGCTGGGGTTCGTGAAGGCCTTCGCCGCGCTGCTGCTCGTCAGCGGCATCGTCGCCTGGTGGCTGGTGCTCACGCACAAGAGCCGCCAGGTCGCGCAGGAAGAATCGAACCGGCAGACGCAGGCGCTGAACGAGCAGGCGCACGTGCTGAGGCGCGAGATCGAATCGCACCGCCGTACCGACGCGCAGTTGCAGCAGGCCCGGCTGCAGGCCGACGCCGCGCGGCACCAGGCCGAGCTCGCCAACCAGGCCAAGAGCCGCTACATCACGACCGTCAGCCACGAGCTGCGTACGCCGCTCAACAGCATCTTGGGCTACGCGCAGCTGCTCGAGGAAGACGCCTCGGTGCCACCGCACCGGCGCCAGGCGGTGGCGGTGATCCGTCGTGGCGGCGAGCACTTGCTGTCGCTGATCGAAGGCACGCTCGACATCGCGCGCATCGAGGGCGGACGGCTGCGGCTCGACAACAAGCCGATGCGCTTTCGCGACTGCGTGCACGAGATCGTGCGCATGTTCGAGCTGCAGGCGGCGGCCAAGGGCATCGAGTTCCGGCGCGTGCTGGTCGAGCCGCTGCCCGAGCTCGTGCGTGCCGACGAGAAGCGGCTGCGCCAGGTGCTCATCAACGTGCTCGGCAACGCCGTCAAGTTCACGCACGTCGGGCGGGTCGAGTTCCGCCTGAGCTACGCGCGCGAGATGGCGCTGTTCGAGATCGAAGACACCGGGCCCGGCATCCCCGCAGGCGAGATCGAGCGCGTGTTCGAGCCGTTCGCGCGCGGCACCGAGGCCAGCGCCGCGGCCAGCGCCGGCACCGGCCTGGGCCTGACGATCGGCAAGATGCTGACCGACCTGATGGGCGGCGAGATGAGCGTCGTGAGCCCGGCGCCGGGCGTGGCCGGCCCACCGCTGGCGGCGGGCACCGCGGGTGCCGGCACGCTGTTTCGCATCCGCCTGTTCCTGCCCGAAGTGAACGGCGTGCGCGTGGCGCGCGAGCGGCCGCGCAGCGCGCGCATCGGCTACCAGGGCGCGCGCCGGCGCGTGCTGGTGGTCGACAACGAGGAGGTCGATCACGGCCTGCTCGCCCACCTGCTCGAGCCGCTGGGCTTCGAGCTGCAGCAGGCGGCGTCGGGCGACGAATGCCTGGCCCTGCTCGCACCCGGCGCGCGCCACCGCGCGCCCGACGCGATCCTGATGGACCTGGCGATGCCCGGCATCGACGGCTGGGCCACGGTGCGCCGCATCCGCGAATTGGCGCTGAGCACCGCGCCGATCGCGATCGTCTCCGGCAACGCCTTCGACAAGGGGCTGGACAACGACGTGGGCATCGGCGCCGACGACTTCATCCTCAAGCCGGTGCGCGTGAACGAGCTGCTCGACTGGCTCGGCGCGCGCCTGCAACTCGTGTGGCTCGAAGCACCGGCGCACGCCGCGCCCGCGCCGCCGCAGGTGCAGCCCATCGAATGGGCGCTGCCCGGCGCGCAGCAACTGCACGCGCTCGACGAACTCGTGGCGCTGGGCTACTACCGCGGCATCGTGCGCAAGCTCGACGAGATCGAAGC
>JAGWTP010000004.1 GCA_028868895.1 Burkholderiales bacterium
CTCGAGCTGCCCAACGGCGACGTCATCCTCAACGACGACCGCCGCCACCGCGTGCTGGTGATCGACCGCCACACCAAGGCCATCATCTGGCAGTACGGCACGACCGACACGCAGGGCCACGCGCCGGGTTTCCTCTTCTACCCCGACGGCCTGGACATCGACGTGTTCCGCGACTGGAAGGCGGCGCTGAAGCGGTGAGGTTGCGGTCGTGCCGGCGCGGCGTCTCCGGTGAGCATTGGCGGGGTCAGCGACCGGTGCGCTGCGAGACCCCGGGCTCGTTCGAGTGCCGCGTGACCCAGGTCGTCCCGGTGATCGAGTCGCCGGTCGCCGATCCGCTTCACTTCACCGTGTCGAAAAACGCCCGGGCCTGCGCGGCGCAGAAGGGCGGCTCGTAGGTGCCGTGGTAATTGCCGTAGTAGTTGGCGTACGCGGCCGTGGTCGGGTCGGTCGGTGCCGCGCCGCCGGGGCCGTAGGTGGCCTGGATGGCGGCGTCGACGTCGACCGCGGTGACGTTGGTCACGCCGCGGGCGGTGAAGTCGGCCATCAACACGTCGCGGTGCACCGCCGGCGGCACGGTCGGGTCGCCGGCACCGCCGCACAGCAGCAGTTTCGCCTTCGGCGTCCAGCCCAGCAGGTCGTTCTTCTTCGCGGCCAGGTACAGCGCGTTGTTGTTGTTGGTCTGCACGTCGGTGATGAAGGCCGACTGGAACAACGCGTCGCGGGCCTGGTTCGGCGTTTCGCCGTTTGCGCCCGGCAGCTTGCCGGTGGTGATCAGCGTCGTGTAGTTCAGCGTCGGGCTGGGCAGCAGGTTCTCGATCCAGCCCGCGTAGGGCGCCTTGAAGACGGCGTTCACGTCGGTGTAGATGTTGCCGTAGACCTTCTGCCACGAGGTGACCAGGTAAGGCACGAAGAACTGGTAGCCGGCTATGGCCTGGGTCAGCTTGAACGAGCCCGACAGGTTGTACGGGCCGGCCAGGCCGGCGCCGGCGACGATGTTCAGCTCTGCCCCCTCGTCACGCTCGCCGTTGCGCATCGCAGCCATCGCGGAATGACCACCCTGCGAGTAGCCGGTGACCATCACCTTGCCCGAGAGACTGGCCCCGACCGAAGCGGCCGCGTTGCGCGCCGCGCGGATCGAGTCGATCACCGAACTCGCCTCCGAGTCGGCATGCAGATACGGGTGGTAAGGGAAGTTGGACTTGGCGAAGCCGAGGTAGTCGGTGGCCACCACCGCATAGCCCTGCGAGGCGTACATCGCGACCAGCAAGAAGGTTTCCGGGTCCTGGGGGTTCGCCAGCGTGCGGGGCTTCTGCACGTCGGTGCCCTTGGCATAGGCCACCAGCGGCGCGGCAGCGGTACAAGCGCCGGCGGGCACCAGCATCACGCCGGAAGAGTTGGTGGCTTCGCCTGCCGGCCCCACGGTGTTGTAGTTGAGCGCCACGACCTTGACGTCGCACAGCGCCTTGTGGCTCAGGGCCTGCAGGCCGCTCGACGCGGTGCTTGCGTCGATCTGCGCTGCGGTCAAGGTCGCCAGTGTGGTGGGCGTTTCCACCAGCGAGCCGCGGTCCGGGCCCGAACTGCCGCCGCCGCAGGCCGAAAGCAATGCGGCCAAAGCCAGACCCAGGAACTTGTATGGTTTCATCGGACAGACCGGAAGTGAAAGGTGCCGCGGATGGTGACCGCCCGGCGCGCGACCGGACATTGGGGATTGCAGGGGTGACGCGGCAGGTGTTGGCCTGCCAGCCCGGCGGGGGCTGCAGCCTCAACCGCCGCCGTGACCGGGGTTCGGCCCGAACATCCGCACCAGCGTCTCGGCGCCCGGCGCGCCCTGAACCCGCTGCAGCTTGCCGCTGCCGTCCTTGAAGAAGATGGTCGGCGTGGCCTGCGATCCGAGGCGTTCCATCAAGGCCTGGTTCGCTTCGAGCTCGGCGCCGAGTTCGGCCGGCACCGGCTTCATCTCCGCGACGCCGCCGGCCGCGCCGCCCTGGGTGTAACCCTGCTCGTGCCGCGCCAGGGCAGCGGCGGGGTCCGGGGCGGCGAGCAGCGCCGCCGCCTTGCCCGCGCTGCTCGGCCCGAGGATGCCGACCATGACATGGCGCAGCTGCACGGTGCCTGCGCGCACCCACGGCCGCGCGTCGTTCCAGAACTTGTTGCAGTAGGGGCAGTTCGGGTCGGTGAAGACGTAGACGATCCGCGCCGCGGCGCTGCGCCCGTCGGCAATCCAGTGGCTCGACTCGAGCGCCTTCCAGTGGCGCTCGGTCATCGGCTTGCTGACGAGCCGCTCCAGCGGCGCTTCGCTCAGGTTGTTGCCCTGGGCATCGAACATCGGACCGACGATCACGTGGTTGCCGTCGGCGGTGAGGTACAGCGCGAGCGGTTGCTGCTGCGCGATCGCCGCGTAACCGGTGACGCCGCCCGGCGCCTTGAACGTGCCGACGACTTCGACGCCGTGGGCGCGCAGCGCCTCGATCGGCGCGGGCCACGGCGCGGCGTTCGCCAGCCCCGCCAGGCCAGCCCAGGCGAGGGTCGCCGCCGTCGCGCAGCGCAGGCGGTACGGGGTGGGTCGAATCATCTCTGAATCACTCCATCGAGCAACGCGTCCGGCGTCGCGGGCCGCAGCCGGCGGTGGTCAGATCCAATAGCCGTCGCGGCCGTAGGCATCGTGCAGGCGCTTTTCATAGTCGCGATCGATCGGTTCGGCTTCTTCGTAGGCGGGGCTGCTCTTGACCTGGTCGCGTGTCAGCGTGGTGTGGACCGTCTTGTCGGTCCAGTCGATGCGGTCGATCCAGTGCGTGGCGAGCAGCACCTTCTTGCCGCCGGGCCACCAGTTGCGGGTGTCCACCACCAGGTAGCGGATCGCCCACGACTCGTCGTCGAAGATGAAGTCCTTGACGTGGCCGATGCTGTGGTCGCTCGCCTGGATGTCGTAGCCGCTGACGACGGCGCTGCTGCGCAAGTGCACGTCTTCGGCGGGGATCTCGCGGTCGCGCCGCGCGCACTCGGCTTCGGATTCGACCGCCAGCGGCAGCGGTGGCGGCAGCAACGGCAACGCGCTCATCGACCAGAGTTCGCCGCCCTCCCAGTATTCGGGAAACGCGTAGTAGCCCAGGTATTCGCGCTCGTGCTGGCGCGACACCGGCCGATGCGTGTCGATCGCCGGGCTGTCGCGCACCTGCTGGCGCGTCAGCGACACGTCGATCGTCTTGCCGCTGCCCAGCGGCTGCGTGACCGCGTACGGCGAGACCAGCACCTCGCGACCGGAGAGCCAGGTTCCGGTGTCGACCACGAGGTAGCGGATCACCCACGCCTCGTCGTCGAAATAGGCTTCCTTGACATGCCCGATCTCGCCGTCAGTGGCGATGATCTTCGAGCCGTTGAGGTAACCGACGCTGTTCAACATGGTGATGCTCCTGCGGTTTGCACGGCACCCAGCTTGCACCGGCGGCGCCCACCGGCGTGTAGGACAAAGGGCCTTCGCCCCGCAGGCGACATGGACGAAGCGCGGGCCCTCGCGGCGCGGCGGCCGTCACGCCGCCTGCTGCAGCGAGGCGATCAGCGGGCAGGCGACCCGGCTGCGCGGGTCGGCACAGCGACCGACGAGCTCGGCCAGCGCCGCTTCGATGCGCTGCAGATCGGCCATGCGGCGGCGCACGTCGAGCAGCCGGTGGGCCGCGATCGCGCGGGCCTGGGCGCACTGCGCGCCGTCTTCGAGCTGCAGCAGCTGGGCGATCTCGTCCAGGCTGAAACCGGTGCGCTGGGCCGACTTGACGAAGCGCACGCGCGCCACGTCGGCCGGCCCGTAGCGGCGCACGCCGCCGCGCGCTCGCGCCGGCTCGGGCAGCAGGCGCCTGCGCTGGTAGTAGCGAATGGTCTCGACGCCGACGCCCGCCGCGGCAGCGAGCGCGCCGATCGTGACGCCGTGTGGGCTTTCGTGCATGGCGCTTGACTCCGTACTCGGGTACGGCGTCAAGCTTAGTCCATGCGAACCTCAACCCACGTCCGTCCGGCCGACCCGAACCGCCCCGCGACTGCGCGCGACAGCCGTGCCGCGCTGCTGGCCGGCGCCTTGGCGGCACTGCTCGCGTCGACCTGCTGCCTCGGCCCGCTGGTGCTGCTGGCGCTGGGAATCTCGGGGGCCTGGATCGGCAACCTCACGGCGCTCGAGCCCTACCGGCCGGTGTTCATCGCCGTGGCGCTGGTCGCGCTGTTCCTGGCCGGCCGGCGCATCTGGGGCCGCGCCGCCGCGTGTGCGCCAGGCCAGGTCTGCGCCGCGCCGAGCGTGCGGCGCGGCTACAAGCTGATGTTCGGTGCGGTCGCCGCGCTGGTGCTGATCGCGCTGGCGTTTCCCTACCTCGCGCCGCTTTTTTACTGAAAGGACGAAGCCATGAAGAAGTTGTGGATCACGACCCTGTTCGCCGTGCTGGGCGCGCCCGCCTGGGCGGCGCCCCGAACGGTCACGTTGTCGATTCCGACGATGGATTGCCCGGTCTGCCCGATCACCGTCAAGAAGGCGCTCGTCCAGGTCGACGGCGTCACCAGGGCCGAGGTGAACTTCGACAAGCGCCAGGCGGTCGTGACGTTCGACGACGCGAAGGCCAGTGTCGCGGCGTTGACGCGCGCCACCCAGGACGCCGGCTACCCGTCGACCGCAGCAGGTGGCGCGAAGTGACCGACGCGGTCCTCGACTCGACGCTGACCTGCCCGCACTGCGCTCACGCCAGGCTCGAGCGCATGCCGACCGACGCGTGCCAGTGGTTCTACGAGTGCGAGCAATGCCACACCGTGCTGCGGCCCAAGCCGGGCGACTGCTGCGTCTTTTGCTCGTATGGCACGGTGCCGTGCCCGCCGGTGCAACTGCGCGGAAAACAGGCGGGCTGCTGCGAGTGACGCGGTTCGACCGGCTTGCGCGCGTGCGGATTGGCGGCGCGGTGAAGGTCTCGGCGGTGATGAGGGCCTTGTCGGGCAGCTTGCCCCCACCGACGCCGCCAGCGGCAGCGCGGCGGCGATGAACACCGCCGTGCCGCTGACGCCGCACCCGGCGAGCCAGATCAGGCCGGGGTGCCAGCGCGCGCGCTGCGGCATGCGCGCCATCGGCTTGCGCCACGCACAGCCGACGACCGCGACCGCGAGCAAGAAGCCCCACTGGCGAGCCACGCGCTCCCAGTCCATCAGGATCGGCGCCCGCACGCCCCAGATCGCGACGTCGTCCACGCTCGCGTAGCCAGGGTAGGCCGGCCGATGCGCCGGCGTCGCACGGCGAGCTTTTCCACCAGCAGGATCAGGATACGCAGCGCCGTCACCGCGCACCCTGCCATGGCCGGCAAAGGACTTCCAGACTTTCGCGCATGCGCCTGACCGGCCAGAGAACGCCGGTATGCCCGAGCCCGCCACACCGCCGAACGCCGCGTCAGGCCGGGCGCGAGCTTGCCAAGCGGCGTGACACGCCGACACACGGTGCGCGCCGGCTTGCACCGTGCTCGTGTATGGTGGCGGCCATGCCTGAAACACCCTCGCGCGCCGCCGATGCGGCCGGTCCGTCGGGCCGCTGGTTCGGCAGTTCGGGCGGGGCCGCGCTGGGGCTCGTTCTGGTGGCGGTGCTCGCCGGCTGCGCCACCGGCCCGCCGCGCTGGCCGGCCAGCGGCAGCGACGGCGCCGAAGCGCATCCGCCGGCCGACCTGGCCCAGGTGCCCGATGCGCAACCGCGGCTCGAGCCGATCCGCCCCGGCGGCCCGAACAAGCCCTACGACGTGCTCGGCCGCAGCTACGTGCCGATCACCCGCGACGCGCCCTACACCGAGCGCGGCCTGGCCTCGTGGTACGGCCGCAAGTTCCAGGGCCGGCGCACCGCCAGCGGCGAGATCTACAACATGTACGCGATGACGGCCGCGCACCCGACGCTGCCGATCCCGAGCTACGCGCGCGTGCGCAACCCGGCCAACGGCCGCGAGGTGGTGGTGCGCATCAACGACCGCGGGCCGTTCCACCCGGGCCGCATCATCGACCTGAGCTACACCGCCGCGCTCAAGCTCGACCTGCTGCGCGGCGTGGCGCCGGTCGAAGTGCAGCGCATCACCTTCGACGACATCCGCAGCGGCGCGTGGCAGCGCGAAGGCGGGCAAGGCGTGGTGCGGGTCGCGTCGAACAACGTCGACGCCTCGGGGGCGACGCCGATGCCGCGACCGTCGCCGTCACCTGCGGCGGTGGCAGCGGCGTTGGACGGGCCGACGCCGGCACCTGCGGTGCCGGACGCCACGCCGATCTCGCCGCCATCGACCACGCCGGTGCCGTCATCGACCCCTGCGCCGGGCCGCTCATCGAGCGCCGATGCCGCCACCGAGACGGTCGCCGCAAGCCGCGCGCCGCGTGTGCTGCCCGGCTCCGCCATCGCCGAAGTCGCCACCGCAGCGCCGCCCGTCGCGGTCGCCGACGCACCCACCGCGCGTGCGTACACGCAGCCCGCGCGCGGTTTCTGGGTGCAGCTCGGCGCGTTCCACCTGCGCGACGGCGCCGAGCGTTTCCAGCAGCGCGTCGGCGCCGAACTCGACTGGCTGTCGCCGCTGCTCGCGGTCTTCAACGACGCTTCGCTGTTTCGCCTGCAGGCCGGCCCGTACCCGACCCACGCCGAAGCCCGCCGCGTCGCCGAGCGCGTGCGCGACGGGTTGAAGCTGGTGCCGACGATCGTCGAGCGGCGCTGAGCGCATTCACTCCTCCCACTCGAAGCGTGCGATCGCGAGTGCCGCGAACACCGCCGTGAAGCCCAGCATCACGGCGACGGGCATAGCCGCGGCGTCCAGTCCGAGCCCGCGCCATGTCATCGCGTCGAGCCCGTCGATGGCCCAGCGGGTCGGCACGAACAGCGACGCCGTTTGCAGCCACGCCGGGAAGATGAACGACGGCACCCACGCGCCACCGAGCATCACCAGCAGCAGCGTCGCGAGGATCGCCAGGCCGCGCGTCGTCTCGGGCGTCCTGCCGATTGCGGCGATCAGCAGCCCGAAACTCGCAGTGAGCAGCGCGAACGCGATCAGCACTGCGACGAAGCCGATCGCACTGCCGTCGACGCGCACCCCGAATGCGGCGAACGCCACCGCGTAGACCACCGCGAACACGATCAACGCGATCAGCGCGGTGCTGGCCAGGCGGCTGCCCAGGAGCGTTGTGCGCGACAGCGGCGCCGCGCGCAGCCGCTTCCACAAACCGAGGCGGCGCATCAGCAGCAGGCCGACTCCCATGTCAACGCCCATCAGCAGGATGAACTGCACCCCCATGCCGGCAAAGGCGTGCGAGTAGCTGTTGTAGTGGAGGTCGGGCCCCGCGCGGGTCTCGACCTCGCGGGTCATGAACGGCACGCTGAACGTGCCGCGGCCGTTGCCACTCGCGCCGGCGGCCGGGTCGTTGTGCTGCGTCACCCGGGCGATGCTGTCGAACATGTCGGTGAGCTCCTGCCGGCGCGCGGCCGGCAGCGCCGGATTGTTCAACGCCTGTTCGCGCAGATCGGCCATCGCGGGGAGCGCGCCGCTGAACACCGACTGGCTCACGAACTCCAGCACGTGCTGCGCGAGCAGCCCGCGCAACAGCGGCAACACCATGGCTTGCGACGGGTCGTAGGTGAGCACGATCTCGGGCTTGTCGGCGCCGCCGAACAAGGCGCGGCCGGCTTGCGCGCCGAAGCCGGCCGGCAACACGACCGCAGCGCGCAACTTGCCGGCCTTGACCTGCGCGGCGCCCTCGGCTTGCGTCGTCTGGCTGACCGCCAGCGCGGTGTCGGCGCGCATCGCCGCGACGATCTTGGCAGAGACCGCGCTGTGGTCGAGGTCGGTGATCGCGACGGGGATGTTCGCCGGCCGGCTGTCGCTGCCGCCGAACAGGCTGCCGAAGAACGCGGCGATCAGGATCGGTGCGGCGATCGCCATGGTCACCGATCGGCGGTTCGAAAAATACAGCACCAGGTCTTTGCGTACGAGCGCGAGGAAGGCGGTCATGGGGTTCGTCTCTTCAGTGGCGCGTCAATCGCGCAATTGGCGTCCGGTCAGCGCCAGGAACACGTCTTCCAGATTCGCCCGGCCCGAACTCAGGTGCCTCACCGTCACGCCGCGCGCCGACAGCGCCTGCAGCACCGCAGGCGTGTCGCGCGCGAGATCGTCGAGCCCGACGATCGCGCGTTGCGGCTCGAGCTGGATCGACTTGATGCCCGCCACGCCGTCCAGCGTGGCCGCGTCCAGCGTGCCCTCGAAGTCGATCGACAGGGTCTGTGCCGCTGGCAGCGTGCGGTACAGCTCGGGCAACGTGCCGCTCGCGACGACCTTGCCGTGGTCGATGATCACGATGCGGTCGGCCAGCCGCTCGGCCTCTTCCATGTAGTGCGTGGTATAGACCAGCGCCTTGCCGGCGCGCTTCAATGCTTCGAGGCTGTCGAAGATCGCGTTGCGGCTTTGCGGGTCGACGCCGGCGGTCGGCTCGTCGAGCAGCAGCACGTCGGGGTCATGGACGAGCGCGCAGGCAATGTTCAGGCGCCGCTTCATGCCGCCGCTGAAGGTGGCGCATTTGTCGCGGGCGCGGTCGGCGAGGCCGACCGTCTCCAGCACGGCCAACGCGCGTTTCCTGAGCGTTGCCCTGGGCAGGCCGTAGAGCGCGCCGAACAGTTCGATGTTGGCGAGCGCCGGCAGGTCTTCGAACAGCGCGAGGTCTTGCGGCACCAGACCGATGCGGCGCTTGAACGCGAACTCGTCGAGCGCCAGCGTCGCACCCCGCACGGTCACCGAGCCGGCGTCGGCTGCGGTCAACCCGCTGATCATGCCGACCGTCGTCGACTTGCCGGCGCCGTTCGGCCCGAGCAGGCCCAGCACCTCGCCGGCGTGCACCTGCAGTGACACGTCGGCCACGGCCATGCGAGCCCCGTAGGACTTGCGCAATCCCTGTACATCGAGCATCGCCCGCTCCTTGGGGTTCTGGATGCGGCGATGCTATCGAGCGTCGTGCGCCGTGCGCGCCCACTGCGACCAACCGCCGGCGCCGCGCCGTGAACGGTCGTCGGCCGGCGCGACCGGTCAGCGCCCGTGCAAGGCCTCGCGCCGCTGCTGCAGGAAGCGTCGCACCGCCGGGTCGGCCTCCAGGCCGATCGCCTGGATGTAGGCGGCGTCGGCCGCGCGGGTCGCGCCGGTGCGCGCGAGCAGGCCGGCGCGCGCGGCCCAGTACGGCTGGTAGTCGGACAGCCGCGCATCGGTGCCGATCGCGTCGAGCGCGGCCAGCCCATCGGCGGCACCGCGGGTCTCGGCGAGCGCGACGGCGCGGTTGATCGCCACCACCGGCGAGCCGGTGAGTTGGGCGAGCGCGTCGTAGAGCTGCACGATGGCGGCCCAGTCGGCGCGCCCGGTGCGCCGGCGGATCACGTGCGCCGATTGCACCGCGGCCTCGAGCTGGTAGCGGCCGATCGTGCCGAGGCGGCTCGCGCGCCGCAACAGGGTCTCGGCGGTGTCGATCAGCGGCGCGTCCCACCGCGCCGGGTCCTGATCGGCCAGCGGCACGTAGCCGCCGTGGGCGTCGCGCCGCGCGGCGCGCCGGGCCTGGGCGTGCAGCATCAGCGCGAGCAGGCCGAGCGCCTCGGGTTCGTCGGGCAGCAGCGTGGCGACCAGTTCGCCGAGCCAGATGGCCTCGTCGGCCAGGTTGCGCCGGCGCGCCTCGGTGCCGGTCGGGTCCGACCAGCCCTCGGTGTAGGCGGCGTAGATGGCCTCGAGCACGCTGCCCAGGCGCGGCGCCAGCTCGTCATGCTCGGGCAGCCGGAACGGGATGCCGGCGCGCTTGATCTTGGCCTTGGCGCGCACCAGGCGCTGGCCCATCGTGCCCGGAGCGACGAGGAACGCCGAGGCGATCGTCGCCGCGTCGAAGCCCAGCAGGGTCTGCAGCATCAGCGGCGCGCGCACGTGGGGCTCGATCGCCGGGTGGGCGCACGCGAACATCAGCAGCAGCCGCTCGTCGGGGATCGCGCGCGGCGGCTCCTCGCCGGTCGCCAGCTCGGCGAGCCGCAGCAGGTCGGCGGCCGCGTCGTCGTGCGTCCTGCGCCGGCGCGCGGCATCGATCATCGAGTGCCGCGCCGCGGTCATCAGCCAGGCCTCGGGGCTGGCGGGCACGCCGTGCGCCGGCCAGTCGCGCAGCGCGGCCTCGAACGCGGCGGCGAGCGCGTCTTCGGCCGCGGCCACGTCGCGCGTGCGCGCCGCCAGGAACGCGACCAGCTTGCCGTAGCTGCGCCGCGCCGCGGCAACGACGGCTTCCCGACCGCCGGGCGGGTCGGCCGGCGCACCGCGCATGCCGGTCACATCGGCCAGATCGGCCGGACCTCGATCGTGCCGTGGCCCGAGCTCGGGCAGCGCGCGGCCCACGACAGCGCGGCGTCGAGATCGGGTACGTCGATCAGGTAGTAGCCGCCGAGCTGCTCGCGGGTTTCGGCATAGGGCCCGTTCAGCACCTCGGTCTTGCCGCCTCGCACCCGCACCGAGGTGGCGTCGCTGCTCGGGCGCAGCCGCTCGCCGGCCTGCATTGCGCCGGCCGCAATCAGCGCATCGGTGTAGGCACCGTAGGCCTGGATCACCTTGCCGATTTCGTCGGGCGGCATCGCGTTCTCGTCGGCCTCGCTGGCGTAGATCATCAACAGGTATTTCATTGCGTTCTCCTTCGGGGTGGGATGCGGCGGGTTGCCGCATCTGTGCAATGACGTTCGGCGGGCCTCGATTTCGACGCGCCGGTGAACGATTCTGGAGTCGCCGTGCGCGCCACGGGACGAAGACCCCAGGCCCGCATCGGTGGTCGCAGGCCCGCCACCGCGCTCTGCGAGCCGACGACCGCCGGCGCGTCGCACCGCCCTTGAACTAGGTCTTTCGCGGGCCCACGGCCGCACCGACCATCCGGGCACCCAGCCACCGCGAGCGCGAGGCCGCGACCCCATCCCCGTCCGGGGCCGTCGCGTTCGTGCGGTCACACCACGGAGACACACCATGGCCACCCAGCCCACCACCGCCGCACCCGGCAAGCGCAAGGCCTTGTCGCTGCATCTCGGCCTGAACGCGGTCAGCGCCGCCGCGTACGCCGGCTGGGACGGCCCGCTCGCGGCTTGCGAGTTCGACGCCAACGACATGGCGGCGATCGCCAAGGCCAAGGGCATGAAGGCCACCGTGCTGCTGACCAAGAAGGCCACCCGCGCCCACCTGCTGGCCGGCATGCGCGCCGCCGCCAAGGCCTTGAAGTCGGGCGACCTGTTCTTCCTGACCTACTCCGGCCACGGCGGCCAGGTGCCCGACGTGAACGGCGACGAGGCCGACCAGCAAGACGAGACCTGGTGCCTGTACGACGGCCAGCTGATCGACGACGAGCTGTACTTCGAACTCAGTCGCTTCGCCGCCGGTGTCCGCATCCTGGTGCTGTCCGACAGCTGCCACAGCGGCACCGTCACCCGCGAGTTGCCGCCCCCGCCGCCGCCGCCGGGCCAGCGCGCCAAGCTGATGCCCGCGGCCGTGGCGATGCGCGTCTACGCCGAGCACAAGGCGTTCTACGACCAGTTGCAGCTCGATGTGGCCAAGGCCGTCGGCAAGGTCGCGGTCGACCCCGACGCCGCGCTCGCGCAGGTCGGTGCCGCGGCGCAGGCCACCGCACTCGTGGGCACGTTCAAGCCGGCGGTGGTGCTGATCTCGGGCTGCCAGGACAACCAGACCTCGATGGACGGCGAGCACAACGGCGCGTTCACCGAGCAACTGCTGCGGGTCTGGAACCGCGGCGCGTTCAACGGCAACTACCGCACCTTGCACGCCCGCGTCCGCGCCGCGATGCCGCCGACCCAGACTCCGAACCTGTTCGTGCTCGGCGACGCGGCGGCGTTCCTGGCCCAGACCCCCTTCACGGTCTGATCGCCACGCCGCCGAACACCCCGAGTCGGAGCGACATCATGGCCACCGGCGCGCGCGACATCACCTTCGTCGTTCCCGGCCAGGTGCAGCCGGTCGGTGCGGCAACGGTGCGCGGGCACGCGGTGGGCACCGTCAAGGCCAGCGTGCGCGTCGGCGCGCAGCGCGGCAGCGGCGACACGGTGCGGCTCACGGCGCGGCCGGGCGACGACGTGGTCGTGCTCAGCGTCGCCAACGGCCCGACGCTGGTGCTGCACCCCGAAGACGCGCGCGACCTGTTGCGCGCGCAGGCGCCAGGCGCCAGCCGCAGCGCGCTGGCCGCCAACGAGGTCACGGTCTCGGCGCAGCTCGGCTGGCCCGGGCTCGAAGCCGGCGCCACCCGCGGCGCGACGCGCGGCTGGCTCGGCCAGGCGGTGCTGAGCACGGTCGAGGTGGTCACCGGGCTGCTCAAGGACCCGGCCGCCGACCTGGCCACGGCCGCCATCACGCGCAAGGTCGACGGTGCGGTCGACGAAGGTGTCTACCCGCTGCGCGCCGAGGCGCCGCCGGCGGCGCTGAAGGGCAGCGGCACGAAGCTGCCGAACGTGCCCCCTGCCGACGACGGCGGCCCGCTGCTGGTGCTGGTGCACGGCACCTTCGTCGACACTGCCAGCACCTTCGGCAAGCTGTGGGCCTTGCACCCGCAGACCGTGCGCGAGCTGTTCACGCGCTACCGCAACCGCGTCTACGCGCTCGACCACCCGACGCTGGGCGAGAGCCCGATCGGCAACGCGCTGGCGCTGGTGAAGGCGCTGCCGGCCGGGGCACGGCTGCACCTGGTCACGCACTCGCGCGGCGGGCTGGTCGCCGAGGTGCTGGCGCGGGCCTGCGGCGGCGGGCCGCTGGGAGCCGGCGAGCTGGCGCTGTTCGCCGGCGACCAGTACAAGGCGCAGCGCACCGACCTGCAGGCGCTGGTGGCACTGGCGCAGAAGAAGGGCCTGAAGGTCGAGCGCGTGGTGCGCGTGGCCTGCCCGGCGCGCGGCACGCTGCTCGCGTCGAAGCGTTTGGATGCCTACCTGTCGGTGCTGCAGTGGGGGCTGCAGCTGGCCGGCGTGCCGGTGGCGCCGCAGCTCGTCGAGTTCCTGCACGAGGTCGCGCGGCGCCGCGCCGACCCTTCGGTGCTGCCAGGCATCGAGGCGATGATGCCCGGCAGCCCGGTGGTCGAATGGCTCAACGGCCGCGACGAAACCATCCCCGGCGAACTGCGCGTGATCGCCGGCGACCTGCAGGGCGACTCGGTCGGCTCGTGGGTCAAGACGCTGCTGGCCGACGCCTTCTACTGGACCGACAACGACCTCGTCGTGCAGACCCGCTCGATGTACGGCGGCACGCCGCGCGCGCCGGACGCGGCCGGCGCGGGTGCGAGCTTCCTGCTCGACCGCGGCGCGCAGGTCACGCACTTCAACTACTTCGCCAACGAGCGCACCGTGCGCGCCATCGCCAACGCGCTGGCCGACGCGGCGCCGGCCGGCTTTGCGGCGATCGGGCCGCTGTCGTGGGCCGGCGAGGACGCCGGCGGCACGCGCGCGGCGCAGGCCGTGGCGCGCTCGCGCGGCGGTCCCGGCGCGAGCCCGGCCGACCGCCCGGCGGTGTTCGTGCTGCCGGGCATCCTGGGCTCCAACCTCAAGCTCGACGGCCAGCGCATCTGGCTCGGCTTTCGCTTCGTCAACGGCCTGATGAAGCTGGCGTGGGACCGGGCCACCGCGGCACGCGTCGAGCCCGACGGGCCCATCGGCGCCAGCTACGACGACCTGATCGAGCGCCTGGCCGACACCCATGAGGTGATCGCGTTCGCCTACGACTGGCGCCGCCCGATCGAAGACGAGGCGCGCCGCCTGGCCGTCGCGGTCGATGCCGCGCTCGCCGCGCGCAACGCCAGCTGCCAGCCGGTGCGGCTGCTTGCGCACTCGATGGGCGGGCTGGTGGCGCGCACGATGCAGCTCGAGGCCCCCGCCACCTGGCAGCGCCTGATGGCCCGCGACGGTGCGCGGCTGCTGATGCTGGGCACGCCCAATGCCGGCTCGTGGGCGCCGATGCAGACCCTGTCGGGCGACGACACGTTCGGCAACGCGCTGGTCGCGTTCGGCTCGCTGTTCCACAACGCCGATGCGCGCAAGATGATGGCCGGCCTGCCCGGCTTCATGCAACTCCAGGCCGCGCTGCTCGACCCGGCGCTCGGCCTCGACCAGGCGAGCACCTGGCAGAAGCTGGCCGACGCCGACCTGGCCGCGCTGCGCGAGCGCAGCCTCTGGCACGACGAAGGCGCGCAGCGCACGATCTACGAGTGGGGCGCACCGCCGCAGGCCGTGCTCGACCAGGCCGTGGCGCTGCGCCGCCGCCTCGACGCGCAGCTCGCCACGCTCGCCGCCGATGCGCCGAAGATCCTGCTCGTGATCGGCCACGCCGACTTCACCCCCGCGGGCATCGTGCTGGACCACGACGGGCTCGACTACCTGAACACGCCCGACGATGGCGACGGCCGCGTCACGTTGGCGAGCGCGTTGCTGCCCGGCGTGCGCACCTGGAAGGTCGATGCCGAGCACGGCAAGCTGCCCAGTGCGGCGCCCGCGTTTGCCGCCTACATCGAGCTGCTCGCCAGCGGCCAGACGAACCAGCTCGAAGCCCATGCACCGGCCGCGAGGGGCACCGCTGCGGCCGCGGCGGGCGCCGGCGCCGGCAGCGCACCGGTGCGCAACCGGCCGTCGCGCGGCCTGCAGGCAACGCAGCCGCCATCGAGCGCGGCCGACGTGCTGGCGCCGGGCCGCGAGCGCGCCGGCGACGGGCTGGGCGCTCGCGCACCGGGCGCGGCCTTGAGCGTGTCGGTCTACAACGGCGACCTGAAGTTCGTGCGCCAGGCGCTGCTGGTGGGCCACTACCGCTCGATGACGCTGACCGGCGCCGAGGCCGTGGTCGATGCCCTCGTCGGCCAGGGCATGAGTCGCGCGCTCGATGCCGGCCTGTACCCCGATGCGCCCGGCACGCACCAGATCTTCGGCAACCTGCGCAAGAACCCGGCCAACCCGCTCGAGATGGCGCGCCCGCAGGCGGCGGTGGTGGTCGGCCTGGGCGACGAGGGCAAGCTGCGCGCGCTCGACCTCGCCTACAGCGTGCGCCAGGCGGTGCTCGCCTACGCGCAGCGCCTGGCGGAACAGGAAGGCGGCGCGCCGGCGCAGTTCGAGCTGGCGGCCACGCTGATCGGCAGTGGCGGCACCGGCATGTCGGCGGGCAGCGCGGCGCAGCTGATCGCGCAGGGCGCGATCGAGGCCAACCTGCGGCTGCAGCACAGCGGCTGGCCGCGCCTGGGCCGGCTCACGCTGGTCGAGCTCTACCTTGAGCGCGCCGGCGACGCCTGGCGCGCGTTGCAACAGCAGCAGCTCGCTGCACCGAACCGGCTCAGGCTGGTCGGCAAGGTCCAGTTCGGCCCCGGGGCGCTGCGCCGCTCGCTCGATTCGAGCTACCGCGGCGCGGCCTACGACTTCATCAGCGCGCTGACGGTGGCCGGCGGCGACCCGGCCAACCCGTGCATCGCCTACACGCTCGACACCAAGCGCGCCCGCACCGAGGTGCGCGCCCAGCATGCGCAGGGCACGCTGTTGCGCGAGCTGGTCGCCAACGCCTCGAACGACGCCGCCACCGACCCGCGCATCGGCCGCACCTTGTTCAACCTGCTGGTGCCGGTCGAGATGGAGCCGTTCCTCGGCGGCACGAGCGAAATGGTGATCGAGCTCGAACCCGAAACGGCGGTGATTCCCTGGGAGCTGCTCGACACCCACGCCGAAGCGCAGTCGGTCGACGCCCGGCCGTGGGCGATCCGCTGCAAGCTGATCCGCAAGCTGCGCACCGAGACGTTCCGCGCCCAGGTCGTCGACGCGAACCCCGACGACAGCGTGCTCGTGATCGGCGAGCCGCTGTGCGACCCCGCGCTCTACCCGCGTCTGGCCGGCGCGCGCGCCGAAGCGCTCGCGGTGGCCGCGCGCCTGGCCGCGCCCGGCAGCGGGCTGGGCGCCGACAAGGTCTGCGCGCTGGTCGACCAGAACGACGCGCAGTCGATCATCAACGCGCTGTTCGAGCGCCGCTACCGCGTCGTGCACATCGCCGGCCACGGCGCGCCCACCGTCAATGGCGGCGTGGTGCTGTCGGGCCGGAACACCTACCTTGGCGCGAACGAAGTGCGGGCGATGCGCAGCGTGCCGGAACTGGTGTTCCTGAACTGCTGCCACCTCGCCGGCCGCGACGCCGCGACCACGCTGCAGCCCTACGACCGCGCCCGCTTCGCCGCCAACATCGCCGAGGAGCTGATCCGCGTCGGCGTGCGCTGCGTGATCGCCGCCGGCTGGGCCGTCGAAGACGCCCCGGCCGAGCAGTTCGCCACCGCGTTCTACGCGGCGCTGCTCGGTGGCGCGCGCTTCATCGAGGCCGTCGGTGCGGCGCGCGCCGCCGCTTGGGACGCCAACCGGCGCGGCAATACCTGGGCCGCCTACCAGTGCTACGGCGACCCCGAATGGACCTGGCGCCGTGACGGCGCCGACGCCCAGCGGCCGGCGCGCCCGCTCGGCGACGAGTTCGCCGGCGTCGCCTCGCCGGTGGCACTCGCGCTCGCGCTCGAAACGATCGCGATCGGCAATGCGTACGGCAGCGCGTACAGCAGCGCAACCGGCAGCGCAAACGCCAGCGCATACGGCAGCGCAAACGGCAGCGCGCATTTCAACGCCGGGGCGGGTGCTGCCGGTGGTGCGCCCGGCCAGGCCGCCGGCAGCACCTTCGGCCGCAGCGCCGCCAGCGCAGCCGCTGCGGCCGAGCCTGCGCTCGACAAGTTGCGCTACCTCGAAGCCGAGTTCGCGCCGCTGTGGGGCGGCATCGGCGCGGTCGCCGAGGCCTTCGGCGTCGCCTACGCCAGCGCCGGGGCGATCGACGCGGCGATCGGCTGGTACCGCGCCGCGGTCGACGCCGAAGACGGCAGCGCCAGCCTGCGCGCCGCCGAGCAGCACGGCAACCTGCTGGTGCGGCGCGCCGCGCAGCGCGGCGACGCGGCCGGCATCCGCGCCGGCATCGCGCAACTCGAACGCCTGGTCGCGTTGCAGCCGACCCTCGAACGCGAGAGCCTGCTCGGCGCGGCCCACAAGCGGCTGACGATGGTCGAGTGGCACGCCGGCCGCGCCGCGCAGGCGCAGGCCGCGCTCGATGCGGCGGTGGCGCACTACGGCGCGGCCGAGGCCCTGGCGCGCCGCGGCGGCGCTCACACGTCGATCTTCTACCCGGCGAAGAACGCCATCAGCTGCGAGTTGCGCGCCGCGTTCCTGGCGCAGCGCCGGCCGGTGCTCGACGCGGGCCGGGTCGCGGCGGTGCGCGACGCGCTGCAGCGCGCCGCGGCCGAAGCGCCCGACTTCTGGTCGGTCGTCGGCCAGACCGAACTGCTGATCCTCGCTGCGCTCGCGGAAGGCCGGCTCGCGGCCATCGAAGCCGACGCGATCGCGAGCCTGCGCGATCTCAAGTTGCGCGTGCCGGCGCCGTGGATGTGGGACTCGGTCGGCAACGAGGCGCAGTTCACGCTGACCCCGTACCTCGCGATCGCCGGCAGCACCGAGCGCCGCGCCGCGCAGCAGTTGCTGCAGGCCTTGCAGGCGATGGCGACGGCCTGAAACCGCGCGCTGAACCGCCGCGCCCGCGCCGTTTCACTGCGCGTAGCGCAGCACCGCAATGAAGTGGCAGGCGCTGCCGCCGAGCACGAACAGGTGCCACACGAAGTGCGCGTAGCGCAGCCGCGAGTCGAACAGGAACACGACCGCGCCGGCGGTGTACGACAGCCCGCCGGCCACCAGCCACGCCAGCCCCGCGCCCGGCATGCGCGAGACCAGCGGCACGACCGCGATCACCGCGACCCAGCCCATCACCACGTACAGGCCGGTGGACCACAGCGGGTGGCGCAGCCGGTTCGCCAGCTTGGCCGCGAAGCCGAGCACGGCCATCGCCCAGACCACGCCGAACAGCGACCAGCCCCAGCCGCCGCGCAGCACGCCGAACACGAACGGCGTGTAGCTGCCGGCGATGAACAGGTAGATCGCGGCGTGGTCGAAGCGGTTCAGCCACGCCTTGGCGCGGCCCGGCGGGCACACGTGGTACAGCGTCGAGACCAGGTACAGCAGCATCATCGTCGCCGAGAACACGCAGGCCGCGACCACGTTGATCGCGGTGCTGCGCGCCGGCCCGAAGACGAGCAGCACCGGCAGCGACGCGATCGCCAGCAGGAAGCCGATGCCGTGGCTGATGCCGTTGGCAAGCTCTTCGCCGAAGGTCTGCGGGCGGTGGGGGCTGTGGGCGGGGTTCATGGTTCGGACGCACCGCGCATTGCCATGGGCAACGCGCGTGTCACAGACCTTCGGTGGCCACCAGGTGCGACTTCGTCGTGCGCTGGCGCATCGCCCGCAGCGGCGCGTATTCGGGCGAATCCCACCAGGCCTTGAGTTGGGCCATGTTGGCGAATTCCAGGATCACGCAGCGCTTGGGCGACCAGCTGCCCTCGAGCACCTCGGTGGCGCCGCCGCGAGCGATGTAGCGCCCGCCGTACGCGGTCACGGTGGCCGGCACCTGCTTGCGGTATTCCTCGTAGCCGACGGGGTCGATGACCTCGACGTCGGCGATCACATAGGCGGGCATGGCGGCATCTCCTTGCAGGTGGGGGTCGAGCACCCGGCGCACGCGCCGAGTGTTGATTGTCGGTGATCGCAGCGTGCTGGCTGCGCGGCCGTAGTAACGGCAACTGAAGATGCTCGGCGATCGCTTCGCGTTTGCCGAACGGCGCGGCATGCCGCGCCGGATCAAGTCTGCGGCGGGCACCGCTCGTCGACGCGGCGTGATTCCGGCGGGCGGGCGGACCGCCGCCTCGCGAGCCCGGAGATCACAGCCAGGCCGACGAACATGAATGCCCAGGTCGCCGGCTCGGGGACCGCCGCAGCACTGAACGTGGCGCTGCCATCGGGCGAGAAGCGCAAATCGGTGACGACGTAGGCGTCGGAGCGGGCAGTGAACTGGCTGGCCGTGAATATGTCGCTCCAGGTCTGGCCCGGTGCGAACACGCTCGACAGTCCGGAGACGACCCCGGTGCGCAAATTGAGCGACTCCAGGAAGTTGTCGAGCACGAAGCCGCCGGATGCAGCAAACGCGGTTGGGTCGGTGCTGCCGAGGAAATTGAAGATGACCTGCAACCGGCTCAGATCGAAGGTCGCATCGTTGCCAAGAATGAGGTGGTCGACGTTGTACGCACCGCCGGCACCCAACACATCCAGGATCAGCTTGCTGCCGGCCAGCGTGGTCAGGTCGCAATTGATGTTGATCCGGCCGGGCGAATTGCCAGGGCTGATCGTGCCGCCGACGATCACGCCACCGGTCGCATTGATGACACCGCCGTCGCCGCTGAGCACCCCGAGCGCGCCGAGTTCGAACGTGGTCGTGTTGATGGTGCTGTTGTTCAGGATGAGATGCCCCGCGCCACCCGGACCGTTCTGCGTCGCGCCGACACCGACATAGCCGGCGTTCACCACCGAGCCGGCGTTGAGCGACAACACGCCGGTCGAGCCGGGTTGGCCGGCGACGATCAGCGAGCCGTCGCCCAGGTTCAGCGAACTCGCGGTGAACGTGGCCGTGCCGTTGCCGTCGTGGCCCACCCGCACGGTCGCCAGGCCGGGTGCCGCGACCAGATTGATTCGTGAGTTGCTCACATCGAGCGTGCCGCTGCCCAGCGGGTAGACCGGTCCTCCGCCGACGTTCAGGCCGACACCGGACGATCCCATGTTGGTGATCGTGACGACACTGCTGTTGTTGATCGACGCCGTTCCGGTGCCACCGCCATTGCCGATCGCCAGCGTGGCCCCGGACAAGTTGCCCGTGGTCTGCTGGCCCGTCAGATTGACGAGCGCGTTGTCGACCAATAAGCGGCCCAGGCCACCGGCGGCGCGTCCGATGTCGAGAATCGTCGACGAGACGGCGCCCTGGTTCGAGACCGAAAGCGATCCGGTCCCGCTGCGGCCCACCGACATGAAGCCGGTGGCGCCGCTGGCGCGCAACTCGCTCCCGGCACCCGTGACGCTGGCGCTGCCGTTGCCACCGGCGACGCTGTCGCTGTCACCGCCGATGCCGATGATGCCGCCCATCACCTTGGCGCCGCCGCTGACCGCAAGATTGCCGATGCCGCCGGCGTTGCGCCCCACGAAGACCGCGCGCGTGTCGCCGACGTCGATCGTGCTCGCGCCGTCGAGCGTCAAGGTGCCTGTTCCATAGCGGCCGACGGTCAGCGCGCCGCTGGCCACCGACCCGCTGAAGGTGATCGAAGACCCGCCAGCAAGCGACACGGTGCCGGTGCCACCGGCGACGAACTGATCGCCGCCGATCGACAGGCCACCGCCCAGCGTGTTGTTCACGATCGTGAGGCCGGCGCCGTTCGTCATCGCGAGCACGCCGTTGCCGCCGACTCCACGCCCGACGGTCATTCCGGCGCCGACGTTGCTGCCGTCGGTGCGATAGCCGCTCAACGCAATTTGCGCGTTGTCGAGATTCACCGTGCCGCTGGCACTCTCGCCGATCAGGAAGTTGGTGCTCGAGACCAGTGCGTGATCGAGCACGTTCAGCGTGCCGCTGCTGCCGACCCCGCGGCCGACGCCGATGAAGCTGTCGTAGCCACTGACGGCGATTTGCGAGCCGGCTCCGGTGACCGTGGCGGTGCCCGAGCCCGAGCCACTGCCGCGCCCGCCGATCTGCACGCTGGTCACGCGCCCGTAGGTCGGGTTGGACACCGCGTTGCCGGTCAGCAGGAGCTTGCCGCCGTTGCTGATCATCAATTGCCCGGGGACCGAGCCCGCGTTGTCGAAGCCCACCCCGACGAACGGATTGAAGTTGTCGGCAGCTCCCGCCGGTACCCCGAGCGAGGTGGAGACGATTTCGACCACCGAACCGGGCCCGGTGATCGTCAGCTTTCCGGACGAGCCGGCGTCGCGGCCGATGGCCATGCCCGGACTGCCATTGCCGGTACGAGAATCGCCGCCGCCGTCACTGATGAACAGATGACCGCCGTTGCTCACCGTCACGGCACCGGTGCCGCCCCCTCGTCCGATGCTCGAGAAGGTCGCCCCGCCGCCGACGTCGGGTGTGAACACGCCGGTCAGGTTGAGCCGGGAACCCGCGCCGTCGATCAGCACGCTGCCGGTGGCACCGTCGCGCCCGACGTTCATGAACATCGCCGACGCGGTGGCGCCGGCCAGCACGCTGAACGTGCCTTGCCCCGTTGCGCCGGAACGGCCCACGCCGAGAAACGCGTTGTTTCCTGCCACCGAGACGCTGGAGCCCACGCCGGTCACGGTCAAGTCGCCGCGCCCGCCGTTCACACCGACGATCAACGCATCGTAGGAAGACGCACTGCCGCCGGTGCCGTCGACGACCAGCGAGCCACCGTTCTGCACGTTGATCGTGGCATGGCCGCCCACGCTCGAACCCGCCGCGAAATACGCCGCGGTGTTGTCGACCGTGTTGCGGGTCGCGATCCAGCGTGAACCCGCGCCGTCGATCACGACCGTGCCGAAGCCTCGCTCCGTGCCCGTTGCGCCCGCGTTGGTCGGTCCTTTGCCGACGACAACCGTCTGGGTCGCCAGGGTGCCGCCGTTCAGCACGTTCACATACGCGTTCGTGGTGCCGCCAGGGGTGCCGAAGGTGAAACCATCGTTCGCCTGCGTGAACACTGCGGTCTGCCCGACCCCGAACGAACGCAACAGCGAGACCCGCGAACCGGCACCGGTCACGGTCAAGGTGCCGGTCGAACCCGCAGCGTTGCCGATGAAGCTGTAGCACCGCGCACCTGGCGCGGTGCAGGCCACCGCGTTCACGGTCGCGTCGACCACCGCGCCTGCCGAGACCGTCATCGAGCCCGTTCCCCAGTTGCCCACCTGGAGGCGATTGACGGTGGCACCCCCGAGCAGCGTGCTCGTGCCGGGCCCGCTGACGGTGACCGAGCCGTTGCCCGTGCCCGAGTCACCAATGCTCAGCGCATCGGCCTTCAGCAGCGCCCCCGCCATCGCCGCAAAGCTGCCCGCTGCGGGGTTGCCGATGCTCACCGTGTTGCCGGTGAAGTCGAGACTGGGCGCGCTGGGGTTGATCGGAAACAGATTGACCGGGTAGCTGGTGTTCGCGCCGCTCGACGAGAAGAACTGCGCGTGCGCCGGAGGCGTCGCGATCAGGGCCAACGTGGCCGCCAGGGCCAGCATCCGTGGTGCCCGGCGGGGCGACTTCGACTTGAAACGCTGCATGTTCGGCTCCCTGGACTTCACAAACTCCCCGTTGCGCCGAATGTCACCGGCCCGATCCGAATTGGCTAGCCGCTCTCCCTAGGATGAAGGACTCGTCAACCCCCCTGACTGGGGGGCGGTGATCACCACAAGGCTCAGGGACCGGCTGGGCCGCGCGCGCCGGCCCTCAGCGCCGCGCCAATTGGCCTCGCGTCCGCGCCAGCAGCGCGAGTGCGGAATGCGCGGCCGGATCGTCGGCCGCCAGCCGTTCGCGCTGAATACCCACTGCGCGGGCCAGGAGCGGCTCGGCGGCGGCGTGGTCACCTTGCTCGATCAGTGCCCGCGCCAGGATGACCAGGTTCTCGGCCACGGTTGCGTGATCCGGGCCGAGTGCCTGCTGATGAATGTCGAGTGCGCGCTGCGCGAGTCGCGCCGCATCCACCGCGTCGTCCTGGTCGAGGCGCAGTTTGGCCAGGCTGCTCAGGCTCCACGCCGTCCATTCGTGCTGCGGCCCGAGCGTTTTCTCCCACATCTGCAGGCTGCCGCGCGCCAGCGGCTCGGCCTCGGCATGGCGGCCTTGCCCCCGCAGTGCCTCCGCGAGGCTCCACATCGACAAGCCGGTGTCGGGGTGCTCGGCGGGCAGGGTGCGCTGCTGCGCCGTCAGCGCGCGGCGTATCAGCGGCTCGGCCGCCGCATGGTCGTTCTTCTTCGACAGCACGTCGCCCAGCGCGGTCAGCGCAAACCAGGTGTCCGGGTGATCGGGTCCGAGCAGGCGCTCGCGAATTTCGAGTACCCGACGGCTCAGGCGCTCGGCCTCGTCGTTGTGCCCAAGTTCGCCGACCACGCTCGCGAGCAGGTCGAGCGCGCTCACCGTCAGTGGATGCTCGTAGCCGAGCGCTCGCTCGCGGATCGCCAGCGCGCGCCGATACAAGGGCTCGGCCGCACGATGGTCTCCGCGCCCGACGAAATAGCCGCCCAGGACAGCGACCGTCCGGGCCGTGTCGGGGTGGTCCGGACCGAGGCTCTGCTCCTGGATCGCGATCGCGCGCCGCAGTGCCGGCTCGGCCTTGGCGGTGTCCCCCAGCTGCAGCAGGGCCCGCGCCTGATTGGTCAGCGCCTTCGCCGTTTGCGGATGATCGGGCCCGAACTGGATCTTGCACAGCCCGACCACGCCTTCGGCCAGCGGCCGCAACGTTTGTGCGGCGTACGCGTTGAGGTAGCTCGAGAACTGGGCGTCGAACCAGCTCACATAGCCCTGCGGGTCTGCCAGGCAGCGGTGGTAATGGGCCTCGACCAGCGCCCGGCACGTCGCGGGGGCCACGTCTTGCGGTGAGTTCGCCTCGGCGCGCACGCTCCAGTACGCGCCGATCTTCTGGTGCGCGATGTGTTTTGGTCCCCTGAGTACGCCGTCGTAGGTGACCTGATGCAGCAGGTTGTGCTGGAAGGCATATTCGCGCGCACCGTCGACGGCCGGCGCGTCGTGCTTGACGATCAGCTGTTTGCGCAGCAACGCGGCCAGGCTGTCCGGCGCGACGGGATCGATGGCGGCCAACGCCTGGTCGGAGAACACGTGGCCGATGACGGCGGCCTGCTGCAGAGCGGCTCTTTCATGGGCGGCCAAAGCGTCCAGACGCACCTGCAGGACGCCGGTCAGCGTCGCAGGGACGCGAACACCGATCAGCTTGTCGGTGCGCACGCGCCACCCGTCGACGTCGGCGGCGATGACGCCGTCGTCGATCAGCATCTTGACCAGTTCTTCCATGTAGAACGGGTTGCCCTCCGCGGCCTGCGTGACCAGTTCCCGGATCGACGACGGCACCCGCGCAATGCGCTGGAGCAGCACCGCGGCAAGCTGCTCACTGTCGGCCTTGCCCAGCGGCGCCACATCAAGCCGAGTGTGGGCGGGTTCGTTGTCGACCCAGCCGATGCGTCGCTCCATCAGGTCGGGGCGCGTGAGAATCAACATCATCAGCGACGTGTCGAGGTTGCTCTTGAGCAGGTGGCGCACCAGGTCGAGCGACCCATCGTCGGCCCAGTGCAGATCATCGAACACCAGGACCACCGGCGCTCGGCTGGTCAGTGCGAGGCGACGCAGGAACTCCGCGGTGGCCTCGAAGGCCCGGTCGCGAATCTGGAGCGCATCGTTCAGGACGCGACCGACGTGCGGGCTGCTCGAAAAGTCCAGTCCGATCAAATGGCCGAGCCAGTGGGCGGGTGCTTCGCCTTCGTCGGGAAACAGCGGCGCGAGTCCGTCGACAAACTTGCTGCGCGCGCTGGCCGCGCTGTCGGCGTCGTTGATGTTCAGATGCCGCGTCATCAGATCGCGCAGCAAGTCATAGGGTTGCAACGCGCTGCGCGGATGCGCGCGGCCGACCAGTACGCTGCAGGCTGCGTGGTCCGTTTGCAGGGTGTTGCGGAACTCGCCGAGCAGCCGGCTCTTGCCCAGGCCCGCGTCGCCCACGACCGTGACCGCGTGCAGGGTATGTTCTTCCGACACGGCACTGAAGGTCGCACGCAAGACGGCGAGTTGGGTATCGCGCCCGATCATTTGGCTGTCGACGCCTTCGATACCCCGCGCCGTCGACCGAAGGGACCGCGGCTTCGCTCGTTGCACGAGGTAGCTTCGAACCGGCGCATCGACGCCCTTGACGCTGATCGGCGGTTGTTCTGCGACGTCGAACGCTCCGCGCACCTGTCGGTAGGTGTCATGGCTGATGCGCAGGCCACCGGCGGGCGCCGACTGCTCCATGCGTGCCGCAACGTTGACCATCGCGCCGCGGATGCTGCCCTCGGCATCGACACCGCCGCCCAGCAGCACGGTGCCGGTATTGATGCCGGCGCGCACGTTGAAGTCCGGTATGCCGTGCTCCAGCCGTGCGCGCGGCGCCTGGCGCGTGACCTCCTCGAGGATGCCCAGCGCTGCGAGGATGGCGCTTTCGGCGTCGTCCTCGTGCGATTCGTCGGCGCCGAAAGCCGCCAGCATGCCGTCGCCCGTGTACTGCAGGACCCGACCCCGGTTGGCCTGCACGATCGCCGTGAAGCGCTCGAGCGCGCCGTCCATCACCGCGTGGATGTCTTCGGGCTGGAGTCGCTGGCCCATCGCGGTGGAGCCGACCACATCGACGAACAACACCGACACCTGCTTGAGCTGTTGTTGCGCCGCCGACATCGCCGAACGTCGCGCGCCCAGTTCTCGCCGCAGCGGCGCCAGAGCCGAATCGACCACCGCGTCACCCAGCAGCGCGCGTTGCGCTTCGAGCGCGGCGATGGTCGCCTCAATTTGCTCCGGGGTGTCGTTCATGTGGGCAAGTCCGACGGTCCGCATCGGTCGGCCCGCGACCGCGTGCGCCAGTTTGGCACACGCGCAGCGTCAGGCGACCCCGCGTTTCGTCAGCGCCCGCCGGTCACGTCGATGACCGCGCCGGTCGTGTAGCTCGATTCGTCCGACAGCAACCACACGATCGCCTGCGCCACCTCTTCGGCGCTGCCGGCGCGCTGCATCGGCACCAGCGGCGCCATCTGCTGCGCGCGGTCGGGGGTGCCGCCGGAGGCGTGGATCTCGGTGTCGATGATGCCCGGGCGCACCGCGTTGACGCGGATGCCCTCGAGCGCGACCTCCTTCGCCAGGCCGAGCGTGAAGACGTCGATCGCGCCCTTGGCGGCCGCATAGTCGACGTACTGGCCCGGTGCGCCCAGCCGTGCCGCCGCCGACGACAGGTTGACGATCGCGCCGCCGCGCCCGCCATGGTTCGTCGACAGGCGCTTGACCGCCTCGCGCGCGCACACGAAGCTGCCGAACACATTGATCGCGAACATGCGCTGCAGGCGCTGCACGCTCATCGCCTCGACGCGCGCCTGCACGTCGACGACCCCTGCGTTGTTGACGAGCGCGCCGAGCGGCGGCAGCTCGCGGTCGAGCGTGGCGAACATCGCCAGCACCTGGGCCTCGTCGGCGACGTCGGCCTGCAGCGCCAGCGCGGTGCCGCCGGCGGCGCGGATGCGCGCGACCATCGCCTGTGCCGCAGCCGCACCGTGAGCGTAGTTCACCGCCACCGCCCAGCCGCGCTGCGCGCACAGCCAGGCGGTGGCCGCGCCAATGCCACGGCCACCGCCGGTGACGAGCACGGTGCGCTGCGGGTTCGTCGAAGGGGCGTTCACGGAGGCGGTGTTCATGGTGGATCGCTTTCGGTGGGAATCAATCTGCGGCGCCGGCGTCGTCGCCATGACCGGGCTCGCGGGCCTGGCGGTCGAGCGTTGCCTTCAAAGGCGCCAGACCGTCGATGAAGGTGTCGACCGCGACCGGCCGCGCCAGCCGCAGCGCGGGCGGGAACAGGTGGCTCATGTACAGCTCGTCGCCGTAGCGGCCGCTGCGCTGGACGTTGAACCACAGCGTCAGGGCCACGCCGAGCAGCGCACAGGTGACGGCGACCCAGCGCAGCCCGCGGGGATGGGCCGGCTCGACCGCGAGCAGATGAAAGTACAGCGCGGCGGCGGCGATCGCGATGTCGCCGACGAACGCGAAATCGCTCAGCCACGGCCACGACAGCGCGAACGCCAGCAGTGCCGGCACGGCGCTGTTGGCCAGCAGCGCCAGGCTCGCGAGCACGAACACCCGCAGGTGCCAGCCGAAGCGCGCCTGGCGCGTGAAGGTCTTGCTCAGCAGCGCCCAGGCGCCGCACCAGACCGCGGCGCCGACGAGCGTCGTCAGCAGCATCGCGCCGGCGGCGCGCGCCAGGGCGTCGGGGTCGGTGTCGAGGTAGACCTTGAACAGCAGGCCGGCCACCAGCAGCAGTGCCGCGCCGACGAACGGCCCGAGGCGGCGCGCGAACGAGGCGCTCGGCGCCAGCGCCAGTTCAGGCGCGAGCGTGTGGTCGGGCAGGCGAAGGCGCAGGCGGGTCTGGCCGACCGTCAGTGTGATCGGCTCGCCGCCGGCCGGCAGCGCGGTGGCGTCACCCGCGCGCAGCGTGGCGTCATCACCCGCGCGCAGCTTGCGCGCGCCGAGCCGCACGCCGTTGCGCGTCGCGCCGACCGTCAGAACCAGGCCGCGCTCGTCCGGCGCGATGCTCAGGTGCTCGGCAGCGACGTGCGGGTCGCTCAGCACCACGTCGTTGTCGAGCGCGCGGCCCACCCGCAGCGGCCAGTGCGTCACCGCGACGGCCTGGCGCACCTGGCCGTCGCGGTCGAGGACCTCGAGCAGGCCTAGCGCGCCCACCCGTAGCCTTCCAGGTAATGCGTGGCGAGCTTCTGCGCGTTCGCGAAACTCAGGCCCTGCGCGTCGAAGCGGCCCTGCACGCCGGCTTGTGACTGGTCGAGCGTGGCCACCAGCACCGAGAGGTCGTACAGCTCTGGCAGCTTGCGGTACGCACTCAGGCAGACGACCGCGCGCAGCGGCAATCCGTCGCGGTCGACGAAATCCTGGTGGCACTGCGGGCGGGTCATGAACTCCGAGCGCAGCCGCGTGAAGCTCTCGTTGCGAAAGCTGTCCGCGTAGCGCGCCGCGAAGCGCAGCGCGCCGAGCTTGCTGCCGTCGTAGCTCTCGTTGCGCACGCTGATCGCGCCGGTGGTGTAGTCGCCGACGAAGATGCGCGTGTCCATCACGCAGTCGGAGCGTTCGAGGTCGAGCCCGCCGGTGCGCGAGGGCTGGCTGCTGCCCCAGCAGCGCATGAACTGGTCGGTGGGCACCGGCACCCGGTAGCGCGCGTGCGTGGCCGACTTCCAGCCCTGCTCGATGAAGCGCTCGGTCAGTGCGGCCTGGTGCTGCATCAGCTGCGCGGCGACGATGGCGTAGGCCGGCGTCGTGATCGGTGCGGCGTCGCGGCCGCGCGCCAGCAGCGCCACCGCGAACGTGGCCGGCACGAGGAAGCTGACCTGTTCGCCGTCGACGCGCCGTGCCACGTTGATGCCCACGACCTGGCCTTCCTGGTCGAGTGCCGGGCCGCCGCTCATGCCGGCGCTGAGCGCGCCGCCGAAGAAGATCTGCGGGTAGAAGCTGCGCTTGACGAGGCCGTTGTAAGTGCCCTCGGTCACGGCGAAACCCACATCGAGCGGGTTGCCCAGCGAGTAGATGCGCTCGCCCTGCGCCAGCGGCTGCGCCGGCGCGCGGAATTCGAGCGCATCGAAACCGGGCCCCGCGGCGCCCGGCGCATCGGCTGCCTTGAGCAGCGCCAGGTCGTGCAACACGTCGAGCTGCAGGATCTGCAGCGGCGCCTCGCGGCCGTCGGCGGTGACGTAGACGAGGTCGTAGCGCGCCGGCTTGAGCGCGGCCTCGGCGACGACATGAAAGTTGGTGATGATGTGGCCCGCACGCGAGACGAAGAAGCCCGAGCCGACCGAGGTCTGGCTGGCGCGGCCCTTCAGCACGGTGCGGATCTGCAGCAGCTGCGAGCGTGCCTGCGCATAGACCTTGCGCGCCGACATCGACAGCGCCGGCGCCGGCGCCGGCGCCGGGGTCGACGCGCCTTGCGCACCCGAGGCCGCACCCGAGGCCGCGACCTCCGAAGCCGCCGGCCCGGCGCTGGCCGCCTGGGCCCACGCGCCACCCGGCATTGCGAGCGACCAGGCCAGCGCGAGCAGGGGCAGCGCGGTGTGGCGCAGTGGGGACGACTCCATCGAATTTCATTCTACGGGGCCGCCCCGGGGGTGCTGCGCGGCGCGGGTGAACTCGGGGTGCGTTTCCCCGCTGTCGCGCCACCGTGCGCCGCGCTAGATTTGCTGCAACCGCCCACCCGGAGACCCTCTGCATGCAACGCCGCCGTTTTGTTGCCGCCGCCACCGCGTTGATCGCGATGCCCGCATACGCCCAGGCCCCGGCGATCGAGAAACCCAAGCTCACCCTTGCGGTGGGCGGCAAGAACCTGCTGTACTACCTGCCGCTCACGATCGCCGAGAGCCTGGGCTACTTCAAGGCCGAAGGCCTGGAGCTCACGATCGCCGACTTTGCCGGCGGCTCGCGCGCGCTGCAGGCCCTGATCGGCGGCAGCGCCGACGTGGTCTCGGGCGCGTTCGAGCACACCATTTCGATGCAGGTCAAGGGCCAGCCGCTGCGTGCCTTCGTGCTGCAGGGCCGGGCGCCGCAGATCGTGCTGGGCATCAACCCGAAGACGCTGCCGCACTACAAGAGCGTGGCCGATCTCAAGGGCAAGAAGCTCGGCGTGACCGCGCCGGGTTCGAGCACCAACGTGCTCGCCAACTTCGTGCTCGCCAAGGCCGGCCTGAAACCGGGCGACGTGGCCATCATCGGCGTCGGCGCCGGCAGCGGTGCGGTGGCGGCGATGCGTTCGGGCCAGATCGACGCGATCAGCAACCTCGACCCGGTGATCACGCTGCTGCTGCGCTCGGGCGACCTGAAGATCGTCTCCGACACCCGCGTCGTCGCCGAGTCCGACAAGATATTCGGCGGCCCGATGCCGGCCGGCTGCCTGTACGCAACGCAGGGTTTCATCGACAAGAACCCGGCCACCGCGCAGGCCCTGGCCAACGCCATCGTGCGTGCCGACCAGTGGATCCAGCATGCCGGCGCGAGCGAGATCATCAAGGTCGTGCCCGAGAGCTACCTGCTCGGCGACCGCGCGGTCTACGTCGATGCGTATCTGTCGGCCAAGGGTGCGCTGTCCGGCGACGGCCTGTTTCCCGCGGCCGGCGCCGAGACCGCACGCCGCGCGCTGGCCAGCATCGACCCCGAGATCGCCAGCGCCAGGATCGACCTGGCGGCGCTCTACACCAACGAGTTCGCCCAACGCGCCAATGCGCTGTACCCGAAGGGCTGAAGGCGCCGCGCCGGCGCCCCGGCGGTCTCAAGCAAAGGTGGGTCTGCCACGGCGCTTGACCCCTGGAGGCGGGAATGCCGCCGGCATTTCCCGGGAGGGCTCACAAGCAAAGGTGGCTCTGCCACTTTGCTTGACCCCTGGGGGCGGGGATGCCGCCGGCATTTCCCGGGGGGGCTCACAAGCAAATGTGGCTCTGCCACTTTGCTTGACCCCTGGGGGCGGGAATGCCACCGGCATTTCCCGGGGGGGCTCAATAAAACAGCGCGCCCAGGTCCACGGTCGAGCGCCGGCCGAGTTGCTCGTGGTGGGCCTGCAGCCAGGCGCGGGCGCGGGTGCGGCCGAGCTCCGCGAGCATCGCGAAGAAGCCGAGGTTGGCGGCCAGCTTGGTCTCGGCCGACAGCTCGGCGATCACGTCTTCGGCCTCGATGACATGGAAGTGCGTGCGCATCGCGCGCCGCTCGAGCGCGCCGAGCAGCCAGCGCGAGCGGCCGATGCGCTCGCGCAGGTGCGCGAACATGCGCATCTCGCGCAGGAACGTGGCGTTGAAGGCGATCTCGAGGACGCGGGTGTGGATGTCCTGCGCGGTGTGCGGGGTCTCGGCGTGCTTGAGCGGGCTGAGCAGCACCAGCACGATGTCGCTCGAATCGCAGTCGTAGAACAGCGGAAAGACGGCCGGGTTGGCGCAGTAGCCGCCGTCCCAGTAGGGCTCGCCGTCGATCTCGACGGCGCGGTGCACGGTGGGCAGGCAGGCCGAGGCGAGCATCACGTCGGCCGACACCTCGGTCTCGCGGAACAGCCGCAGCTTGCCCGAGTTGGCGTGGGTCGCGGCAATGAACAGCTTGACCGGGCTGGCCGCGCGCAGCCGCTCGAAATCGATCTGCGCCGCAACGATGTCGCGCAGCGGGTTCAGGTCGAACGGGTTGATCTGGGTTGGCGAGAAGTAGTGCGTCCACTGCAGCAGCAGCCGCACCATCGGCGCCAGGCTCACGCGCTTGCCGTCGCCCGAAGTCACCGTCAGCTCGGCCGGCATGCTGGCGGCCACCGCAGTCCAGAAGGTCCGCAATGCCGCACGCGCGCCGTCGCGCCCGCCGTGCAGCAGGCCGTGCGCCATCACCACCGCGTTCATCGCCCCGGCGCTGGTGCCGCTGATGCCGTCGAACGCGGTGCGGCCGTCTTCGAGCAGGGCATCGAGCACGCCCCACGTGAATGCGCCGTGCGCACCGCCGCCTTGCAACGCGAGGTTGATCGAGCGGTGGGCGGGGCGACCGAAGAGCATGCGGGGGTGCGGGCGAAGAGCGCGGCAGCAATGAAGGGCCGCACGGTACACGAACGCGCCCGCGCCGTCGGTGCGGTGCCCGCGCCGACGCCCGGCGCCCGGCGCCCGGCGCCCGGCCAGCGCGGCCGCGCGCGGCCATCGTGCAGGAGTCGTTGATGTCGCCGAATGCCACCGCTGAACCCGCGGCGCTGCGGCTGCACGGCGTTGCCTGCACGTTTGCCGGCAAGGACGGCGCGAGCCCGCGCTACACCGCGGTGCGCGACGTCTCGTTGACGGTCGGCGCCGGTGAGTTCGTCTCGGTCGTCGGCCCCACCGGCTGCGGCAAGAGCACGCTGCTGAACGTGGCGGCCGGGCTGCTCGCGCCGAGCGCCGGGCGGGTCGAGGTGTTCGGCGCGGCGCTGACGGGCATCAACCGCCGCGCCGGCTACATGTTCCAGTCCGAGAGCCTGATGCCGTGGCGCACCGCGCTTCAAAACGTGATGGCCGGGCTCGAGTTCCGCGGCGTGCCCGACGCGCGCGCGCTGGCCGGCGAGTGGCTGAGGCGCGTCGGCCTGGGCGGCTTCGGCGACCGCTACCCGCACCAGCTCTCGGGCGGCATGCGCAAGCGCGTGAGCCTGGCGCAGACGCTCGTGCTCGATCCCGACATCATCTTGATGGACGAACCGTTCTCGGCGCTCGACATCCAGACCCGGCAGCTGATGGAGAACGAAGTGCTCGACCTGTGGGCCGGCGCCGGCGACGCGCGCCGGGCCGCTCCAGGCGGGTCGGCGGCCCCCCGGGGGGGCCGGCGTGAAGCGCCTGAGGATCGTTCGTCTCGAAAAGCGGTGCTGTTCATCACCCACGACCTGGACGAGGCGATCGCGATGAGCGACCGCGTCGTCTGCCTGAGTGCCGGGCCGGCCTCGCACCCGATCGGCGAGTTCGCGATCGACCTGCCGCGCCCGCGCGACGTGGCCGAGGTGCGCGCCACCGGGCGATTCAACGAGCTGCACACCGCCATCTGGGGCGTGCTGCGCGAAGAAGTGCTCAAGGGTTACCAGCAGCAGCTGGCCGCATGAAGGCGACGACGCGCATGTGGAACTTCGTCAAGCCCCGTCAAGGCAACCTGCGCCTGTGGCAGGCTGGCCTGCTGGTCGCGGTCTTCGTGCTCTGGTACGTGCTCACCCGGCCCGGCCTGATCCCGCCTTTCCTGTTCGAGAACGACCGCCAGGCGGCGTTCTTCTTCGGCGAGCCGCTGCAGGTGTTCGGCCGCATCTGGGCCTGGTTCGTGACCCGCGGCGACATCTACCAGCACCTGTGGGTCACGCTGCTCGAAACCGTGCTCGCGTTCGTCATCGGCACGGCATTGGGCCTGGGGTGCGGGCTGTGGCTCGCGCTGAGCCCGCTGGCCGCCGCCATCACCGAACCCTACATCAAGGCGCTGAACAGCATGCCGCGCGTGATCCTCGCGCCGATCTTCGCGGTCTGGTTCGGCTTGGGGCTCGCGAGCAAGGTCGCGCTCGGCGTGACGCTGGTCTTTTTCATCGTCTTCTTCAACGTCTACCAGGGCGTCAAGGAGGTCAGCACGGTGGTGCTGGCCAATGTGCGCATGCTCGGCGCCTCGCCGCGGCAGCTGCTGCGGCACGTGTACCTGCCGAGCGCGACCAGCTGGGTCTTCAGCTCGCTGCACACCAGCGTCGGGCTGGCCTTCGTCGGGGCGGTGGTCGGCGAATACCTCGGCTCGTCGCGCGGTGTGGGCTACCTGATCCTGCAGGCCGAAGGCTCGTTCGACATCAACACCGTGATGGCCGGCATCCTGGTGCTGACGGTGTTCGCGCTGCTGCTCGACGGGGCCGTCGGCACGCTCGAGACGCGGCTGATGAAGTGGCAGCCGAAGACGGGCGAGACCGCGAAGCTCTAAGCGCGCAGCGACTCGATCTGCTGCGCAACGCCGATCGTCGTGCGGTCGTGCAGGAACGCGCCGATGATCTGCACGCCGATCGGCAGACCCTCAGGGCTCTTCGCGATCGGCGCGACGGTGGCCGGCAGGCCGGCGAAGGTCGCCATGCCGGACCACGCGAGCTGGTCGCCGAAGGGCGTGGCATCGCCGTCGAGCCGCAGCGTGCGCTTGCGCCAGTCGGGTTCGCTCGTGAGCGGGAACGCCGGGGTGCCGAATGCCGGCGCGAGCAGCACGTCGATCGTCTCGAACAGCGCGCGCCATTGCCGCCGCACCGCGGCGCGCCGGTGCAACAAGCCGATCCACTCGTGCGCCGATATGACGGGGCGCCCGTCGGGCGGCGCGCCGTAGCTCGTGATCGTCGTCAGCATCGTCACGTACGCCTTGTGCGACGCCACGAGGTCCGGCAGCAGCGTACTGGCGGGTTCGATCTGCGCGCCTTCGCGCACCAGCTCGCCGGCCAGGCGATGCAAGGCATCGCGCGTGGCGGTGTCGGCGCGGGCGAGCGGGTGCGTGTCGAGCAGCAGCACGCGCAGGCCGTCGATGCCTGCGACGCGCGGCGAAGGCAGCGCGAGGCGATAGCCGTTCGCTTCGTCGCCGTCCGGGCCGGCGAGCACGTCGAGCGCGAGGTCGAGGTCGGCGGCGCAGCGCGCGAGCGGCCCACAGACCGCGAGGTCGATGCCGGCGCCGTCGGTGCCGGGGAACGCGTGCCCGCGCGACGGCAGCAGGTTGAAGCTGGGCTTGTGGCCGAAGACGCCGCAGAAGTGCGCGGGCACGCGGATCGAGCCGCCGATGTCGGAGCCGAGTTCGAGCGGTACGAAACCGGCCGCGACCGCCGCGGCGCCACCGCCGGACGAGCCGCCCGGCGTGCGCGTGGGGTCACGCGGGTTCAACGTCGTGCCGTGGATCGGGTTGCTCGATTGCCAGTCGGCCAACGCCGGCGGCACGTTGCTCTTGCCGAGGATCACCGCACCCGCGGCCTTGAGGCGCTGTACCAGCACCGCGTCGACACCCGGCATGTAGTCGCGGAACGGCGGCAGACCCCAGGTGGTGGGCAGTCCGGCGACGTTGTACGACTCCTTCACCGTCATCGGCACGCCGAGCAGCGCGCCGGCCGTCTCGCTGCGCGCGATCGCCCGGTCGCGCCCGCTCGCCTGTTCGCGGGCGCGCTCGAAATCGCGCACGACGATGGCGTTGATCGCGCCGTCGCCGCGCTCGATGCGCGCGATCGCGGCGTCGCAGAGTTCGCGCGCGCTGACCTCGCCGGCGCGCACCGCGGCGGCGAGTTGCGCCGCGGTGGCGGTGTCGCGGTCGCGCATTGGCGCCTCTACTTCGCCGTCGGCATCACGAACTCGGCGCCCTTGCTGATGCTTGCCGGCCAGCGCTGCATGATCGACTTCTGCTTGGTGTAGAAGCGCACGCCCTCTACGCCGTAGGCGTGCATGTCGCCGAACAGGCTCTTCTTCCACCCGCCGAAGCCGTGCCAGGCCATCGGCACCGGGATCGGCACGTTGATGCCGACCATGCCGACCTGGATGCGGCGCGAGAACTCGCGCGCCACGTTGCCGTCGCTGGTGAAGCAGGCCACGCCGTTGCCGAACTCGTGCGCGTTGACGAGCTCGACCGCCTCTTTCAGGTCGGGCACGCGCACGCAGCTCAGCACCGGGCCGAAGATCTCTTCCTTGTAGATGCGCATCGCGGGCGTGACGTGGTCGAACAGCGTGCCGCCGGTGAAGAAGCCGTTCTCGTGGCCGGGCACCTTGTGGCCGCGGCCATCGACGACGAGCGTGGCGCCTTCCTTGACGCCGGTGTCGATGTAGCCCTCGATCCGCTCCAGCGCCTGGCGCGTGACGATCGGGCCCATCTCGGCGTCGAGCTCCATGCCGTTCTTGATCTTCAGCGACTTCGCGCGCTCGGCCAGCTTGGGCACGATCTTGTCGGCCACGTCGCCGACCAGCACTGCCACGCTGATCGCCATGCAGCGTTCGCCCGCCGAGCCGTAGGCGGCGCCGATCAGCGCGTCGACCGCCTGCTCGATGTCGGCGTCGGGCATCACGACCATGTGGTTCTTCGCGCCGCCCAGCGCCTGCACGCGCTTGCCATGGTGGGCGCCGGTCTCGTAGATGTACTGTGCGATCGGCGTCGAGCCGACGAAGCTCAGCGCCTTCACGTCGGTGTGCGTCAGCAGCGCATCGACCGCGACCTTGTCGCCCTGCACGACGTTGAACACGCCGTCGGGCAGGCCGGCTTGCGTGAACAGCTCGGCCATCAGGATCGACGCCGACGGATCGCGCTCGCTCGGCTTGAGCACGAAGGTGTTGCCGCAGGCGATCGCCACCGGGTACATCCACATCGGCACCATGCAGGGGAAGTTGAACGGCGTGACGCCGGCGACCACGCCGAGCGGCTGGCGCAGCGTCCAGTTGTCGATGCCGGTGGAGACCTGGTCGGTGAAGTCGCCCTTGAGCAACTGCGGCACGCCACAGGCGAACTCGACGATGTCGATGCCGCGGGTGACCTCGCCCTGCGCGTCGGTGAAGACCTTGCCGTGCTCGGCGGTGATCATCGCGGCGAGCGCGTCGCGGTGCTGGTTCAGCAGCCCGAGGAACTTGTTCATGATGCGCGCGCGGCGGATCGGCGGCGTGTCGGCCCACGCCGGGAAGGCGGCGCGGGCCGCATCGACCGCGCGGCCGACCTCGTCGATCGAGGCCAGCGCCACCTGTCGCGCGACGGCGCCGGTCGAGGGGTTGTAGACCGCCTGGCGGCGCCCGCTGGTGCTGGCGACAGCGCGCCCGCCGATGTAGTGGCCGACCTCGGTGGTCGACGAAAAGGCGGCGGTGAAGGCTTCGGGTGCGCCCATGGTGCGGTCTCCTGGCGGTTTCTGGGGAATGACGGGGTCGGGTCAGCCTTGAAGTCTATGCCAGCGCCTGCCCGGTGCCCCGGGCCGACGGCGATGCCATGAGGCCGCCAGAGGCGCCGCGCGCTTCGCGTGCCCGGCCCGCACGCCGGCGTGCGCCGACGTACGAAAAAAAGCCCACCTGCGTGGGCGGGTGGGCTTTGAAGTCCTTCGGAAAGGACGTCGTTGGGATCGGTTCGGGTTGCGTGCCCTGTTCGGTGTGGTGTTCTTCGCCGGGCCTTCGCAGCCGTGCTTCGTGGTCTTTCGTGGAGACCCGTGTGACAGCAGCGAAGCCACTCTAGGGACGGTGGCATGCCCTCGCCATCCCCAATTCGAGGGACGCCGCGGCCGCGTCGCCCGGTTCGTCGGTGCGCGCAATAGCTGCGCCGATCGCCCACGGCATTGCCGCATCCGGGCACTGGCGGATCGGGCGCGACAATGCGCACCATGCCCGGCCCGCACCAACGTCCTCCCGCCCGCACCACGCGCGGCCCCGATCGCGCGCGCATCGCGCCGCCGCGTGCACCGACCGTGCAGCCGCTGAGCGACCGCGAGCTCGACGAGTTGCAGGCCCTGCTCGACGGCGTGCCCGCGCCGCTCGAGCCGCTCGATGTCAGCATGCTCGACGGCTACCTGTGCGGCGTGCTGCTGCAGCCCAACGGTGTGCCCGCGCTGCGCTGGCTGCCGCACGTCACCGACGTCGACGGCCGCGCGCTGCCGCGCGGCTTCGACGCGGCCCGACTGCACGCGCTCGTGCAACGCCGCCACGCCGAGCTGCGCGACGCGATCCAGCGTCGCCAGTGGTTCGATCCGTGGGTGTTCGAGCTGACCGACGTAGGCGACGACGGCGCCGCCACCGCGGATCGCGACGGTGACGACGCCGACGCCGACACCGACACCGACGAGCCCGCCGCGATCGATGCCGTCTATCCGTGGGTGGCCGGCTTCGCGACCGCGCTGGAGCTGTTCCCGGCGCTGATGGCCCTCGATGCCAAGGCGCTCACCGAACCGCTCGCGCTGGTCTACCGCCACCTGGGCGCCGACGATCTCGAAGACGCCGACGAGTTGCTCGCCGAAATCGAATCGATCGAGCCGCCCGCCGACCTGAGCGAGGCCGTCGAAGGCCTGGTGCGCGCCTGCCTGCTGCTCGCCGATGTGGCGCAGCCGCTCTCGGCAATCGGTGCCGGCGCGCGGCCCGCGCCCGGCCGCACGCGCCGCCCCGGCCCTTCAGATCGCTGACGGGTCGACGTCGACGGCCCAGCGCAGGATGCGCTGCACCGGCGCCTTGTGGCCGGTGCGCATCGTGTGCAGCGCCGGCAGCCACTGGGCGAGGAACCTCTGCAGCGCCGCCCGCGAGGCCGACTCGACCAGCATCTGCATCCGTTCGACGTCGGCCACGCGCGCCACGCCCAGCGGCACCGGCGGATAGACCATCACGAGGTCGGCGCCGGCCAGCGACTGCGCGAGTTCGGCGGCGGCCTGCAGGAACGCGCGCGCCGCCTGCGGGGTGCGTGCGTCGGCGCGCAGGACCGCGAGGTGCGAGTAGGGCGGCAGGCCGGCCATTTCGCGCTCCTTGAGCTGGCTGCTCGCGAACGCCTCGAAATCGTGGCGTCGCAAGGCGCCGTACAGCGCGTGCTGCGGGTGCCAGGTCTGCACCCACATCTCGCTGCGCGCGGCGTGTTCGGCGTCGCGCCCGGCGCGCCCGCCCGCCTGCATCAACAGCGCGAACAGGCGCTCGGGCGCGCGAAAGTCGCTGCTGAACAGCGCGCTGTCGGGGTTGACGGCGGCCACCAGCGTGATGCGGCGAAAGTCGTGGCCCTTGGTCACCATCTGCGTGCCCACCAGCACATCGACCTCGCCGGCGTGGACGGCGCCGAGCTGGGCCTCGAGCGAGCCTTTCAGGCGCGTGCTGTCGGCGTCGATCCGGGCGATCCGCGCCGGATCGCCGGCGGGCGTGCGCAGCAGTTGCCCGAGCTGTTCTTCGAGCCGCTCGGTGCCGCGCCCGATCGGCGCGATGTCGAGGTTGCCGCAGTCGGGGCAGGCGCGCGGCACGCGCTCGGTGTAGCCGCAGTGGTGGCAGCGCAGCGTGCGGTCGAGCTTGTGGAACACGCGCCAGGCGCTGCAGTGCGGGCAGCCGCTCTTCCAGCCGCATTCGCCGCAATGCAGCACCGGGGCGTAGCCGCGCCGGTTCAGGAACACCAGGCTCTGCTCGCCGCGGGCGATGCGCTCCTGCAGCGCCGCCAGCAACGGCGGCGACAGCGCCGTGTGTGCGCCCTTGCCCTTGGGCTGCTGGTTCATGTCGACCAGGCGCACGGTGGGCAGCGCCCCGCCGCCGATCCGCGACGGCAGTGCGAGTCGCAGGTACCGGCCTTCGGCGGCGCGCTGCCAGCTTTCCAGCGACGGCGTGGCCGAACCCAGCACGACGGTGGCGCGCTCGAGCCGGCCGCGGTACACCGCCAGGTCGCGCGCCGAGTAGCGCGCTCCTTCCTGCTGCTTGTAGGACGGGTCGTGCTCCTCGTCGACGACGATCAAGCCGAGCCGCGGCATCGAGGCGAACACCGCCAGCCGCGTGCCCAGCACCAGGTCGGCCAGGCCGAGGTGCGCGGCGAGCCAGCTGCGCAGGCGCTGCGCCGGCGTCAGTGCGCTGTGCAGCGCGACGATGTGGCGACCGCGAAAGCGCTCGGCGAAACGCGCCTCGAGTTGCGGCGTCAGGTTGATTTCGGGTACCAGCACCAGCGCCTGCCGGCCGGCGTTCAGCGCTGCCGCCGCCGCACCCAGGTAGACCTCGGTCTTGCCGCTGCCGGTCACGCCGTGCAGCAGCACCGCCGGAGGAGAGGGCTGTCCGCCCGCGGCCGCGATCTGCGCCAGCGCCCGCGATTGCTCGTCGGTCAGCGCGGGCGCCGCCGGTGCGGCGAACGCGCGTGGCAGCGCTTCGAGCGCTTTGTGCAGCTTCCTGATGCGGTTGGCGAGTTGGGCGTCGTCCAGCTTGCGCAACTCGGGCGGCAAGACCGACAGCGCGATCTCGCCGGTGCTGCGCTGGTAGTAGCGGGCCGCGAAGTCGACCAGGTCGCGCCACGGCAAACCCAGTGGCGGCAACGATGCCAGTGCCGCGGCGACCGGGCGCAACCCGATTGACGCGTCCAGTTCGGTTGACTTCGCTGCATCATCCCAGACGATTCCGGAAACCTCGCGTCGACCCAATGGCACACGCACCAGCGTTCCCGATGGCAGCGGGTGCTCACTTGTGTAATCGAGCGGTGCCGCCAGCCCGGTATGGTGCGGGGCTTCGACCGCGACCCGCAAGCGGACGTGATCAGGCGCCGCGGTCATCGGCGAAGTTACCAGTCAAAGCTGAACAACAATTCATGAAAGTCGTTCAAGTTAATGATTTTGAAAGACTTTCGAAGCTTTCCACTCGAACTGTGGATAACTTTGTGCGTAACCGTGCGTGGATGGGCCGCAAACGCTTGCTGCGCCTTGATGTGGAAAAGATTGCCCGCTTTCCAAGCAATCCTTAGAACTCAATGAAATCAAGCACTTGGAGTCGATTGGTGGAACTACCGTGCTGCGTCGCAGCAGGCGTTGTGGTGCCTCGGGCCAAGGGCCGGGATTGGGGATAAGTCAAGCCCTGAGTGCTCACTTACCTGCGAAAGAAAAGCCGGCGCTGCTTGCCCCGCGGTGGGTCAGGCGGCAACGCGCATGCGTCGCGACACCTCGTGCACCGTGTCCACCAGCACCGCCACGTGATCCGGCGGCGTGTGCTGGCTGATGCCGTGCCCGAGGTTGAACACATGGCCGCCGACCCGGCCGTCCGCGCCCACCGGGTCGCCGAAGCTCTCCAGCGTGCGCGTCACCTCGGCGCGGATCTGCGCTGGCGGCGCGAACAGCACGTTGGGATCGACATTGCCTTGCAGCGCCACCCGGTCGCCAATGCGGGCGCGCGCCGCGGCCAGGTTGACCGTCCAGTCGAGGCCGACGACGTCGGGCTGCGCCTGCGCGATGTCTTCTAGCCACGGTCCGCCGCCCTTGGTGAAGACGATGTGGGGGACACGCTGGCCGTCATGCTCTCGCTTGAGCTGCTGCAGCACGCGTCGGGTGTAGGCCAGGCTGAAGGCCTGGAACGCGCCGTCGGCGAGCACGCCGCCCCAACTGTCGAAGATCATCACGGCCTGAGCGCCGGCTTCGATCTGTGCGTTCAGGTACTGCGCCACGGCAGCGGCGTTGGTCTCGAGCACGCGGTGCATCAGGTCGGGGCGGCTGTAGAGCATCGTCTTGACGAGTCGGTAGTCGTCGGAGCCGGCCCCTTCGACCATGTAGCAGGCCAGCGTCCAGGGGCTGCCCGAAAAGCCGATCAGCGGCACCCGGCCGTTCAGCGCGCGGCGAATCGACGTGACCGCGTCGAACACGTAGCGCAGCTTGTCCATGTCGGGCACTTCGAGCCTGGCCACGGCGGCTTCGTCGCGCACCGGGTGGGCGAAACGCGGCCCTTCACCGTCGGCGAAGCTCAGCCCCAGCCCCATCGCGTCGGGCACCGTCAGGATGTCGCTGAACAGGATCGCGGCGTCGAGCGCGTAGCGGTCGACCGGCTGCAGCGTGACCTCGGTGGCGTAGTCGGGGTTCGTCGCCAGGCCCATGAAGCTGCCCGCCTTGGCGCGCGTGGCGCGGTACTCGGGCAGGTAGCGGCCGGCCTGGCGCATCAGCCAGACCGGCGTGTGCGGCGTGGGCTGGCGCAGGCAGGCGCGCAGGAAGCTGTCGTTGCGGAGCGGTGCGTACATCGGCCGATTGTCGCAAAGCGCGGCTGCGCGGCGCAGGGTTTGCATCGACGTGCTCATAATTGACGGCACCATCTTCAGGAGGCCCGTCATGCTCGCCAACGACATCCTGCAAACCATCGGCAACACGCCGCACATCCGCATCAACCGCCTGTTCGGCGCCACGCACCGCGTCTACATCAAGAGCGAGCGCGCCAACCCCGCCGGCTCGATCAAGGACCGCATCGCGCTGGCGATGGTCGAGGCCGCCGAGGCCTCGGGTGCGCTCAAGCCCGGCGGCACGATCATCGAGCCGACCTCCGGCAACACCGGCGTCGGCCTGGCGATGGTGGCGGCCGTAAAGGGCTACAAGCTGATCCTGGTGATGCCCGACAGCATGAGCGTCGAGCGCCGCCGCCTGATGCTGGCCTATGGCGCGCGCTTCGAGCTCACGCCGCGCGAGAAGGGCATGAACGGCTCGATCGCGCGGGCCACCGAACTGCTCGCGCAAACGCCCGGCGGCTGGATGCCGCAGCAGTTCGAGAACCCGGCCAACATCGACGTCCATGTGCGCACCACCGCGCGCGAGATCGCCGCCGATTTCCCGAGCGGCATCGACGCGCTGATCACCGGCGTGGGCACCGGCGGCCACATCACCGGCTGCGCGCAGGTGCTCAAGGCACTGTGGCCGAAGTTGAAGGTCTACGCGGTCGAGCCGAGCGCGTCGCCGGTCATCAGCGGCGGCAAGCCGAGCCCGCACCCGATCCAGGGCATCGGCGCGGGCTTCATCCCGAAGAACCTGCACACCGAGCTGCTCGACGGCGTGATCCAGGTCGAGGCCGAAGCCTCGCGCGAGATGGCGCGCCGCGCCGCGCGCGAAGAAGGCATGCTGGTGGGCATCTCGTCGGGCGCGACGCTGGCGGCGATCGCGCAGAAGCTGCCCGGTCTGCCGGCCGGCGCGACGGTGCTCGGCTTCAACTACGACACCGGCGAGCGCTACCTTTCGATCGAGGGATTCCTGCCGACGGAGTAGCGGCCCCCGGCGCTTTCGCCGCGGGGTTGTCGCCTTGGGGCCGGCGACGCCGCGCCCGCGGAGTAGGATTGCGCGCCATCCATGGGAGGAACAACATGAATCGTGCGATTTCAATGCGCTTCGGGCGCGCGCTTGCCGCCGGCCTGGCGCTGCTGGCGGTACTGAGCCTTTCGGGCTGCGGCTACAACCGCTTCCAGAGCCTGGACGAGCAGGTCAAGGCGGCCTGGTCGGAGGTGCTGAACCAGTACCAGCGCCGCTCCGACCTGGTGCCCAACATCGTCGCCACCGTCAAGGGCGAAGCCAGCTTCGAGCAAGACACGCTGACCAAGGTGATCGAGGCACGCTCGCACGCCACCAGCATCCAGGCCACGCCGGAACTCATCAACGACCCGGTCGCGTTCGACAAGTTCCAGAAGGCGCAGGGCGAGCTCACCGGTGCGCTCAGCCGGCTGATGGTGGTGGCCGAGCAGTACCCGCAACTCAAGGCGAACGCCGCCTTCCAGGACTTGCGCGTCACGCTCGAAGGCACCGAGAACCGCATCACCGTGGCGCGCAATCGCTACATCAAGGCGGTCGAGGAATACAACGTGCTCGCACGCAGCTTCCCGACCAACCTGACCGCGATGGCGTTCGGCTACAAGGTCAAGCCCAACTTCACGGTCCAGAACGAAGCGCAGATCTCGGTGCCGCCGACGGTCAACTTCGACAAGTCGCCCGCCAAGTGATCACGTTGCCGTCGAGCCGCTGATGCGCCGCTGGTTCGCACCGCCCGCCGCGCTGGTGTTCGCGCTCGGGTTCACGCTCGCGCTGCTGTTCGCCGCTGCCGCGCATGCGCAGGACGTGCTGCCGGTGCCGGCACTGACGGGCCGCGTGATCGACCAGACCGGCACGCTCACGCCGGCGCAACTGCAGGCCCTGACTGCCAGGCTCGCGGCGATCGAAGCCCAGCGCGGCACCCAGATCGTCGTGTTGATGGTGCCCACCACCCAGCCCGAGGATGTCTTCACCTACAGCCAGCGGGTGGCCAACACCTGGAAGATCGGCCGCCGCGATGTCGGCGACGGCATCGTGATCGTGGTCGCGAAGAACGACCGGCGCATCAACATCGAGATCGCCAAGACGCTCGAAGGCGCGATCCCCGATGTGCTCGCCGGTCGCATCATCAACGACCAGATCAAGCCGGCGTTCAAGGCCGGCGACTATGCCGGCGGCCTGAGCGCGGCGATCGATCAGCTCGACCGGCGCATTGCCGGCGAGGGCCTGCCGGCGCCTGCACCCGACGCCGGCCGCGGCCAGCGCGGCACCAGCGGGTTCGACCTGCAGGATCTGATGGTCTTCCTGTTCGTCGGCGCGCCGATCGCCGGCGCGCTGCTGACCGGCCTGTTCGGCCGCAAGCTCGGCTCGGTGCTGACCGGAGGCGCGATCGGCGCGGTCGCGTGGTGGCTGACCGCGAGCCTGCTGGTGGCGGGCGGCGCCGGGTTGGTGGCGCTGTTTCTGGTCGGCGTGATGGGGATGGGCGGGCGCATGGGCGGCTCGCGTGGTGGGCCGATCATCTGGGGTGGCGGCGGATTCGGTGGTGGTGGATTCGGTGGCGGTGGAGGGGGCGGCGGGTTCAGCTCCGGCGGCGGCGGCGATTTCGGTGGCGGCGGCGCTTCGGGGAGTTGGTGATGTGCACACAACGTCGTCCTCACAAGGCAGGTTCGTGATGCACCGCTGGCTGCGCCTGCTGCATCACCGCCGGCTCGACGAGACCGACGTCAAGCGCGCGCTGGGGCCGGGCGCGCTGCAGCGCCTCGAAGCCCGCGTGGCGGCCAGCGAACGCCATCACACCGGCCAGATCCGGGTCTGCATCGAGGCGGGCCTGCCGCTGAGCTACATCCGCCGCGAGGCGCCGGCGCGTGACCGTGCGCTGGCGATGTTCGGCAAGCTGCGGGTGTGGGACACCGAGCACAACAACGGCGTGCTGATCTACCTGCTGCTGGCCGAGCGTGCGATCGAGATCGTCACCGATCGCGGCCTGGCGCGCCATGCCGACACGGCGCACTGGCAGCGCGTCATGGCGACGATGCGCGAGGCCTTCCGCGCCGGCCAGTTCGAGGCCGGCTTGAACCAGGCGATCGACGCCGTCGATGCCCTGCTCAGGCAGCACTTCCCGCTCGCCCCGGGGCAGGTCAACCCGAACGAGTTGTCGAACGCACCGGTGGTGCGCTGAGCCGTTCGCGCCGGCGGTGCCTTGAGCCGGTTCACGCCCCGGCGGTGCCGTCAGTTCGGGTGCGCGTCGGCGCTCGCGTCGGCCGGCTGGGTGCGCGCCGCCCACACCACCCCCGCGATCAGCAGCACCACGCCGGCGAGCGTCTCCAACGGCGGCGCGCTGCCGCGCAGCACGAACGCGTAGCTCAGTGCGGCCAGCGTCTCGAACACGATCAGCTGGCCCGACAACGTGGGCGGCAGGCGCTGGCTCGCCTCGTTCCAGCACAGCGTGCCCAGCCATGAGGCGAGCAGGCCGATCGCGAACATCAGCGCCACGAACTGCGCCGGGCGCGGGCCAAGTGGCATCGCGAAGGCGCTGCCGCCGCGCGCCATCGCACCGGGATCGGCCCAGGTGTTCCAGCCCCAGGCGAGCGCGTAGCCGAGCAGCGCCAGCGGCAGCGTGGCCAGACCCTGCGCGGTGGCCCAGCCGCGCGGGCTGCGACCGGGGTGGGCGCGCAGCCATTCGGCATTGCGGATCGGGTACCAGGTCCAGCAGGCCACGGCACCGACGGCGAGCACGCCGCCGAGCGCATAGCGCGCGAGGTCGGCGTGCGGGTCGCGCCGCAGGTGTTCGAGTTCGACGTGGTTGACGAGGGCCAGCCCCACACCGATCAGCGCCAGCGACGGCAGCAGTCGCAGCCATGGCAGCCGCGCCTCGACGCGCGCGCCGGGTGCGGCGCGCCGCAGCTTCGAGGTGATCGCGATCACCACCGGCAGTGTGCCGATGACCATCGTCGGCAGCGGCCCGCCGGCGCGCTGGATGCTGCTGGCGAGGAACAGGTAGTAGACGATGTTGCCGACCAGCGCCAGCTTCAGCGCCTCGACCCAGTCGGACGCCGACAGCCGCTTGAGCTTGTCGCGATCGAACCAGGCGAGCGGCAACGCGATCAACCCGAACGCGAGGTAGCGCCCGAACGACTGCAGCGTGGCCGGGTACTCGGGCAGCAGCAGCGGGGCGACGAACACGAGCCCCCACATCAGGCCGGCGGCCAGCGCGAACAGGATTCCGGCGAGCCGGGGTGCGGGCTTCATGGGGGCGCCAGTGTGCCGCACACCGCGCCGTGGTTCGCGAGCGGTGCCTTGCCCGGCGGCCACGACAGCCACCGCCTTCGCGACGAAACCGCAGCGCGCGTCGTCTGTTTGCGCAAGCTCAGTCGGCACGCGCCGGCACGCGCGGCGCCAGCGCGCACATCAGCTCGTAGCCGACCGTGCCGGCGGCGTGCGCGATCTCGTCGATCGCGAGCACCGTGCCATCCGGGCTGCGGCCCCACAGCGTGGCGACACTGCCCACACCCGCGTCGGGCACCGGCGTCAGGTCGACCGTGATCATGTCCATCGACACGCGCCCGACCAGCCGCGTGCGCAGGTCGCCCACCAACACCGGCGTGCCGTCGGGCACGACCCGCGGGTAGCCGTCGGCGTAGCCGCAGGCGACGACGCCGATGCGCATGTCGCGCGGCGCCGTGAAGCGGCCACCGTAGCCGACCCGCTCGCCGGCCTTCAACGCCTGCGTCGCGATGATCTGCGCGCGCAGGCTCATGGTCGGCTGCAGGCCCCAGTCGGCGATGGAGCGTTCGGGAAAGTCGGGCGACGAGCCGTAGACCATGATGCCGGGGCGCACCCAGTCGGCGGCCACGCGGTCGATGCCGCCCGGCGCCGAGATCGGGCGTTGCCACGCCGCGTGGCGCAGCGTCGCCGCGCTGTTGGCGAGCGTGCGTTCGCCGGGCAGCTCGCGCGTGGCGGCTTCGAAGGTCGCGAGCTGGTCGGTGATGCCGCGCGGGCCGTCGGCGTCCGACAGGTGCGTCATCAGCGCGATGCCGTCGACCTGGGTCAGCCCGCTCAGCCGCCGCCACGCGTGCGCGTAGGCGGCCGGCCTGAAGCCGAGCCGGTTCATGCCGCTGTTCAGCTTCAGGAACACGTGGTGCGGCGTGTGCGTCTTGTGCGCGGCCAGCATGTCGATCTGCGCCTCATGGTGCACCACGTGCCACAGGTTCAGGCGCGAGCAGGTCTCGAGATCGCGCGCCTCGAAGCAGCCTTCGAGCAGCAGCACGGGCCCGCGCCAGCCCAGTGCCCGCACCCGCTCGGCCTCGTCGAGGTCGAGCAGCGCGAACCCGTCGGCGCCGCGCAACCCGGCATAGGCGCGCTCGATGCCGTGACCGTAGGCGTTCGCCTTGACGATCGCCCAGACCTTCGCATCGGGTGCCGCCGCGCGGGCGCGCCTCAGGTTGTGCGCGAGCGCTTCGGTGTGGATGACAGCTTCGACGGGGCGGGGCATGGCCTGGGGCTCGTCACGAGGTGCGGCGCGGCATGACCGGATTCTGCCAGCGGGACCGATGTGCAAGGCGCCAGCGCGGAGCCGCCGGCGGGTCGCGGACCGCGTGCTATAACGCCGCCGCGAGGAGACACATGCAGATACAAATAGACGGCCCCGCCCACGCGTTGGTGCGTGGATGAAGGCGGCCCACGCGAGTGCCCCGACGGCACGGTTCGTCGTTGTCCGGCCCGGACGCGGGCCGCTCGGTGGCGGGCGCAGCGAGCCCGGCACCAGCGGCGACAATCGCGCCATGCCCCAGCGTTCCCCCGAGCCCGAACCGCAGCCGCCGCGCCGATGAAGAAGGGCTTCTACACGATCATGTCGGCGCAGTTCTTCAGCTCGCTGGCCGACAACGCGCTGCTGGTGGCCGCGATCGAAATGCTGAAGTCCACACACGCGCCGTCGTGGAACATCCCGGCACTCGGGCCGATGTTCGCGTTGTTCTACGTGGTCCTCGCGCCGTTCCTCGGCGCGTTCGCCGATGCCGTGCCCAAGGGCCGGGTGATGTTCTTCTCGAACGGCATCAAGGTGGTGGGCTGCCTGATGATGCTGTTCGGCGGCCACCCGCTGGTGGCCTACGCGGTCGTCGGACTGGGTGCGGCCGCCTACTCGCCGGCGAAGTACGGCATCCTGACCGAGCTGCTGCCGAACTCGCAGCTGGTCAAGGCCAACGGCTGGATCGAGGGGCTCACGATCATGTCGATCATCCTGGGCATCGCGCTGGGCGGGCAGTTGGTCGGGCCGGTGATGTCGCAGCGGCTGCTCGCCTTCGACATGCCGATGTTCGATACCGGAATCGAAACTGCGCCCGAATCGGCGATTGCCGTGATCGTGTTCCTGTACGTGATTGCCGCACTGTTCAACCTTCGCATCCCGCGCACCGAGGCGCCGCTGCAACCGCTGGTGCATGGCGTGCGCGGCCTGATGCGCGACTTCTCCAGTTGCAATGCACGGCTGTGGACCGACAAGTTGGGCCAGATCTCGCTCGCCACCACGACGCTCTTCTGGGGCGTCTCGGGCAACCTGCGCATCATCGTGTTCGCGTGGGCCACCGTGGCGCTGGGCTATACCACGACGCAGTCGACCTCGCTGGTCGCGGTGGTGGTGATCGGCACGGCGGCGGGCGCGGTCGTGGCGTCACTGCGCATGCGACTGGACCAGGCCACCAGCGTGATTCCGCTGGGCATCGTGCTGGGCCTGCTGGTGATCGGGCTGAACGCGGTCACCAACGTGTGGGTGGCCGCGCCGTTCCTGATCGTACTCGGCGCGATCGGCGGGTACATGGTGGTGCCGATGAACGCGTTGCTGCAACACCGTGGCGCCAACCTGATGGGTGCGGGCCGCTCGATCGCGGTACAGAACTTCAACGAGCAGGCCTGCATCCTCGGTCTGGGCGCGTTCTACACCGGCATGACCCGGTTCGGCCTGTCGGCCTTCACCGCGATCGCGCTGTTCGGCGCCGTCGTCGCCGGCACGATGTGGCTGATCTACCGCTGGCACCGCTCGAACGGGGTGAAGTACCGCGAAGAACTCGACCACCTGCTGGCGATCGCGCGCAGCGACAAGCATTGACCTCCGGGGCGGGCCGGCTCAGGGCGCGACCCAGTCCCCCGACTTGCCGCCGTGCTTCTCGAGCACGCGGATCTCGCCCATCACCATGCCGCGGTCGGCGGCCTTGCACATGTCGTAGATGGTCAGCAGGCCGATCTGCACCGCGGTCAGTGCCTCCATCTCGACGCCGGTGCGCCCGAGCGTCTCGACCTGCGCGGTGCAGCGCACGCTGGCGCTGGCGGCATCGATCTCGAACTCGACGCTCACGCGCGTGATCGGCAGCGGGTGGCACAGCGGGATCAGCTCGGCGGTGCGCTTGGCGGCCTGGATCGCAGCGATGCGTGCCACGCCGATCACGTCTCCCTTTTTCGCATGGCCGGATTCGATCAGCGCCAGCGTGGCCGGCTGCATCCGGATCACGCCGCCGGCGCGCGCGATGCGGTGCGTTTCGCGCTTGCCCGCCACATCGACCATGTGCGCCTGGCCGTGGGCGTCGAAGTGCGTCAGCGGCGAGGCCGGGGTTGAACTCATGCGCGCAAACAGTCTCGAAATGGTTGTGCGGCATGATAGCCATGCCGTTGCCCCCGGTTTTTCAAACTGCCTCTCCCCGTGCCGAACCCCGATCCCCGACCCGCCCGCCCGCAGCGGTTGCAACGCATGCGTGCGGTGGCGGCCGCGGTCGCGTTCGCGCTGTCGTGCCCGGCCGCACTGCCGCCGGCCTGGGCGCAGAACCAGTTGCCCTCGCTCGGTGACCCGGCCTCGGCCGACTTCAGCATCGCCACCGAGCGCAAGCTCGGCGACGCGATCATGCGCGAGATCCATGCCGACCCGGACTATCTCGACGACCCGGTGCTGCTCGAATACCTGCAGTCGATCTGGCAGCCGCTGGTGGCGCAGGCGCGCCGGATGGGCAACATCAGCGCCGACATCGACCATCGCTTCGCGTGGGAGCCGTTTCTGGTGCGCGACCGCAGCGTCAACGCCTTCGCACTGCCCGGCGGCTACGTCGGCGTCAACCTGGGGCTGATGGCGCTGACCGACACGCGCGACGAGCTCGCCTCGGTGCTTGCGCACGAGATGTCGCACGTCACGCAACGCCACATCGCGCGCAGCATCGCCAACAAGAAGCACCAGTCGCTGATCAGCCTGGCCACGCTGCTGGTGGGCATCCTCGCTGCCAGCCGCGCCGGCAGCAGCAGCGCCGACGCCGCCAACGCGGCCATCGTCGGCAGCCAGGCGATCGGCGCGCAGGGCCAGCTCAACTTCTCGCGCGACATGGAGCGCGAGGCCGACCGCGTCGGCTTCGCGGTGATGACCGGCGCCGGCTTCGCCCCCGGTGGCATGGCGGCGATGTTCGAGAAGCTCGACCAGTCCTCGCGCCTGAACGACAGCGGCGGCTTCCCGTACCTGCGCACCCACCCGCTGACCAGCGAACGCATCGGCGAGGCCCGCGCCCGCCTGGGCACCGCCGCGCCGGTGGCGCCGGTCAGCGTGCTCGAGCACACCGCGGCGCAGGCACGCGCGCGCGTGCTCATGGACACGCGCTTCGACGCGTTGCACCGCTGGCAGGCGCTCGACGGCGACCGCGTCGCCACCACGGTGGCCGACAAGCTCGCCGACGCCTACGAGAGCGCGCTCGCCTCGACCTTGCTGCGCGACTGGGCGCGCGCCGACGCTTCGATCAGCGTGGCGCTCGGCCTGGTGCGCGGCAGCCCGCGCAGCAGTGCGCGCGCGGTGCGTGCGGTGGTGCTGCTGAAGGTGCAGTCGCTGCTCGCACGCGGCGACGCCACCGGCGCGCTGGCCGCGCTCGAACCCTACCGCGAAGACGGCTCGCGCCCGGTGCTGCTGCTCGCCGCGCAGGCAGCGCTGGCCCTGGCGCCGGCGTCGGCGCCCGACAACCGGCTGCTCGAGCAGCGCGCTTCCGACCTGCGCACCTGGGTCGCACTGAACCCGAACGACGAGCTGGCCTGGACCGCGCTGAGCCAGATCGAAGGTCGGCTCGGCCATCCGCTGCGCGCGGTGCGGGCCGATGCCGAATCGCGCGTCGCGCTCGGCGATCTGTCGGGCGCCATCGATCGCCTGCAGGCTGGCCAACGCCGCGCCCGCGACGGCAGCCCGGTCGACTTCATCGATGTGTCTGTGATCGACGCGCGGCTGCGCGACGTCGAGGCGCTGCGCCGTCAGCAGAAGGCCGACGAGAAGGAACTGAGGTAGCGGGGAACCGGAAGTGGCGGCCGGCGGGCCGGCCGCAGCGACCGCGCGAGCCTCGAGCAAATGCGGCTTTGCCACCTTGCTCGACCCCTGGGGCGGGAATGTCGAAGGCGTTTCCAGGGCGCGCTCAGGCGCGCGCGAACAGCCGCTCCATCGCCACGTCGATCACCATGCCGCACAGGCTGTACAGCAGCGAGCCGATCAGCGCCGCGCCGAAGCCGCTGACGTGAAAGCCGTCGAGCACCGAGGCGGCGAAGTAGAACATCAGCGCATTGATCACGAACAGGAACAGGCCCAGCGTGATCAGCGTCACCGGCAGCGTCAGCAGCACCAGGATCGGCCGCAGCGAGGTGTTGAACAGCCCGAGCACGAAGGCCGCGAGCATCGCCGAGCCGAAGCTCTTGATCGAGACCCCCGGATACAGGTAGGCCACCAGCAGCAAGGCGGCGGCGAGCAAGAGCCAGCGGACGATGATCTTCATGGCGCAAGAATAACGCCCCGCGACGGCGCTGAACACACCGCCTCGCGCGACCCGCGTCGCGCCACGGCCGCGAGCGCGCGGCGCGTCGAATGCATCCTCGGTGATGTCAGGCCACGACAAAGGGTGTGCTGCCTCGAAGGAATGCGCGTTTTCCGAGTGAATACTTCTTCTCTTTGCCCTATGCAGGCATTACCATTCGCTCCGCACGGTGCTATGGAGAAATGAGAGTCCACGCGGCTCTCGCCCATCCCGGGCACATCAACCACTCACTTGATGGAGAGAATCAACATGGCAACTGCGAAGAAGGCTCCGGCGAAAAAGGCGGCAGCGAAAAAGGCACCGGCGGCCAAGAAGGCGCCGGCCAAGAAGGCGGCACCGGCCAAGACGGCGGCGGCCAAGAAGGCGGCACCGGCGGCCAAGAAGGCCGCGGCGAAGAAGGCGGCGCCCGCCAAGAAGCGCACTCCGAACGCCGCCTTCATGAAGGCGATGACCCCGAGCGCCGCGCTCGCCGCGATCATCGGCCCCAAGCCGGTGCCGCGCACCGAGGTGACGAAGAAGGTCTGGGAGTACATCAAGGCCAACAAGCTGCAAGACGCAGCCAAGCGGACCATGATCAACGCCGACTCCAAGCTGAAAGAGATCTTCAAGAAGGCCCAGGTCTCGATGTTCGAGATGACCAAGCTGATCAACGGCCACCTGAGCTGAGCGCGAAGGTCTGAACGCAAGTCTCGGCGCGCTCGCGCCGAACGAAAAAGCCGGTGCTTGCACCGGCTTTTTTGTGCCCGCATCGGCGACGCGCGTTCGATGCGCTCAGGAGCGGTTCAAACGCCGCTGCACGAAATCGAGCCGGTCCTGGCCCCAGAACAGCTCGCCGTCGACCACGTAGCTCGGCGCACCGAACACGCCCGCGTCGATCGCACGCTGGGTGCCGGCCTCGTAGCGCGCCTGCACCGCTGCCGAGTGCGAGTCAGTCAGGCGCTGGGCCGGCAGCTTCAACGCCGCCAGCACCGACGCCAGCTCGCCCGGGTCGGCGATGTTGCGCTCCTCGACCCAGACCGCCCGCAGCAGCGCGCCGGTGAGTGCCATCGCGGCGTCGCTGCCCTCGTTCGAGTCGACCGCGACGATGAGCCTGGCGGCGTCGTCGCCGGCCACCGGGAAGTACCTGGGCTGCAGGTTCAGCGGCACGCCGAGCTGCGCGCTGAAGCGCTCGAGTTCGACCAGCCGGTAGGCCTGGCGCTGCGGTGCACGCTGCGCCAGCGGCAGCCCACCCGAGATCGGGAACACCTTGCCGCCGAGGTCGACCGGTATCACGTTGACGCGCGCTGCCGCCGCTCGCGCCATGTCGGTAAAGCGACCGTGGCCGAGGTAGGTCCACGGCGACTGCGGCGCGAAGTAGTAGTCGATGGCAAGGCTCAAGGCGCTCTCCGAAGGTGGGCCCGCAGTCTAGCGATTCGCCGATCGCCATGTGCGAGGAGGCGTCATCGATGGGCGGTACATTCGCGGCCTGATCACCTTCAGGATCGAGGCGATGACCCTGGACCCATTCGGCCCGCTGGTGGCCTGGCCCGTGATGCTGATGGCGGCCTGGCTCGCCGGCGAGTGGGTGTTCCGGCGCTGGCAGGTGCCGCGGGTGTGCGCGTATGCGGCCGTGGGCCTGCTGCTTGCCGGCGTCGGTGCGTCGCGCGAGGTGGCCTCGCACGCGTCGCTGAGCTTCATGGCGAACGTGGCGTTGGCGCTGTCGCTGTTCGAGCTCGGCTACCGCGTCAACCCGCGCTGGTTTCGCCACAACCCGTGGGTGCTGGTGGCCGGCCTCGCGCAAGCGTTGTTGACCTTTGGCGTCGTGCTGTGGGTGGCGATCCGCTTCGGCGTGCCGACCGACCAGCGGCTGGTGCTCGCCGCGCTGTGCGTGGCGACCTCGCCGGCCGCGGTCATGCGCGTGACCCATGAATTGCGCAGCTCCGGCCAGGTGACCGAGCGGCTGCTCCACCTGTGCGCGCTGAATTGCCTGGTGGCGGTGCTGCTGCTCAAGTTCGTGGTCGGTTACTGGTTTGTCGAAACCAGCGGCGACTGGGGTCGGGCGACCTTCAACAGCGTCTACGTGCTCTGCCTGTCGCTGGCGGCCGGCGCGGTGTTCGGCTTCATCGCGCCGATCCTGAACCGGCTGGCGACGAGCAGCCTGAGCACCACCGTCACCTTCGCGTTCCTGGTGCTGCTGCTCACCGGCGTGGCGCAGAGCCTGCACCTGTCGCCGCTGCTGGGGGCACTCGCGTTCGGCCTGGTGGCACGCGAGCGGCGCATCATGCTCAGCCACGCGCAGCGCAATTTCGGCGCACTCGGCGACGTGCTCGCGGTGTTCCTGTTCGTCTTCATCGGCAGCCTGCTGTCGTGGACCGGGCTGCTCGCCGGGCTGGTGCTCGGCGTGGCGGTGATCGCGGCACGCAGCGCGGTGCACACGCTGGTCAACCTGGGTCTGGCGCGCGCCAGCGGCACCACGTTTCGCAAGGGCGCGCTGACCGGACTGGCGCTGATGCCGCTGTCGGTGTTCGCGCTGTTGCTGCTCGAAGAAAGCCGCCAGGACGGCTTCGACCTCGCGCGCGACAGCCTGCCGGTGATCGCCGGCCTGCTGATGCTGCTCGACGTGATCGGGCCGTGGGTCTCGCAGCGCGCGCTGGTGTGGGCCGGCGAATCACACCCGTCGGAGCGCTGACATGGCCCTCGGTCCCTTCGGTCCGTCGCAAGCGCTGTCGCTCGGCGTCGAGCTCGAGCTGCAGCTGGTCAACACCGTCGACTTCGACCTGACTTCGGGTGCCAACGACCTGCTCGAGCTGCTTTCGCGCAAGCCGTTCCCCGGCACCGTCACGCCCGAGATGACGCAGAGCATGATCGAGATCGCCACGTCCATTCAGACCGCCCACGCGCCGCTGCTGGCCGAATTGCGCGGCATGCGCGACACGCTGGTGACAGCCTGCGACCGGCTCAACATCGGCATCGCCGGTGGCGGCACGCACCCGTTCCAGCGCTGGTCGGAGCAGCGCGTGTTCAGCAAGCCGCGCTTCGAGCAGATCTCGCAGCTGTACGGCTACCTCGCCAAGCAGTTCACCGTGTTCGGCCAGCACGTGCACGTGGGTTGCGCGTCCGGCGACGACGCGCTGTTCCTGCTGCATGCCTTGAATCGCTATGTGCCGCAGTTCATCGCGCTGTCGGCTTCGTCGCCGTACTCGCAGGGCGTGGACACCTTGTTCGATTCGGCGCGCCTGAACTCGGTGTTCGCGTTCCCGCTCAGCGGCCGCGCGCCGTTCACGTTGAACTGGGACGAATTCGCGAACGGCTATTTCACGAAGATGGAAGCCACCGGCGTCGTCAAGTCGATGAAGGACTTCTACTGGGACATCCGCCCCAAGCCCGAGTACGGCACGATCGAGCTGCGCGTGTGCGACACACCGCTGACCGTGGAGCGCGCCGCGGCACTGGCCTGCTACCTGCAGGCGATCTGCCGGCGTCTGCTCGAACGCACCGAGCCCGCGCCGACGGAAGACGACTACCTCGTCTACACCTTCAATCGCTTCCAGGCCTGCCGCTTCGGGCTGGACGGCACGATGGTCGACCCGCACACGCGCGAACGCCGCACGATCCGCGAAGACACCCTGGCGACGCTGCGCAAGGTCGAGGCGCACGGCGCGGTGCTGCAGAGCCTGCCGGCGCTGGAAGAGGTCGAGCGCTGCGCGGCGCGCGACGGCAACCACGCAACCCATCTGCGCAAGGTCTACAGCGGATCGCGCAACGTGCAGAGCATGGTTCAGGAGAGTGCCCGGGTGCTGCGCAGCGGCGCGGCTTAGACGCGCCAGTGCCGGCCGGAGGCACCCGGCCAGCGCGTCAACGCGTCGGGCGCGCCGCCCCCAGCACCAGCGTCCAGTAGCGGTCTTCGGCCGGGCTCGCGCCGGCGTCGCCGGGGGCGGCGCCATGCCCGCGACCGTCTACACAGGCCAAACCGATCTCGCGCACCGCCGTGTTCATCAGGTTGTCGCAGTGCGCGGCGCTGTCGATCCACGCATCGACCACCGCGTCGACCGTCGGGTAGCCAACCGCCACGTTCTCGGCGGCCGCGCTGTAGCGATAGCCCATCGCATTCAGGCGCTCGGCCAGCCCGCGATCCTGGCGGTCGCGGTGCCCCATGCGGTTCGACGCCGCCATGTCCTGCGCCTGCGCCGCCGCCACCGCGGCCAGGCTGGCGCTCCATTTCAGCGGTGCGGCGACCGTCACGCCGCCGGCCGCATGGCACATCGCGCCGCGCGCGCGGGCCTCGTTGACCAGGCGCAGCGCGTCGTCGGGCGTCGGAATCGCGCCGCAACGCACGAGCGCCTCCGGGTGCGCGCTGGTCGCGATCGCCAGGCCCGCCAGCAGCAACGCGCACAGTCCGAACGCGGCGCCGCCGCGAGGCTGCGATCGCAAACGTCTTGCGGGATGGGGCGTACTGTTTTGCACGCCCCATGATGCGAACGTTCGCGGTTCCTGGCGCGTGAGGAATACCGCCGACGGGCGGCCGCGTGGCCCCGCGGGTGGCCGTTTTTCACGGAACGTTCAGGCGTGTCGTCGAGCCGCGCACCCCCGGGTTCCGGGGGCTGCCCCCGGCACCGGGGATCGGCGCCGAGAACCGGCTCTTGTACATTTGGTCACATAGCACGTTCGCGCTTGATTCCCCGATGAGATCTTCTTGCCTTTGGCTGCTCGCCGCCGCGCTGATGTGTGGCGTGCTCGAGCCGGTGTTTGCGACGCCCGCGAACCCTGGGCCGGCGACCCTGATCCAGCCCTCCTGCGCGTGGAATCGGCCGGGCCACAACCCGTTCATGAGCGACGTGGTGGCGGCGGTCGACGACTACCGCGACATCCCGCCCGAAGTGCGCTCGCGGCTGAAGGAGCGCATGGCACGGCACGACTACGACGACATCGTGCGCATCCGGCGCGACAGCATCACCGGCCGCGGCACCTACGGCGCCACCATCCGCGACATGCACTTCGGCACCCACCAGATGTGCAGCTCGGTCACCCGGGCGGCATGGAGCGAGCGCATGCAGGAGCGCGGTCTGGTGTACTGCGAAGGTCGCCAGTGCATCCTGGTGCCCACGGTGTGCCGCAACGTCAGTCGCATCAGCCGCGCCGCCGTGGAGGCGGAGCATGTCGAAGCGCCTGACGATCCCGCCGACAAGGGCACCGTTGCGCCGGCCGAAGTCGCGGCGACCGACCCGGCGCCACAACCGCTGTCGAAGCCGCTGGCCATCGAGGGGCCGCCGAGTTTCGCCGGGCCGCCGGGTCCGCTGGGCGAGCCGGTGGCGCCCAGCGCCCCACCGAGCGGCTCGTATGGGGGAACGTTCGAGGCCGCTCCGAACTTCGGGCCGTTGCCTGGCGCGCTGCCGACGATCACGTCGGCCTCGGTGCCACCACCCGGTTTCGATTCGCCGCCGCCGCCTGCCACACCGCCGGTGCCCGAGCCGCAGACCTGGGCCTCGCTGCTCGGCGGGCTGGTGGCGCTGGCGGCATGGTGCCGCCGCGTCAATCGGCGAGCAGCGGCGCCAGGTAGCGCCCGGTAAAGCTGGCCGGATTCAGCGCCACCGCTTCGGGGGTACCGCTCGCGACCACGGTGCCGCCGCCGGCACCGCCCTCGGGCCCCATGTCGATGACCCAGTCGGCGGTCTTGATAACGTCCAGGTTGTGCTCGATCACGACGATCGTGTTGCCGGCGTCGCGCAGCTGGTGCAGCACACGCAGCAGCAGGTCGATGTCGGCGAAGTGCAGGCCGGTAGTCGGCTCGTCGAGGATGTACAGCGTGCGGCCGGTGTCGCGCTTGCTGAGCTCGAGCGCGAGCTTGACGCGCTGCGCTTCGCCGCCGCTCAAGGTGGTCGCGCTCTGGCCGAGGTGGATGTAGCCCAGGCCGACGTCGAGCAGCGTCTGCAGCTTGCGGGCGATGCTGGGCACCGCGTTGAAATAGGCGTGCGCGTCCTCGACCGTCAAGTTCAGCACGTCGGTGATGTTCTTGCCCTTGTAGAGCACCTCGAGCGTCTCGCGGTTGTAGCGCTTGCCTTGACACACGTCGCAGGGCACGTACACATCGGGCAGGAAGTGCATTTCGACCTTGATCACGCCGTCGCCCTGGCACGCCTCGCAGCGGCCGCCGGCGACGTTGAAGCTGAAGCGCCCGGGGCCGTAGCCGCGCTCCTTGGCGGTGTTCATCTCGGCGAAGAGTTCGCGGATCGGCGTGAACATGCCGGTGTAGGTGGCCGGGTTGCTGCGCGGCGTGCGCCCGATGGGGCTCTGGTCGACGTTGATGACCTTGTCGAAAGTGTCCAGGCCCTCGATGGCATCGACCGGCGCCGCTTCGGCGTGGCTGTTGTAGAGCTTGCGCGCGACGGTGGCGTACAGCGTGTCGTTGACCAGCGTGCTCTTGCCCGAACCGGATACCCCGGTCACGCAGGTCAGCAGGCCGACCGGAATCTCGACGCTCACGTTCTTCAGGTTGTTGCCGCGGGCGTTGACGATGCGCAAGGCGCTGCCCTCACCCCAACCCTCTCCCGCAAGCGGGAGAGGGGGCACCATTCCCTCTCCCCCCGGGAGAGGGTCAGGGTGAGGGCGCACCCGCCGCTTCGGCACCGCAATCCGCAACACGCGCGACAAGTATTTGCCCGTCAACGAGTTCGAATTCGCTGCCACCTCCGCTGGCGTGCCCTGCGCCATCACGCGCCCGCCGTGCACGCCGGCGCCCGGGCCCATGTCGATGACGTGGTCGGCGGCAAGGATCGCGTCTTCGTCGTGCTCGACCACGAGCACGCTGTTGCCGATGTCGCGCAGGTGGCGCAGCGTGCCGATCAGCCGCGCGTTGTCGCGCTGGTGCAGTCCGATGCTGGGCTCGTCGAGCACGTACATCACGCCGGTCAGGCCCGAGCCGATCTGCGAGGCCAGCCGGATGCGCTGCGCCTCGCCGCCGGAGAGCGAGTCGGCGTTGCGGTCCAGGCTCAGGTAGTTCAGGCCGACGTCGTTGAGGAACTTCAGGCGCGAGCGGATCTCGCGCACCACCTTGTCGGCGATCTCGGCCTTGGCGCCTTGCAACATCAGGGTGTCGAAGTAGGCCAGGCAGTCGCGCAACGTGAAGTGCTCGACGCGGAAGATCGGTTCGCGCGCACCGCTGCGTGCATCGACCAGGAACACGTTGCGCGCCTCGCGGCGCAGCCGCGAGCCTTCGCAGTCGGGGCAGGGTTTGGCGCTCTGGTAGCGCATCAGCTCCTCGCGCACCGCCGCCGAGTCGGTCTCGCGAAAGCGCCGCGCCAGGTTCGGCAGGATGCCCTCGAACGGGTGCGAGCGCTTCACGCTGCGTGGCTTGCCCCTGGCGCCCTTGCCATCGCCTTCGGCGCTGTAGACGAACTCGATGTCCTGCGTGCCGGAGCCGTGCAGCAGCACGTCTTGCGCGGTCCTGGGCAAGGCTTCGAACGCGGTGTCGATGTCGAAGCGGTAGTGGCGCGCCACGCTTTCGAGCAGCGAGAAGGTGTAGCTGTTGCGCCGGTCCCAGCCTTTCACCGCGCCGCTGGCCAGGCTCAGCGACGGGAATGCGACGACGCGGTCGGCATCGAACACGGTGGTGTGGCCCAGGCCGTCGCAGGTCGGGCAGGCGCCCACCGGCGAGTTGAACGAAAACAGCCGCGGCTCGAGCTCGGCAAGCGAGTAGCTGCACACCGGACAGGCGAACTTGCTGGAGAACAGGTGCTCGCGCGGCGGCAGCGCGCGTCCGGCATGGTCGACGGCGCCGCTGTCCATCTCGGCGGCGATCGCGCGGCCGTCGGCGATGCGCAGCGCGGCCTCGAAGCTTTCGGCGAGGCGTTGCTGCAGCCCCGGCTGCACCTTGATGCGGTCGATCACGACATCGATGTCGTGCTTCTCGGCCTTCTTGAGCTTGGGCAGCTCGGCGGCTTCAAAGGCGACGCCGTCGACCCGAAACCGCACGTAGCCCTGCGACTGCATGTCGGCGAACAACTCGGTGAACTCGCCCTTGCGGTCACGCACCACCGGTGCCAGCACCATCAACCGGGTCGCTTCGGGCAGCGCGAGCACCGCGTCGACCATCTGGCTGACGCTTTGCGCCTGCAGCGGCAGGTGGTGGTCGGGGCAATAGGGCGTGCCGGCGCGCGCATACAACAGGCGCAGGTAGTCGTGGACCTCGGTGACCGTGCCGACGGTGGAGCGCGGGTTGTGCGAGGTCGCCTTCTGTTCGATGCTGATCGCCGGCGACAGCCCCTCGATCACGTCGACATCGGGCTTGTCCATCAGCTGCAGGAACTGGCGCGCGTAGGCCGACAGGCTCTCCACGTAGCGGCGCTGGCCTTCGGCATAGAGCGTGTCGAACGCGAGCGAGCTCTTGCCCGAACCCGACAGCCCGGTGATCACGACGAGCCGGTTGCGCGGGATGTCGAGGTCGATGTTCTTGAGGTTGTGGGTGCGCGCGCCTCGCACCCGGATCATCGTGGCCTCCTTGGGCGCAGCATCGCCAGCGGACGGCGGCGGAGACGTGGCAGCAGACGGATCGGGCATCGGGGGCTTGGAAAAACCGATCATCATAGCGACGCCGGTTCGCGCGACGGGTGGGCTCGCCACCCGCGGAGCACTCGGCACCCGTCGTCTCGGGCCCGTTGGCGGCGAATCAATGCCACGATGGTGTACCGTCATTTGTACAATATCCAAGTCGTAACTTGAAATAGTACAAATGACCATCGCTCGAACCGCCGCAAACCTCCTTGCCCGGCTGGCGCGGGGTTTCCCGGTGATCGCCATCGCCGGCCCGCGCCAGTCGGGCAAGTCGACGCTGGCGCGCGAAGTCTTCGCCCAGCGTCCCTACGTCACGCTCGAAGACCCCGACACGCGCGCCCTGGCGCTGGCCGACCCGCGCCGATTTCTGGCGCGATTCTCCGACGGTGCCGTGCTCGATGAAGTGCAGCGCGCGCCGGAGTTGCTGTCGTATCTGCAGGGCCGCGTCGACGCCAATCAGCGCATGGGTGAATTCATCGTCACCGGCTCACAGCAGTTCGGCCTGATGGACGGCATCACGCAGTCGCTGGCGGGGCGCGTGGGCATGCTGCAGCTGCTGCCGCTTTCGAATGTCGAGCTGCTGCACAGCGCGTCGGCCGGCGCCTCGCTGGAAGAACGCATGTGGCTCGGCGGCTACCCTGCCCTGCACGCCCAGTTTCGCGAGCTGCAGCCGCAGACCTGGTTCGCCAGCTACGTGGCGACCTACCTGGAGCGCGACGTGCGCCAGCTGCTCAACGTCAGCAACCTCGCGCTGTTCCAGCGCTTCGTGCTGATGTGCGCGGCGCGCTCGGGGCAGCTGCTCAACCTCAACAGCCTGGCCGCCGACTGCGGCATTTCGCAGCCCACCGCGCGCCAGTGGCTGACGGTGCTGCAGGCGAGCTACGTCGTGACGCTGCTGCCGCCGTACCACCGCAACTTCGGCAAGCGGCTCGTCAAGACCCCCAAGCTCTACTTCCTCGACACCGGCCTGCTGTGCCATCTGCTGCGCGTTGCCGACGCACTGGCGCTGCAGACCCATGCGCAGCGTGGCGCGATCTTCGAGACCTGGGTCGTCACCGAAGTCATCAAGCACCGCTACAACCAGGGCCTGGCAGCCGACCTGTACTTCTGGCGCGACAACCACGGCGTCGAGTTGGATCTGGTCTACGAAGACGCCGGGCGCTTGCAGGCGGTCGAAATCAAGTCGGGCACGACGTTCGCGATGGACTGGCTCGCCGGCGCGCGGCGCTGGAAAGCGATGGCCGGTGCCGACGCGGCCCCACCCATCGTGCTGTACGGCGGGGCCGAGAGTTTCGAACTCGCGGATGCGCGGGTCGTGAGCTGGCGCGAGATCGGTGCAGGTGCAGGTGCTGCGCCTCAGCCGCCCAGCACGCGCAGGATCTCGCGCCCGTAGGCCTCGAGCTTCTTCGCGCCCACGCCGCTGATGTGCCCGAGCGCGTCGAGCGTGGCCGGCGCGGCCTGCGCCATCTCGGCCAGCGTGGCGTCGTGGAACACGATGTACGCCGGCAGGTTGTGCTCGCGCGCGACCTCGGCGCGCCAGGCCTTCAGCGCCTCGAAACGCGCCAGGCCGTCGTCGTCGAGCGGCAGCGGCGGCGCCTTGTCCTTGGCGCGCCCGGGCCGCGCGGCCTTGCCGCCGCGCTCGCCCTTGCCGCGCTTGGGTGCATCGCTCGGTTGGCGCAGCAGCATCTGGACCTCGCCGCGCAGCACCTCGCGCGCGCTGGCGGTGAGTTCGAGCGTGTTGTATTCGCCCTCGGTGCGCAGGTAGCCCAGCGCGATCAGCTGGCGCAGCACGACACGCCATTGCGCCTCGCTCAGGTCGGCGCCGATGCCGAAGGTGGTCAGGCTCTCATGCCCGTTCTGCGCCACCTTGTCGGTGGCCTTGCCGCGCAGCACGTCGATCAGGTGACCGGCACCGAAGCGCTGCCCCCGGTTCTGGTGGAAGCGGTAGATGCAGCTCAGCGCCTTGCGTGCGGCCTCGGTCGCGTCCCAGGTCGCGGGCGGGTTCAGGCAGTTGTCGCAGGCGTTCTGGTACGCGGCGCAGCGCTCGCTCGCTTCGCCGAAGTAGGCGAGCAGGCGCACGCGCCGGCAGTCGTGCGCCTCGGCCAGCGTCAGCAGCGCGTCGAGCTTGCCGCGCTGGCCGCGCTTGAACTCCTCGGCGGCCGGGCTTTCGTCGATCATGCGGCGCTGGTTCACCACGTCGGCCAGGCCGTAGGCCATCCAGGCGTCGGCGGGCGCTCCGTCGCGCCCGGCGCGGCCGGTCTCCTGGTAGTAGGCCTCGATGTTCTTCGGCAGGTCGAGGTGCGCGACGAAGCGCACGTCGGGCTTGTCGATGCCCATGCCGAAGGCGATCGTCGCCACCATCACGACGCCCTCTTCGCGCAGGAAGCGGTCCTGGTGGCGGCGCCGCACATCGGCATCCAGGCCGGCGTGGTACGCGAGCGCGGTGATGCCTTCGCCGCCCAGCCACGCGGCCGTCTCGTCGACCTTCTTGCGCGACTGGCAGTAGACGATGCCGGCTTCGCCCTCGTGCTCGTCCTGGATGAAGCGCAGCAGCTGCTGGCGCGGCTCGGTCTTCTCGACCACCGCATAGCGGATGTTCGGCCGGTCGAAGCTGCTGATGAAGATGCGCGCGTCTTCGAGCTGCAGCCGCTGGACGATGTCGGCGCGGGTCAGCTCGTCGGCGGTGGCGGTCAGCGCGATGCGCGGCACGCCGGGGTAGCGCTCATGGAGCACGTTGAGCGCGAGATAGTCTTCGCGGAAGTCGTGGCCCCACTGGCTCACGCAGTGCGCTTCGTCGATCGCGAACAGGCTCAGCAGGCCGCGTTCTTCGAGCGAGTCGAGCTGGGCCAGCATGCGCGGCGTGGTCAGGCGCTCGGGCGCCACATAGAGCAGCACCAGCCGGCCGCCCATCATCTCGCGCTCGATCCGCTGCGTCTCGTCCAGCGTCAGCGACGAGTTCAGGAACGCCGCGTGCACGCCGGCCTCTTCGAGCGCGCCGACCTGGTCGTGCATCAGCGCGATCAGCGGGCTGACGACCACCGCCACGCCCTGGTCGCGCCGGTGCCTTGCGATCGCCGGCACCTGGAAGCACAGGCTCTTGCCGCCGCCGGTGGGCATCAGCACCAGCGCGTCGCCGCCCTGGATCACATGGTCGACGATCTCGGCCTGCGCGCCGCGGAACGCGCTGTAGCCGAACACGTCGTGCAGGATCGCGTCGGGAGCAGATGAAGCGGGTGAAGTCACGGGGAGGCCGGCGGCAAAGCCGCGATGGTACGGGACGGCTGGCGCCGCGGCTTGTGCCCGGTAGCGGCGCGCGCACGGCGTGGCACGGCACCCCCATCGTTCCCACTTGCGGGGGTCGGCGCGCCAGGGGTGGCGAGCGATAATTGCAGCCTTCCCACCCCGACACCCGCAGCGGAGCGCACCCATGGCCTCAGTCAACAAAGTCATCGTTCTCGGCAACCTCGGCCGCGACCCCGAAGTGCGCTACACGCCGAGCGGCGCCGCGGTGTGCAACCTGCGCATCGCCACCACGCGCAACTGGAAGAACAAGGATTCCGGCGAGAAGATGGAAGAGACCGAATGGCATTCGGTCGTGCTCTACGACCGCCAGGCCGAGATCGCCGGCGAGTACCTCAAGAAGGGCCGCCCGGTGTACATCGAAGGCCGCCTGAAGACCCGCAAGTGGCAGGACAAGGAAGGCGTGGACCGCTACACCACCGAGATCGTCGCCGATTCGATGCAACTGCTCGGCGGGCGTGAAGGCATGGGCGGCGGCGCCGGCGGCGAAGACGAAGGCGGCGGCCAGAGCGAGCGCAGCGCGCCGCAGCGCACCGCACCGGCCTCGCGCCCGCCCGCCCAGGCCGCCGCGAAGCCCGCGCCGAAGTCGGCGACGGGGTTCGACAACATGGATGACGACATTCCGTTTTAGGGCACCCCCAGGAAATGTCTTCGACATTCCCGCCCCCAGGGGTCAAGCAAAGTGGCAAAGCCACATTTGCTTGAGAGGGCTTGTTTCGATTGGTCGGCCAAGGCCCGCAGCGCCGGTCGCTGCGGGCCTTTTCACTGGCGCGTCACCGCGCCCCCCGATACCGCCTGACCTCCAGCGCCGACACCGGCGCGGCGTCGTTGCCCCAGCTGCCGCGGATGTACGTGAGCAGTTGCGCGACGTCGTCGTCGCTGAGCACGGTGGCCATCGGCGGCATGCCGAAGGGTCGCGGGTTGCCCTCGGTGGCGGGCGCGAAGCCGCCCTCGAGCACCAGGTGCACCAGGTTCGCCGGGGTGCGCAGCATGACGGCGCGGTTGCCGGCCAGCGCGGCATAGATGCCCGGCACGCCTTCGCCGTGCTCGCCGTGGCATTGCGCGCATTGCTGCTCGTAGAGCTTGGCGCCCGGGCCGTCGACGGCCGCCGTACTTCGGGCCGCGACCGGCTGGCTGCGGGCCGGCACCGTAGGCACCAGCGCCTTCAGGTAGGCGGCCATCGCGCGCAGGTCGGGCTCGGACAAGTACTGCGTGCTGCCCCCGACGACCTCGCCCATCGGCCCGGCCACGGCCACCGGCGTGCCGCCGGGCGATGCCACGCCGGTCTTGAGCAGATCGACGATGGCCTGCGTGTCCCACCCGGCCACGCCGGCTTCGGCCGGTGACGTGAGCGACGGTGCATACCAGTTCTGCACCGGGATCAGGCCGCCGGCGAGATCGAGCGGGCCGGGCGTGGCGCCGAGCGCGTTGCGGCTGGCGTGGCAGGCGTTGCAGTGGCCCAGGCCCTCGACCAGGTAGGCGCCGCGGTTCCACTCGGCGCTGCGGTTCGGCTCGGGCACGGTTTGCGCAGGGCGGAAGTACAGCGCGCGCCAGACCGCGAGCGCGGCCTGCTGGTCGAACGGCCAGGCCAGCGTGTTCGGTGTGTTGGCACGCACCACCGCCGGCAGGCTGCGCAGGTAGGCATGGATCGCATCGGCGTCGGCGCGCGTGATGCGGGTGTAGTTCGGGTACGGGAACGCGGGGTAGAGCAGGCGCCCGTCGCGCGCGCGGCCGTTGTGCAGCGCGCGCCAGAACTCGGCCGCGCTCCAGGTGCCGATGCCGGTGGCGACGTCGGGCGTGAGGTTGGGTGCGTAGACGGTGCCGAACGGCGTGGGCACGCCGCGCCCGCCGGCGTAGGCCGCACCGCCGGGCACGGTGTGGCAACCCATGCAGTTGCCGGCGCGTGCCAGGTAGGCGCCGCGCGCGACCTGCTCGGCCGCCGGCACCGCAGGCGTCGCGCGGACCGCGGCGGCGGCGTCGAGCGGTTCTTCGCCGCGCACGTTGAGCCACCAGACCACGCCGCTCAGCAGCGCGCCCAGCGCCAGCAGCACCAGCGCCGCGCGCCCGAGCGCGCGCAGCAGGCGGCGCCTCAAGGCTTGCCGCCTGCGTCTGCGCTCGCGGGCACGCTGCCGCAGGGCATCGGCAACGCGGCCGGCAGCGCCGCCGCGGGCCGCGCCGAGCCCACCACGCGCTGCGCCGCCAGCCATTGCGACAACGCGCTGATGTCTTGTGGCGCGAGCCGCTGCGCGATCTGCGCCATGCAGTCGGGCTCGAGCGCGTGGCGGTTGCCGGTGCGCCAGGCGCCGAGTTGCGCGTTGAGGTAGTCGCGCGGCAAACCCAGCAGGGCCGGGACGAACGGCGCCACGCCCATCAGCGCCTCGCCATGGCATTGCACGCAGGCCGGGATGTGCAGCGCGGTGTCGCCGCGCGTCGCGAGCAACTCGCCGCGGGTCAGCGCGTCGACGCTGCCGGTGGCGACCTGCGGTGGCGGGTAGGGCAGCTCGAGGTTCGCGAAGTGCTCGGCGATCTCGCGCAGGTAGGTGTCGCTCAGCGGCGCGAGCAGCTTGGCCATCAGCGGGTAGTGGCGCCGCCCGTCGCGAAAATTCAGCAACTGGTGGTACAGGTAGCCGGCCGGCTTGCCGGCGATGCGCGGGTAGTAGCCGTCGCTGGCCGCGCGCCCCTGCGGGCCGTGGCAGCCGGTGCAGGCCTGCACGCGCTGCGCCATCGTGTTTTCGACCTTGGCGACATCGGCGTGCGCAGGCGTGATGGCGCTGCACAAAACCACCGCGATCGCCGTGACATACCGGCAGGCACGGGCGGGAAACGATTTGATCAATGACATGGGGAGAGACTTCGTGATCGAGCGCGATCCTGCGCCCTGCCGTTGAACCGGCGTGTTCGTCAAAGTTCCGCGGCCGCGCCGGCCGCGGCCGGCGGCGCGTCGTGCAGGCGCAGGTCCGGCAGCCGGGTCACGAACCACAGCGAGGCCATCGAGACCAGTGCGCTCAGGCGCATCACCTGCCTGAACGCCGAATCACCGAGCAGTGCGCCGGCGTCGCCGCGGTGCGCGGCGTCGAGCATCGGCCCTAGTCCTTCGCCGCCCAGCGCATGCACGTCGGCGGGCAGCTGCCCGCGCAACAACAGCAACGCCACCGAGCTCAGCACCGCGATGCCGATCGCGCCGCCGAGCAGGCGGAAGAACGACGTCAGCGCCGTGACCGTGCCGATCTGCGCGCGCGGCACCGACTGCTGCACCGTGATCAGCGTGGTCGGCATCTGCAGCCCCATGCCGATGCCGAGCACCACCAGCGCGGCGGCGGCGAGCACCCCGGTCGGGGCGGTGTAGCCCATCGTCAGCAGCGCCAGCGGCACCAGCACCACGCCGAGCCGCTGCATCGGCAACACCCGTCCGGTGCGGCTCAGCCAGCGGCCGGCCGCAAACGCGGCGGTGGGGATCGCCAGCGTCAGCGGCATCAGGTGCAGCGCCGCTTCGGCGGCGCTGAAACCGGCGCTGAGCTGCAGCCGCAACGGCACCAGCACCGACATCGCGATGAAGTTGAAGAAGCAGATGAACAGCAGCGCGCAGCACGCCACCACGGTGCGGTTGGCGAACAGCGCCATCGGCACGATCGCCGACGGGTGGCGGCGTTGCTGGGCCACGAACAGCGCGAGCAGCAGCGCCGAGGTGCCCCAGCCGGCCAGGTTCCAGGGCTCGCTCCATGCCGTGCCCTGGCCGACCCGCGTGATCGGCACCAGCAGCGCGCTCAGCCCGGCCAGCAGCAGCAGCGCGCCCAACGCGTCGATGCGCGGCGCGCCGCGCGGCCGGGGCGGGTTCGCCGGCAGCGCGCGCAGCGAGCCGCGCACCAGCACCAGCGCGATCAGGCCCAGCGGCAGGTTGATCCAGAAGATCCACGGCCACGACAGGTACTCGGTGAGCACGCCGCCGATCACCGGCCCGAGCATGCTGGCCACCGCCCAGACGATGCTGATGTAGCCTTGGTAGCGACCGCGCTCGCGCAGCGGCACGACGTCGGCGACCACCGACTGCGCCATCGCGATCAGCCCGCCGCCGCCGGCGCCCTGCAACACGCGTGCGAGCACCAGTTGCGGCAGCGTTCGCGCCAGCGCGCAGCCGACCGAGGCGACCAGAAAGATCAGGATCGCCACGCTCATCACCGAGCGCCGGCCGACCAGGTCGCTGAACCTGCCGTACAGCGGCGTGACCACGGTCGAGGCGATCAGGTAGCCCGAGATCACCCAGGCCATCCACTCGAAGCCGCCGAGCTGGCGCGCGATCGTCGGCACCGCGACGCTGACGATGGTCTGGTCGAGTGCCGCCAGCAGGATCGTCATCATCACCGCGGCGGTCGCGGCGCGGAACTGGCCGGGGGTGAGCAGCGGTGCGGGGGGCTCTACAGGCGCCGTGCGGGGCAGGGTCGGTGGATTCGGGCTCACGTTCGATCGGGGGCAGGCGGCGCGGGTGCCGAGCATGCCTCAAATCGGATCCCCGCGTCGTGCAGGCCGCGGGCCACGCCGGCGCGGTCGGCGGCCGACCGGTTCTGGCTGACCTTCCACTTGCCGGTCAGCGCCGACAGTTCGATCTCGATGCCGACGATCGCGCGCAGCATCGAGGCGATGTAGTCGTCGGGCGCGTCGCTCACCGCCCACGGCACGGCACGCGGCGCCTCATGTTGCTCGGTCAGGCGCGTGACGAACGGGCGCAACCAGGCCGCATCGTCGATCGCGCGCAGCCGGCCGCGGGCCTGCACCATCACGTAGTTCCAGGTCGGCACCACTTTGCCGTGCTCGGCCTTGCTCGGGTAGAACGACGGCGAGATGTAGGCCTGCGGCCCCTGGAACACGACCAGCGCCTCGACCGCGGTGTGCGCGGCGCCGTTCGCGTCGTGCCACAGCGCGTTGGCGCGCGCCACGTGGCCGCGCAGGATGCCGGGGCCGCCGGCCGGGTCGGTGTCGAGCACGAACGGGATCGCGTTGGCCTGCAGTCCCGAATCACCGTGCGTGATCAGCAGGCCCAGCGGGTGGGTGCGCAGCAGTTCGTGCAGCACCTCGGGGCGCGTCTCTTCGAAGTGTTTGGGCAGGTACATGGTGCGTCCGTGCAGAGGGTCGGCGCGCCGATGGGTTCGGCGCCGAGACCGATGCCGCCATGGTAGCGCCCGCGTTCCGCGGCGCTCCGGCCACACGCTTGCATGAACCCGCGCGGCCGGCGTCAGTGCAGCACCGGGCCCGCTGACGTGGCCGAACGCGGCCGGTGCCGCGCGGCCCACGCCAGCGTCCAGGCGCGGAACTCGCCGGCCGGCATCGGCTTGCCCATGTGGTAGCCCTGCGCTTCGTCGCAGTCGAGATCGCGCAACAGGGCCCAGACCTGCTCGGTCTCGACGCCTTCGGCGACCACGCTCAGGCCCAGGTTGTGGGCCAGGTCGATGGTCGAGCGCACGATCTTGGCGTCGTCCGGGTCGTGGGCCATGCTCATCACGAACGACTTGTCGATCTTGAGCTCGTCCACCGGCAGCCGCTTCAGGTAGGCCAGCGACGAGTAGCCGGTGCCGAAGTCGTCGATCGAGAGCCGGAAGCCCAGCTCGCTCAGGCGGTTCAGCGTGGCCAGTGCGCGCTGCGGATCGTCCATGATCGCGCTCTCGGTGATCTCGAGGCAGAAGGCCTCGGCCGGCACGCGGTGCTTGACCAGCAGCGCGTCGAACTTCTGCGGCAGTTCGGGGTCGAGCAGGTCGCGGGTCGAGAGGTTGACCGACATCGTCAGCGTCACGCCCTCGGCCTGCAGCGCCAGCCAGTGGCGCGCGGCCTCCTCGAAGACCCACATCGTCAGCACGCGGATGAAGCCGGTCTGCTCGGCGAACGGGATGAACTCGTTCGGCGGCACCAGGCCGCGCAGCGGGTGCTGCCAGCGCACCAGCGCCTCGGCGCCGCCGACCCGGCCGGTGCCCAGCGTGAGCTTGGGTTGCAGGTACAGGCGCAGCTCGTCGCGCTCGAGCGCCTGGCGCAACTCGGTCAGCAGCGACAGCATCTGCGCGCTCGCCGCGTCGATCGATGCGTCGTACATCAGCGGGCCGTGGCTGCGGCGCTTGGCCGCGTACATCGCGATCTCGGCGCGGCTGAGCAGCGTGTCGGCGTCGCCGGCGTGCTGCGGCCAGCAGGCCATGCCGATGCCCGCGCCCATGTCGACGGTGTGCTCTTCGAGCGTGAGTGGCGTGTCGAACGCCACACTGAGGCGCCGCGCGATCGATTCGGCCTGCGCGGCGCCGCCGTGGCGCAGCAGCACCGCGAACTCGTCGCCGCCGAGCCGCGCGACCAGGTCGCCGCCGCGCACGATCTGCTGGCTCAGCCGCTCGCCGACGCGGCCGAGCAGCAGGTCGCCGACGCGGTAACCGAGCACGTCGTTGACGTGCTTGAAACGGTCGAGGTCGAGCATGATCACGGCCACCGTCGGGCCCGGTGCGTCGCTGCCTGCGCCGCTCGCGGCGGCATCGGCGCGGGCCCGCGCGATCGCGTCGCCCACCGCGTCGCGGAACTGCACCCGATTGGGCAGACCGGTCAGGCTGTCCCAGTACGCGAGCTTGAGGATCTGGTCCTGCTTTTCGCCCACGCTCACGCGCATCTGCTCGAAGGCGTGGGCGAGCTTGCCGAGTTCGTCGACGCGGCGCAGGCCGCGCATCGGCGTGGCGTAGTCGCCGGCGCGCAGCCGGTCGGCCGCGGCACTGAGTGCGCGCAGCGGCGTGGTCAGCCAGCGCGCGGCGACCAGGCTGCCGCACAGGAACACCACGAAGCCGAGCAGCGTGATCGACGCCAGGCCGATCTGCAGGTCGCGTGGCGGGCGCACCGCGGCGTCGATCGACAGCGACACCAGCGCGAGCACCGCCGGCGGCTGGCGCCGCGCGCCGCCCGGCGCCGCGGCCGGCGTGAGCCACTTCGCGCGCACGCCGAAGGTTTCGTGGTCGAAGGTCACGGGCCGCAGCGCCGCACCTGCGGTCGCGCTCGCCGACCAGGCCTCGCGCGCGAACCCGGCGGCGCGATCGGCCGGTGTGCTCGTCAGCGCCACGGTCCAGGGCGCGCCATCGGCGGCGCGGGTCAGCAGCGTCACGTTCAGCGCCGAGAGCGCCTTCATCTCGGCGGCCAGGTGGCGATCGAGCGGGAAGCCCATCAAGACCCAGCCGACCAGCACCGGCGCCTTCACCGGCACCAGCACGACCTGGTGCGGGCGGCCGTTGAGCACCGCGATCTCGCTCGCCGCGCCGTCGCGCATGGCCACCGTGGCCAGCCGGGTCGCGACCGGCTGGAGGTCGCCGGTGTCGCGGCCGCTGGCCGCACGCAGTGTGAAGTCGGTGCCCAGCAGCGCGGCTTCGGTCGCGCCGATGCGCTTGCCATGGTTCTCCAGCACCGAAACCATGGTCGGCGCGTCGTTGGACTGCACCACCGAGCGAAAGCCGTAGTCGGCGGCGAGCAGCTTGGCGCCTTCGGTGAGTTTTTGCGCGTTCTGTTCGAGCAGGCTGGCCAGCACCCGCTCGCCGACGTTCAGCTGTTCGGGCAATGCGCGGCGCGCATGCGCACCCAGGCTGGCGCGAATCGCACTGAAGCTGGCGACCTGGATCGCGAACAGCAGGCCCAGGCTCAGGGCCACGATGCGCGCGCCGATCGAACGCCCGAACCAGGCGGTGGCGGTGCGCAGGCGCCGCATCACGGCGCGGTGCGCACGTCGAGGCGTGCGCTCTGTTCGGCGTCGGCCGTACCGACCGTGATCTCGGTCGCGGCGGGGTCGGCGTTCGGCGCCAGGCCGGGGTGCCACAGACGCAGCAGGTAGTGGCCGGGGGGCACGCCTGCGATGCGGGCCCGGCCGGCGGCATCGCTGCGCGCCGCCCAGGGGGTGTCGGCCACCACCACCCACGCGACCATGCTGTCGTGGATGTTGCAGCCGAGCACCGCGATGCCGGGCTTGTCGAACACCACCGGCAAGCCGGGGCCGCCGGCGTACAGCTTGAGCTCGAAAGGCTTGATCGCCGAGAACGAATAGACCTGGTGGCGCACGGTGTCGAAGTTCGGAAACGTCACGCGGGTGCCGGTCGTGATCAACGTCACGCGCGGACTGAACTGGCGCCTGGCCTGCGCGATCTGCACATCGGCCATCGGCTTCACGGCGGCCCGGCCGCTCGCCGGTTCGAGCAGCGCCACCGCATCGACGAGCGGCGCGCCGGCGGCGTCGGTGACGCCGATGGTGAGGGCGGCGGCCCGCACTGCCACCGGCGCGGCCAGCGCAAGGCCCAGCGCCAGCCACGATGCGCGGGCGGGAGCGCGGGCAGCGGCCCGGGCGGCGTCAACACGTAAGGGTCGGGTCATGCGGTCCTGCCGAGAGAGGGCCGCCGGGTTCGCTCCCGGCGCATCCACTGGCTATCGGTACGCACGAGCCGAACTGAAGCCGTCGCGCGGCGCGGACGCCGTGCGCTCGGGCGCAAAGGGCCGCGACCGATCGGCCCGGGCTCAGGCCCGCCCGGCGATCACCCCGCCGCCCAGGCAGACCTCGCCGTCGTAGAGCACCGCCGACTGGCCCGGCGTGACCGCCCACTGGGGCCGATCGAAGCGCAGCGCGAACGCGCCGCCGGCCTGCGCCGCGTAAGTGCACGCGGCGTCGTCCTGGCGGTAGCGCGTCTTCGCCGACAGCGTGCCGGGCGCCGGCGCGACGCCGGCGACCCAGCTCGTGTCGTCGGCGCGCAGCGTGTCCGAGAGCAGCCACGGGTGGTCGTGGCCCTGCACCACGTACAACACGTTGGCCGCGATGTCCTTGCGGGCCACGAACCACGGCGCGTGCGCACCGGCGCCGCGCGGCGCGCCGCGTTCCTTCAGCCCGCCGATGCCGATGCCCTTGCGCTGGCCGAGCGTGTAGAAGCTCAGGCCGACGTGCTCGCCGATCGTGCGGCCGCGGTCGTCCCGGATCGGGCCCGGCGTGTTCGCGAGGTAGCGGTTCAGGAACTCCCGGAACGGCCGCTCGCCGATGAAGCAGATGCCGGTCGAGTCCTTCTTCTTCGCGTTCGGCAAGCCGATCTCGGCCGCGATGCGCCGCACCTCGGTCTTGGGCAGCTCGCCGAGCGGGAACAGCGTCTTGGCGAGCTGCGCCTGCGTCAGGCGGTGCAGGAAGTAGCTCTGGTCCTTCAGCGGGTCCAGACCCTTGAGCAACTGGAATGAGTCGCCGCGTTCGCAGCGGCGCGCGCCATCGGCCGCATTAGCGGACGATTCGTCATCCGGGCCACCGGCCATGCGCGTGTTCGCCGGCACCCGGCGAACACGCGCGTAGTGACCGGTCGCGATCTTCTGGGCCCCCAGGCGCATCGCGTGGTCGAGGAAGGCCTTGAACTTGATCTCGGCGTTGCACAACACGTCGGGATTCGGCGTGCGCCCGGCCTGGTATTCGCGCAGGAACTCGGCGAACACGCGGTCCTTGTAGTCGGCCGCGAAGTTGACGTGCTCGATCTCGATGCCCAGCACATCGGCGACCGCGGCGGCGTCGACGAAGTCGATGTTCGACGCGCAGTACGCGCTGTCGTCGTCATCCTCCCAGTTCTTCATGAAGACGCCGACGACCTCGTGGCCCGCACGCTTGAGCAGCCACGCGCTCACGGCCGAATCGACGCCGCCCGACAGGCCCACCACGATGCGCTGTTTCACCATCGTGCGATTGTCGGGCCGCCGGCGCCGGCCCGTGCCGCGTGGGGCCGGGCGACGGGCCGGCGCCGCGTGCCGCTACAGCGACTTGTGCGTGCCGTCGCACAGCGGCTTCTTGGCACTGTGCTTGCAGCCGCAGAAGTAGACCGTCTGCGTGGCGCTGGCCGCGTACTCGACCGGCGTGAACGCGGTGGTCTTGTGCGAGCCGTCGCAAAACGGCTGCCGGGCGCTCAGGCCGCAGGCGCACCACCAGTAGCTCTTGCCGGCTTCGACGTCGACGGCAAACGGGGCCTTCTGGGCGATGTTCGGGGTGGGCATCGTGGTCTCCGAGTACGAGGGATGCTCGAGCATAGCGGCGTCACGTGATTCCGACCTGCGTCGGCGCCTTGCCTGCACGCGAGGGTGGCGCCCGGCGCTGTCGCCCCGGTGACGCGTGGTGGCGTCAGGCCCGCCGTAAGATGGGTGTGCCGGTCGCAAGGCCGGCACACGTCTTCAGGGCGGGGCGGAATTCCCCACCGGCGGTAAATCACGCAAGTGATGAAGCCCGCGAGCGCTCGGCATGCCTGCATGTCGAGGTCAGCAGATCTGGTGCGATGCCAGAGCCGACGGTTCACGTTGCGGCGAGTGATTTCGCCGCGGCGCCACAGTCCGGATGAAAGAAGATGTGCCGATGCGGCCCGCCCGCGCCACCCCCGGCGTGGTCGGGTTGCATGGGCGCGCCCTGAAACGCTTTTCGCCAACCCGCTCGCTTGCGAGCTTTTGCGAGGACGTTTCAACCATGTCTCAACTCTCCCATCCGAAGAGCCCGCTGCCGCCTCGACTGCGGATCGCGCTGGATGCCATCCGCCACGGCCGCGCCGTCATCCTGCTCGACGACGACGACCGCGAGAACGAAGGCGACCTCATCGTCGCAGCCGATCGCATCACCGTGCCGATGATGGCCACGCTGATCCGCGAGTGCTCGGGCATCGTCTGCCTGTGCCTGACCGACGCGCAATTGCAGCGTCTGGCGCTGCCACCCATGGTCACGAACAACGGCAGCCGCCACGGCACCGCGTTCACCGTCTCGATCGAAGCGCGCCGGGGCGTGACCACCGGTGTCAGCGCGGCCGACCGCGTGACGACGATCCGCACCGCGATCGCCGCCGACGCGGTCGCCGACGACCTGGTCAGCCCCGGCCATGTGTTCCCGCTGCGCGCGGCGCCGGGCGGCGTGCTCGAGCGGCGAGGTCATACCGAGGGGGCGGTCGAACTCGCGCGGCTCGCCGGTCTGCAACCGGCTGCGGTGCTGTGCGAACTGATGAACGAGGACGGCAGCATGATGCGCGGCGCCGATCTGGTCGCGTTCTCGCGCAAGCATGGCTACCCGATGCTGACGATCGACGAACTGGCGGCCTATCGGCGCGACAGCGAAGCGGCGCTGGCCTGATCGCGCTGCGCTGCGCCGGCGTGCGGTGCCACGACTCGCATGCCAGCAACGCCGTCGGCCTCGTTCAGCGAGAAAGTCGCCCGTCAGCGCTTGATCTCCGGCGCGTACACCGTCGCATCGGTGGTGATCGCGCTCAGCGGGTAGTGCCGGCCGGCCACGTGGTCTTCGATGCAGCCCAGCACATGCGGGCTGCGGTGGCGGGCACGGCTTGCGCGCAGTTCGGGCAGCGACATCCACAGCGTGCGCACGATGCCGTCGTCGAGCGCGCGGTTCGGGTCGGGCTCGCCGGCCGTGCCACCGAACGCGATGCGCAGGAAGGTCACGTCCTCGCCGGTGGCGGGGCGCTGGAAGCGCGACAGGTACACGCCGACGAGTCGGTCGGGCGTGAATGCGCAGGCGGTCTCTTCGAGCACCTCGCGCACCACGGCCTGCTCGGGCGACTCTTCGGGGTCGAGATGGCCGGCCGGGTTGTTCAGCTTCAGGCCCTCGGGCGTGTGCTCCTCGACGAGCAGGAACTCGGCCACGCCGTCGCGCTGGCGCTCGATGACCGCGGCCACGGTGACGCTCGGTTTCCAACGCTGTGCCATGGCGGGCATCTTAGCGGCGCCGCCGGACGCGGGGCGGCCCCGAGTGCCGGGCCACGATAGTTGTGTAAGCTGCGCGTCGATCCACGAATTCCAAGCGCCTGAGGAGGCCTCCATGCTGATAGGGGTACCGCTCGAAACCGCGGCCGGTGAAACGCGCGTGTCGGTCACGCCCGAGACGGCCAAGAAGCTCAAGGCGCAGGGCCACACGATCAAGGTTCAGTCGGGCGCCGGCGTGGCGGCCAGCGTGACCGACGCCGCCTTCGAGGCCGCCGGCGCCCAGATCACCGACCGCGCCGGCGCGCTCGGTGCCGACCTCGTGCTCAAGGTCCGTTCGCCCAGCGGCGACGAACTCGCCGCGATGAAGAGCGGCGCGGCGCTGGTGGGCATGCTCAACCCGTTCGACGCCGCCGGCCTGCAGGCGCTCGCCGCCGCCGGGCTGACCAGCTTCGCGCTCGAGGCCGCGCCGCGCACCACGCGCGCGCAGAGCATGGATGTGCTGAGCTCGCAGGCCAACATCGCCGGCTACAAGGCCGTGATCATGGCGGCGGCCACCTACCAGCGCTTCTTCCCGATGCTGATGACCGCCGCCGGCACCGTGAAGGCGGCCCGCGTCGTGGTCCTGGGTGTGGGCGTGGCCGGGCTGCAGGCCATCGCCACCGCCAAGCGCCTGGGCGCAGTCATCGAAGCCAGCGACGTGCGCCCGAGCGTGAAGGAGCAGGTCGAGTCGCTCGGCGGCAAGTTCATCGACGTGCCCTACGAGACCGCCGAGGAAAAGGAAGCCGCGGTCGGCGTGGGTGGCTACGCCCGGCCGATGCCGCCGAGCTGGCTGGAGCGGCAGAAGGTCGAGGTCGCCAAGCGCGTGGCCGCGGCCGACGTGGTGATCAGCACCGCGCTGATCCCGGGCCGCGCCGCGCCCACGCTGATCACCGAAGCGATGGTGCGCTCGATGAAGCCGGGCTCGGTGATCGTCGACCTCGCCGCCGGCAAGGGGCCCGACGCCAACGGCGGCATGAGCGGCGGCAACTGCCCGCTCACCGAGGCCGACCAGACGGTCGTCAAGCACGGCGTCACGCTGATCGGCGAGACCAACCTGGCGGCGCGGGTCGCGGCCGACGCGAGCGCGCTGTACGCGCGCAACGTGCTCGACTTCCTCAAGCTCGTGCTGACCAAGGAAGGCACGTTCCACGTGCCGATGGACGACGACATCGTCGCCGCCTGCCTGATGACCCAAGCCGGCGAAGTCCGGCGCAAGTAGCCCTTCGGCGACGTGAACAGGAACTAGACCATGGAACACGAAATCGTCTCCCACACCCTGACCAACCTGATCATCTTCGTGCTGGCGATCTACGTCGGCTACCACGTCGTCTGGACCGTCACGCCGGCGCTGCACACGCCGCTGATGGCGGTCACCAACGCGATCAGCGCGATCGTCATCGTCGGCGCCATGCTCGCCGCCGCACTCACCGAAACCACCCTGGGCAAGACCATGGGGGTGCTCGCGGTGGCGCTGGCGGCGGTCAACATCTTCGGCGGCTTCCTGGTGACCCGGCGCATGCTGGAGATGTTCCGCAAGAAGGAGAAGAAGGCCGCCGCACCCGACCCCGCCAAGGAGGACGCCAAGTGAGCCTGAACCTCGTCACGCTGCTGTACCTGGTGGCCAGCGTCTGCTTCATCCAGGCGCTCAAGGGGCTGAGCCACCCGACCACCTCGATCCGCGGCAACGTGTTCGGCATGAGCGGCATGGCGATCGCCGCGGTCACCACCGCGGCGCTGATCGTCAAGCTGGCCGACGGCCATGTCGGCGGCCTGGGCTGGGTGCTGCTCGGGCTGGTGGCCGGCGGCGCCTACGGCGCGTGGCGCGCGCACACGGTCGAGATGACCAAGATGCCCGAGCTGGTCGCGTTCTTCCACAGCATGATCGGCCTGGCGGCGGTGTTCATCGCGGTGGCCGCGGTCGCCGAGCCGCACGCCTTCGCGATCACCGCGGCACCGGGCGAGCCGATCCCCAACGGCAACCGGCTCGAACTCTTCCTGGGTGCGGCGATCGGCGCGATCACCTTCAGCGGTTCGGTGATCGCGTTCGGCAAGCTGTCGGGCACCTACAAGTTCCGCCTCTTCAAGGGCGCGCCGGTGCAGTTCGCGGGCCAGCACCTGCTCAACCTCGTGCTCGGGCTGGCGATGCTCGGCCTGGGCCTGGCGTTCGTCTACACCGAAAGCTGGCCGGCGTTCTTCGGAATGCTGGCGCTGGCCTTCGCGATGGGCGTGCTGATCATCATCCCGATCGGCGGCGCGGACATGCCGGTGGTGGTCTCGATGCTCAACAGCTACTCCGGCTGGGCCGCGGCCGGCATCGGCTTCAGCCTGAACAACGCGATGCTGATCATCGCCGGCTCGCTGGTGGGCAGCTCGGGCGCGATCCTCTCGTACATCATGTGCAAGGCGATGAACCGCTCGTTCTTCAACGTGATCCTGGGCGGCTTCGGCGGCGAGGCCGGCGGCCCGGCCGCGGCCACCGAGCAGCGCCCCGTCAAGAGCGGCAGCGCCGACGATGCCGCGTTCATCCTGGGCAATGCCGAGACCGTGGTGATCGTGCCGGGCTACGGCCTGGCGGTGGCGCGGGCCCAGCACGCCGTCAAGGAACTCGCGGCCAAGCTCACCGCCAAGGGCATCACCGTGAAGTACGCGATCCACCCGGTGGCCGGACGCATGCCCGGCCACATGAACGTGCTGCTGGCCGAGGCCGAGGTGCCGTACGACCAGGTCTTCGAGATGGAAGACATCAACGGCGAGTTCGGCCAGGCCGACGTGGCGATCATCCTGGGCGCCAACGACGTCGTGAACCCGGCTGCGCTGACCAAGGGCAGCCCGATCTACGGCATGCCGATCCTGGAGGCCTACAAGGCCAAGACCGTGATCGTCAACAAGCGCTCGATGGCCGCCGGCTACGCCGGCCTGGACAACGAACTCTTCTACATGGACAAGACCATGATGGTGTTCGGCGACGCCAAGAAGGTCGTCGAGGACATGGTCAAGGCGATCGAGTAGCCGTCTCGCCACGCTGCGGCGCAACGCTGCGGCCCGGCTGGAAAGGCCCGCAGACACGACCATGGATTCGCAGTTTTCCTGGGCCGGCGATCCGCTCGCGGCGAGCACCCGCCGGCGGCGCTCGGCCGCGGCGCGCATCGCCCGGCTCGGCGTGCTGCGCGCCACCGCCCTGTTGACGGTGGCGAGCGCGTTCGGCTCGGTGGCGATGACCTACCTGTGGCTGCGCCTCAAGGGCGACCCCGTGATCGGCGACGCGCTCTACATCGCGCTGTTCGTCGCGGTGCCGATGAGCGCGGTGGCCGGCGGCGTGGCCTCGATGCTGGTGGTGACGCTCGAGCACACCCGCCGGCGCCTGCACGAACTGGCGATGACCGACCCGCTCACCGGCCTGCGCAACCGGCGTCACTTCATCGAGGGCGCGCAGCGTGCGCTTGCGCTGGCGCAGCGGCACGACCGACCGCTGGCGCTGCTGGTGGTCGACGTCGACCACTTCAAGCGCATCAACGACACCCATGGCCACGCCGTCGGCGACGAGGTGCTGGTCGAGATCGGCAAGCGCTGCGGCGCTGCGCTTCGTGGCACCGACCTGTTCGCGCGCTGGGGCGGCGAGGAGTTCATCGCGCTGCTGCCCGACACTCCGGCGCCGCTGGCGCAGCAACTGGGCCACCGCCTGCGCGAGGCCGCCGCGGCCGCGATGCACCCGCGCATGAGCGCGGCGGTGACGGTGAGCGTGGGGGTGGCGGGCCGTGCGGCCGGGTGCACGGCGGGGTTGACGCTCGACGCGCTGATCAGCGCCGCGGACCGTGCCTTGTACGAGGCCAAGAATGCGGGTCGTGACCGGGTGCGGATGTCGTACTGATGGCTGGTGCGCCCGGCTGGGATCGAACCAGCAACCCCTGCCTTCGGAGGGCAGTACTCTATCCATTGAGCTACGGACGCGCAGTGCGAATTCTATCAGCGCACCCCCGCGGCCCCGGGCTGGCGGTGGGCACCGAGCCTATAATTCCGCGGTTTTGCGCGGGGCCCGCCGGGCCCGGGGTCAAGGGCCCTGTCCGCGTCACCGATTTGCGCAGTTGAGGATCCCATGAGCGACGCCCAGAACCAGCAGCACGAACACGATGGCCCGCACGAAGGCCCCATCAAGACGCCAAAGCAATTGATCCTCGCGGTCGTTTTTGCCTTCTTGGTGCCGATCGCCATCATCGTGCTGCTCGCGACCTACGTGGTGCACCAGTACCGCCCCGGCGCAGGCAGCAACGGCATGACGCCGGAGGCGGTGGCGCGGCGCATCGAGCCGGTCGGCATGGTGCAGATCAAGGACGCCTCCGACCTGTCGACGTTGAAGACCGGCGAGCAGGTCTTCGCCGCGCAGTGCACGACCTGCCACACCGCCGGCCTGGTCGGTGCGCCCAAGTTCGGCGACGCCGCGGCCTGGGCGCCGCGCATCAAGACCGGCT